>NZ_VDAY01000011.1:0-175395 GCF_019584005.1 Citrobacter sp. EC_71
CTGTAGCGCGGTGGTCCCACCTGACCCCATGCCGAACTCAGAAGTGAAACGCCGTAGCGCCGATGGTAGTGTGGGGTCTCCCCATGCGAGAGTAGGGAACTGCCAGGCATCAAATTGCAGTAAACCGGGATGAAAATCCGGGTGGTGACAAAGAAATTCGGTGGAGCGGTAGTTCAGTTGGTTAGAATACCTGCCTGTCACGCAGGGGGTCGCGGGTTCGAGTCCCGTCCGTTCCGCCACTTATTAAGAGCCCTGAGCTAACGCTCAGGGCTTTTTTCTTTGCTTGTCATATGATTATTGCTGTTTTAGCAAAAATCCTCTGCTTTAATCGATCTTTTTCTCGATCCTCTCGTTCGTCATAATGATTCCAGTTAACCCATTTTGATAAATAAAGAGGAATTTCATGACTATCCCTGCATTCGGTTTAGGTACTTTTCGCCTGAAAGATGACGTGGTTATCGCTTCTGTTAAAACGGCGCTTGAACTGGGCTACCGTGCTGTCGACACCGCGCAAATCTATGATAATGAAGCGGCTGTTGGCCAGGCGATTGCTGAGAGCGGCGTACCACGTAGCGAGCTGTACATCACCACCAAGATTTGGATTGAAAACCTTAGCAAAGACAAGCTGATCCCAAGCCTGAAAGAGAGCCTGAAAAAACTTCGTACGGATTATGTCGATCTGACGCTGATCCACTGGCCATCTCCGGGGGATGCCGTGTCTGTCGAAGAATTTATGCAGGCATTGCTTGAAGCTAAAGAACAAGGGCTGACTCGCGAAATTGGTATTTCAAACTTCACCATTCCGCTGATGGAAAAAGCTATTGCTGCAGTGGGCGTGGAGAATATTGCCACTAACCAGATTGAACTGTCTCCATATTTGCAGAGCCGCAAGGTCGTTGACTGGGCGAAAGCGCACGGTATCCACATCACCTCTTACATGACGCTGGCTTACGGTAAAGCGCTGAAAGATGAAGTGATTGCACGCATCGCCGCAAAACACAATGCGACTCCGGCACAGGTTATCCTGGCATGGGCAATAGGTGAAGGTTACTCAGTAATTCCTTCTTCCACCAAGCGTGAAAACCTGGCAAGTAACCTACTGGCACTGGAACTGCATCTGGATGCCGAAGATAGAGCAGCGATCGCGGCACTGGATTGCAACGACCGCCTGGTTAGCCCGGAAGGCCTGGCCCCTGAGTGGGACTAATTGCCTGACCCTTTGTAGCCTTTAACCCTCTTTCACAGCTCCTTCGGGAGCTGTTTTTATATGTTCACTTAAGAAGTCGATAAATGCCCGAATACGTGTGCTGACGGCACGATCGCTGTAGTAAACGGCACTGAAAGGCATTTCTACCGGCAGACGTTTATCGGCCAGAAGTTCCACCAGTTCTCCCTGCTCGATCTCTTTGTCAATCATATAATCTGAAAGACATGCAATGCCGTTACCGCTCAGGCAAAGCTGTTTTAACGTTTCCCCGCTGTTGGACGAAATCCCACATTCGATCTCATGGAGCTGTCCGTCACTACAGGCTATCGGCCAGGTATTGAGCGAGATGGGTTCAGAAAACCCCAGGCACAGATGCTGTTTTAGCTCTTCAACGCTCTCAGGCTTGCCAAAGCGGGCAATATAGTCAGGTGAAGCGATAATCTTGCGATAGCTGGTAAATAACGGGCGTGCGCGCAGACTTGAATCTGTTAACGTGCCTGCGCGGATCGCAACATCCACTTTTCGTTCAATAAGATTGATGAACGTTTCTGAGGAGACAAGAGACAACGTCATCTCGGGATACCGCTCACGGAACGGTTTAATCAGCGGCATCAGGAAATGCAGCATTACCGGCGTTGCCGCATCGATACGCAGTAAGCCGCGCGGAGTATTACGCGACTCCATGATTTCCGTTTCTGCTGCGGCCATTTCTTGCAGTATCTGCTGCACACGCCTGAAGTATCGCTCTCCTTCTTCTGTCAGGCTCAGCTGTCGGGTCGTACGATTAAGCAGACTGACGCCGAGCTTCATCTCCAGCTTTTTAACTGCCCGACTGACAGCGGAATTGGCCTGTCCAAGCTGCTCTGCCGCCCGGCTGAAGCTGCCGCTTTCCACGACAGCGACAAAAATTGCAAGTTCTTCGGAGGTTGCTTTCATTTTTGCACCTGAAGCAAAATTAAATTGATATTTTGAATATTTTTGTCATTAAAACATCCAGGCATACTGCGTGTCATCTGATTACTGATGTTATGGAGTTATTTATGCCTCTCGCTTTATTTGCACTGACAATAAGTGCCTTCGCTATTGGCACGACTGAGTTTGTGATTGTCGGCCTGGTGCCGACCATTGCACAACAACTGGCGATCTCGTTACCTTCCGCCGGAATGTTGGTTTCAATCTATGCGCTGGGCGTGGCTATTGGCGCGCCGGTGCTGACTGCTCTGACCGGACGCCTGCCGCGTAAACAGTTACTGGTCGCGCTGATGGTCTTGTTTACGGCCGGAAATTTGCTGGCATGGCAGGCACCGGGCTATATGACATTAATCGTCGCCCGTCTGCTGACGGGGCTGGCGCACGGTGTGTTCTTCTCAATTGGCTCTACCATCGCGACAAGTCTGGTGCCGAAAGAGAAAGCGGCTTCCGCCATCGCCATTATGTTTGGCGGCTTAACGGTGGCGCTGGTAACCGGCGTACCGCTGGGTACGTTTATCGGTCAGCACTTTGGCTGGCGCGAGACTTTTCTTGCTGTATCACTGTTAGGAGTGATTGCACTGATTAGTAGCCAACTGCTGATCCCGGCCAACATCCCCGGTCGGGCTGCCGCCAGCATTCGTGACCAGGTGAAAGTGCTGACCCATCCTCGTCTGTTGCTGATTTACGCCGTTACGGCGCTGGGCTACGGCGGTGTATTCACGGCATTCACCTTCCTGGCGCCGATGATGCAGGATCTGGCTGGATTCTCCCCGGCAGCAGTGAGCTGGATCTTGCTGGGTTATGGCGTATCTGTGGCTATCGGCAATATCTGGGGCGGTAAACTGGCAGATAAGCATGGCGCCGTTCCTGCGCTGAAATTCATTTTCGCCGCGCTGTTTGTTCTGCTGATGGTCTTCCAGGTGACCGCGTCTACTCAGTACGCCGCACTGGTCACTATTCTGGTGATGGGGATCTTTGCCTTTGGCAACGTACCGGGTTTGCAGGTCTACGTTGTTCAGAAAGCCGAACAATTCACGCCTAATGCGGTAGATGTGGCATCAGGACTCAACATTGCAGCGTTTAACATTGGTATTGCATTGGGGTCAGTGATTGGCGGGCAAACGGTGGAGCATTACGGTTTGGCGCAGACGCCGTGGATTGGCGCCCTCATTGTTCTGGTGGCTTTCTTACTGATGGGCGTCAGCGGTCGTCTTGATAAACCTGTACGCATTGCTCTGGGGTAAATCATTGATGTAAGCGCCCACTTACAAAACAAACTGCAATTGTTCGTTGAAAGTGAGTGCTAAAATCCCTATAACAGAAGAACCAGTCCGGCTGCGGACTGGTTGACGTTACAGAGGTTTGAAAGTCTAAAGTGCGAAAAAACACCTATGCCATGCGTTATGTTGCCGGACAGCCGGTTGAGCGGATTTTACCGCCAGGCTCGTTTGCGCATATTGGCCAGGCATTACCCGCAGGCGCTCCGTTAAGTACTGAAGATCGTATTCGCGTGCTGGTTTGGAACATTTTTAAGCAGCAGCGTGCAGAATGGCAGTCGGTGCTGAAAAATTTTGGCAAAGACGCGCATCTGGTGTTATTGCAGGAAGCGCAAACCACGCCTGAACTGGTCCAGTTTGCGACCGCTAACTATCTCGCTGCCGACCAGGTACCCGCCTTTGTGCTGCCTCAGCACCCCTCTGGCGTTATGACGCTCTCCGCCGCCCATCCTGTTTACTGCTGTCCATTGCGCGAGCGTGAGCCTATTTTACGGCTGGCGAAATCAGCGTTGGTGACAGTTTACCCGTTGCCTGATACGCGTTTATTGATGGTGGTGAATATCCACGCGGTAAATTTCAGCCTTGGCGTTGATGTCTATAGTAAGCAGTTACTTCCTATTGGCGATCAGATTGCCCATCACAGCGGTCCGGTTATCATGGCTGGCGATTTCAATGCCTGGAGCCGTCGACGGATGAATGCGCTGTACCGCTTTGCGCGTGAAATGTCGCTGCGCCAGGTACGTTTTACTGACGATCAGCGCCGACGCGCGTTTGGTCGCCCTCTCGACTTTGTGTTCTATCGTGGTCTGAACGTGAGTGAAGCCTCTGTGCTGGTCACCCGCGCATCCGATCACAACCCGCTACTCGTTGAATTCAGTCCCGGCAAACCTGAACAATAACGGTGTGTCAGGTCTGCCGTAGGGCAGGCCTGTGATGGTTGCCCTTCCTATTTCACAACAACCGAAGGACAACACAATGACAACACGCTCTCACCATGACAACGTCGAAAAACAGTTTGGCTCTCAGGCTAATGCCTATTTAACCAGTACGGTGCACGCATCTGGCCGTGACTTGCAACGTCTGGGGGAAAGGTTGTCGGCATTTTCGCATGCCCACGTGTTAGATATGGGATGCGGAGCGGGGCACGCCAGCTTTGTCGCCGCGCAACACGTAAAGCAGGTTGTGGCTTATGATTTATCGTCGCAGATGCTTGAGGTGGTCGCAGAGGCGGCAAAAGACAGAGGCCTGGAGAATGTCGCCACACGTCAGGGGTATGCCGAAAGCCTGCCATTTGAAGATAACGAATTTGACGTGGTGATTAGCCGCTATTCTGCGCATCACTGGCATGATGTCGGGTGCGCGCTGCGGGAAGTGAACCGCGTTCTGAAGCCCGGCGGTGTATTGATTGTGATGGATGTGATGTCGCCTGGCCACCCAGTACGTGATATCTGGTTGCAAACCGTGGAGGCGTTACGCGACACCTCACACGTACGCAATTATTCCAGCGGAGAGTGGCTGTCGTTAATCAATGACGCCAATCTGATTGCTGATACCTTGTTAACCGATCGTCTGCCACTGGAGTTCAGTTCGTGGGTGGCGCGGATGCGCACGCCTGCAGCGTTGATGGACGCGATTCGTGCATACCAACAAAGTGCTTCTGCACAAGTGAAAGACTACTTTGCGTTACAGGAAGATGGCTCGTTTACCAGCGACACGATAATGGTTGAGGCACATAAAGCGGGATAAATAAAAAAGGCACTGGGGGGAAACCAGTGCCTTCATTTCTACGATGCTATCAGGAGTCCGGCATGCCGTTGTTTTTTACAAACAACGTTAGCTGATCGCCTGGCTGTAGATTGTTCGTATCGCTGTTCCAGCGCATCACATCCTTGATGTTAACCCCGTGGCGTTTGGCAATGCTCGACAGCGAGTCGCCTTTACGTACACGATAGGTGATGCTATCGCTGTTGTTCGCCAGACGCTGTGCGCTGCTACCTGCGCCCACGGTCAGATTCTGGCCTACTTTCAGCGACGACCCGCGCAGATTATTCCACTGCTTAAGGTCATTGATGCTCACGCCAAGACGTGAAGCGACGCCAGAAAGCGTATCGCCAGAGCGAACTTTGTAGCTACGGCTGTTCAGCGGCGTGTTATCCGCGACCAGCGTTGACTGCACGGCTGCAATTTCGCCTGAAGCCAGAGACTCACGCAGCTTCTCTGCATGCTTCTTTGGCACCATCACATATTGCGGGCCACTGGCACCCAACGTGGAGCCTTTCACGCCTGCATTGAAGGTCTTCAGCTTGCTGACGGAAATACCCGCCATATCGGCAACCTGAGCCATCTCAACCGGGCTACTCAGGCGAACACGTGCCAATGCGCGGCTTTCGTCTGTTGTTGGCAGACGCACGCCATAGCGTTTGCTGTTTTTGAGTATATCGCTCAATGCCAGCATTTTGGGCACGTATAGCTTCGTTTCCTGAGGCAATGGCAACGACCAGAAGTCAGTGGGTTTACCACGAGCTTTGTTCGTTTTGATTGCCTTCATGACACGACCTTCACCGCTATTATAAGCAGCAACGGTCAACAGCCAGTCGCCATCAAACATCTTGTTCAGACGCTGCATCATGTCCAGCGCGGCGGTGGTGGAAGCCACAACGTCGCGACGTGCATCATAACTGCGGGTCTGTTTTAAACCATAATTGCGCCCCGTGCTCGGAATGATCTGCCAAATACCTGCGGCATTGGCGCCAGACGTTGCGTGAGGATCAAAAGCGCTCTCCACTATGGGTAGTAGTACCAGTTCCATAGGCATGTTACGTTTCTTAACCTGCCCGGCTATCCAGTACATATACGGCTCTGCCCGTAAAGTTACATCGTGGAGATAGCTCTTATTGCGTAAATACTTCTGTTTCTGTTCGCGAATCCGGTTGTTTTCCGGAATTCCCATCTTTAGCTCGTCACCAATGAAAGCCCACAAGTCTTGATCAGCAGCGATAGATGTTCCGTCGTCCATCCATCGCGCCTGACTTGTAAACTTTCCTGCTTCCCCTTGACCAGCTGCAGAAAGGCTCTGTGCGTGTTGTTGGACGTTACCAGTATTCTGGCACCCAACAAGCAGGACAGAGGCGAGTAATATCGCTTTTGCCTTCATGTGTGTGTCAATAGTTGCTTAAAAGACGACCGATCATAACGGCGAAGTTTTCAAAAGGCAACCCGGAATTGTCAGAACGTATCTTTCTTTGACCTTAACCAGGCAAAACGCTCTTCAGGTTGTTGCAATATTGTTTCTTTGTTGATTTCATTAATTAAATCAATATCTTCCGTTCTCAAAAAAAGATTATTTCGTCGCTCATTTTTCAGAATTACGGGTAGTGTCATTTGTTTTTTTACGCGTAACTCATTAACTTTACGATAATATTCATTTATGAACGAATCGTGCGGGAGAATGCTTAAGGCAAACTTCATGTTTGCTAATGTGTACTCATGTGCGCAACAAATTAATGTATCGTCAGGAAGGGCGTTAATTTTTTTAAGTGATTGATACATTTGGGTTGCTGTGCCTTCGAAAAGTCGACCGCAACCGCCAGAAAAGAGCGTGTCACCACAGAATAAGTAAGGGTGGCTAAAGTAACAGATATGTCCTAAAGTGTGACCCGGAGTAGCAATTACCCTAAATTCATGCCCCAAAACGAGTGCAATATCGCCATCTTCGACTACGTGTGTCGTTCCCTTATCTTGCGTTTCAGCCGGTCCGTATACCACTATTTGTGGGAAATGTTGCAGAAGCTCTTTCACACCGCCCACGTGATCCTGATGATGATGGGTTAGCAGAATGGCTTCCGGCACCCAGTTATGCTCTGCAATGGCTTTCAGAACAGGAGCCGCTTCACCCGGGTCCACAATCAGACAATGTTTGTCATTATTCGACAGGACCCAGATGTAATTGTCCTGAAATGCAGGAATACTGTTAAGATTCATATATTACCTCTTAATGCGTAACGGAAGGTTGTGATGAAACCGGCAAGGATCCCTCAAACTGTCGTAGCGCCCGTTAGCTGGGATGATTTGCCCTGGGGCGAACACTATCGTGAGGCGCTGGAGCATCAGCTTAACCCGTGGTTCGCAAAAATGTACGGTTTTCATCTGCTTAAGGTTGGTAATTTAAGCGCAGAAATCGATTCTGAAGCGTGCGCGGTTTCTCATCAGGTAAATGTTTCTTTGCAGGGTTCTCCCATGCAGGTGACGGCCGATCCTTTGCATCTTCCCTTTGCCGATAAGTCTGTGGATGTTTGTTTATTGGCCCATACGTTACCGTGGTGCTTTGATCCGCATCGCCTACTGCGTGAAGCCGATCGCGTGTTGATTGATGACGGCTGGTTGATTCTGAGCGGCTTTAACCCGGTAAGCCTGATGGGATTGCGTAAGCTGGTGCCCGTATTGCGTAAGACATCGCCCTATAACAGTCGGATGTTTACCCTCATGCGTCAACTGGACTGGCTATCATTACTGAATTTTGAAGTGCTGCACTATAGCCGTTTTCATGTTCTGCCCTGGAACAAGAAGGGCGGGAAAATGTTAAGCGCCCATATTCCCGCGCTGGGCTGTTTACAGCTGGTGGTTGCGCGCAAGCGAACCATTCCGCTTACGCTCAACCCGATGAAACAAAATAAAAGCAAAACGCCTATCCGTCATGCCGTTGGCGCGACCCGGCAATACCGTAAACCGGACGCTTAAGCCTCAGCCTGATACCCAATATCATCCTGAGTCGGGCTCATTGCCGCGGTGCGCGCAAGCTCATCGCAGCGTTCGTTTTCCGGATGGCCCGCATGGCCTTTGACCCATTCCCATTTGATTTGATGCGGCCCCAGCGCGGCATCGAGACGTTTCCACAGATCGACGTTCTTCACCGGTTTTTTATCTGCTGTTTTCCAGCCGCGCTTTTTCCAGTTGTGGATCCACTGCGTTATGCCCTGGCGCACATACTGGCTGTCCGTGCTGAGTATCACTTCACACTGTTCTTTCAGGGCTTCCAGCGCAACGATTGCGGCCATTAGCTCCATGCGATTATTAGTTGTAAGGTTGTAGCCTTCGCTAAAGGTTTTTTCGCGCCCGCGATAGCGTAAAATTGCCCCGTAACCACCTGGCCCAGGATTACCCAGGCAAGAACCATCGGTGAAAATTTCTACCTGTTTAAGCATCTCTGGTAGACTTCCTGTTTTAGCAAATCGAAATCAAACGATAAGTCTGACATAAATGACCGTTATGAGCACTGGAATTACACGACAGATCGTCCTCGATACCGAAACCACCGGTATGAACCAGATTGGCGCCCACTACGAAGGCCACAAGATCATTGAGATCGGTGCGGTTGAAGTGGTGAACCGCCGCCTGACCGGCAATAACTTCCACGTTTACCTGAAGCCGGATCGGCTGGTGGACCCGGAAGCGTTCGGCGTACACGGAATCGCAGACGAATTCCTGCTCGATAAACCTACGTTTGCCGATGTAGCCGACGAGTTTCTCGACTACATTCGCGGCGCGGAACTGGTCATCCATAACGCATCGTTCGATATCGGCTTTATGGATTACGAATTCGCGAAGCTCAAGCGTGATATTCCGAAGACGAATGAATTTTGCAAAATAACCGATAGCCTGGCGCTGGCGAGGAAAATGTTTCCTGGCAAGCGAAACAGCCTTGATGCGTTATGCTCGCGCTATGAGATAGACAACAGTAAACGAACCCTGCACGGCGCATTGCTCGATGCCCAGATTCTGGCCGACGTTTATCTGATGATGACCGGCGGGCAGACCACGATGGCGTTCTCAATGGAAGGCGACAGCCAGCAGCAGAATGACACGGGGATCCAGCGTATTGTGCGACAGTCCAGCAAACTACGCGTTGTTTTCGCCACTGATGAAGAGTTAGCGGCCCATGAGTCACGCCTTGACCTGGTGCAGAAGAAAGGCGGAAGTTGCCTCTGGCGGGCATAATTTGTACGTTTACCGTATGAAAATGGCCATTCGGGTGATTTTTGCAGCAAACGATTAAAAACGTGAGAAAAAGCGTTGACGAGGCGCGAGGCAATCCGTAGTATTCACTTCGTTCCCAAGTGGAACACAACGCGGAGTGGTAGTTCAGTTGGTTAGAATACCTGCCTGTCACGCAGGGGGTCGCGGGTTCGAGTCCCGTCCATTCCGCCACTATTCAGAAAGCCTGAATCAGAAATGATTCAGGCTTTCGTCGTTTCAGCCCGTAAAAAAAAGCCTGCAATAATGTTTCATTGCAGGCTCTGGCCATTACTCGCTCAGCGTCTGTGCGATATCTTTTTGCACCTGCTGGCGCTGTTCTGGGGTCAGCACTTTGTTCAGGTCAAAATAGTATTTCACGCGATAATAACGCGCCTGTTGTTCGATGTTGCTGAACGCGGAAAGCTGTTTTTTGACGGCAGCTTCATCCCATTTCCCTGACTTGATGACGTTAATCAACGCGCCGTCTTTTACATCTTTCACTGAAATCTGGCCGACGTTGGTTTCAAGCTGTTGGTGCAGTTTTTTAATCTGCGCAACCTGGTCAGTGCTCAACTTAAGATGTTGTACTATCGGATCCTGGGCTGGAGCCGGAACATTAGATGTCGTTGCTGCAAGCGTACTAAAAGAAGCACCAGCCACGGTAACTGCCAGCAAAGTCATGCGTACGAAGTTCTTCATTATTGAAATCCTGATAAGGAAATTATCGATATTGTCTGCCACTCGCTGGTTACGAGTGATTATCCTTTGCAGAATACGATGCCCGCAGCATGTCGCCACGCGAATTTGTTTTGCGGTTGGTTACGGAGTGAAACAATCCCGCCACGAAAAACGTTGTGCAGCGGGAGGGAAGGCGATAGTTATAGCGTGAACGGGTCAGCGTCCTGCCAGGCGGGAAACTTCTCGCGATACTCGCGCAGCGCTGAGAGAGACAGCTCGGCGTCAATGCGTGTGGCTTGATGCGGCTCGGCGGTGGCAATAATCTCACCCTGCGGATTAATCACCCGGCTGTCACCGCGATAATGATGCCCGTTACCGTCAGTGCCCACGCGGTTACATCCTGCTACATAAGTCAGGTTCTCAATTGCCCGTGCGGCAAGCAGAAGCTGCCAGTGCAGTGAACGCGGCGCAGGCCAATTGGCAACATACAACGCCAGGTCGTAATCATTGCGATTGCGCGACCATACCGGAAAACGCAGGTCATAACAGATCAACGGCAGAATACGCCAGCCGCGCCATTCAACAATAACTCGCGCGTCACCTGCCTGGTAATGCTGATGCTCATCCGCCATGCGGAACAGGTGGCGCTTGTCGTAGAAATGCACATTACCTTCGGGCTCAACCAAAAAAAAGCGGTTTACCGGGCCGCGTTCAGACTGGATAGCAGCGCTGCCCGCGATCAGGGCGTTGGTCTGTTGCGCCTTGACGCGCATCCAACTTACGACTTCTTCCTGCGGCAGCGATTTGTTTGCTGCTTCCATCGCAAATCCGCTGGTAAACATCTCGGGCAACACAATTACATCACGTCCGGTGACGGTTTCCAGTTGTCGGTCGAAATGGCGCAGGTTGGCCGGGCCATCCATCCAAATCAACGGTTGTTGCAGCAGAGTAATTTTCAAACCAGGCACGATCGAGGCTCCTCGTTGAACAACATTTTGACACTGTAGCATGAGCTTTAACGAAAATGTGGCAATAAAAAGCCCCGCATTAAGCGGGGCTAAATGTTATGCGTGTGTCGTTATGCCGCTTCGACTTTACGCACTTTCTCTGGCAGCTTTACCGGCTGAGTCGCCAGCTCCTCGGGTTCAAAGTCATCCACGTTGATACTGCGCAGACGGCTCGCTTCGGCTTTCACCAGAATCGCGGCTTCGTCTTTATCAATCAACCCTTTGGCCAGCGCGTTATGCGCCAGTTCGTCCAGGCGGGTAAACGGCAGGTTTTTACCCAACTCTTTGCAGATCCGCTGGTGGATAGGGTCGGCTGCAATCACGTCCAGCAGAGCCTCTTCCAGCAAACCGACCGGATTATGCTCGCTTGGCGTCAGGTATTGACCGCGACCAAGGCGAGAACGGGTGGCGCTCGGAACCTGCAAAATCTTCGCGACCTTATGATCCAGCTTGTCGGACGGTGCATGATAGTGGCGACCGGTCGGGAAGATAACCACACTCAGCAAACCGGCAACCAAACGGTTCGGGAAGTTTTTCAGCAGATCGTCCATCGCCTGTTCGGCTTTGTACAACGCATCCTGGACGCCCCAGTGAACCAACGGCAGGTCGGCTTCATTACGGCCTTCATCGTCATAACGCTTCAGCACCGCAGAGGCCAGGTACAGCTGGCTTAACACATCCCCCAGTCGCGCCGAGATACGTTCACGACGCTTCAGGCTACCGCCCAGAACAGCCATGGACACATCCGAAAGCAGTGCCAGGTTGGCGCTCAGACGGTTCAGGTGCTGATAGTAACGTTTGGTCGCATCGGCGGTTGGCGTGCTACTGGTTAAGCCACGCGTCAGGCCCAGCCAGAAACTGCGTACTTTATTGCTGCCAACGTGACCGATGTGTTTGAACAGCAACTTGTCGAACGCATTCACATCGTTATTCTGCGCCGCAGCCATCTCTTCCAGCACATACGGATGGCAGCGAATCGCACCCTGACCGAAGATCATCATACTACGGGTCAGAATGTTAGCGCCTTCAACGGTAATGGCGATAGGCGCCCCCTGATAAGCACGGGCGAGGAAGTTGCTTTCGCCAAGCATGATGCCTTTACCGCCAGTAATATCCATGGCATCGATGATTGATTGCTGCCCACGGTGGGTACAGTGATACTTCACGATAGCCGACAGTACCGCCGGTTTTTCACCCAACATAATGCCGTAGGTAATCAGCGACGCCGCAGCATCCATCACGTAGGCGTTACCGGCAATACGCGCCAACGGCTCTTCAATACCTTCCATCTTGCCGATAGAGATTTTGAACTGGCGACGAATATGCGCATACGCGCCGGTTGCCATTGCGACCGATTTCACGCCGCCCGTGGAGTTAGACGGCAGGGTAATACCGCGCCCCACAGACAGACATTCCACCAGCATACGCCAGCCCTGACCGGCCATTTTTGGGCCACCGATAATGTAATCAATCGGCACGAAGACATCTTTGCCCAGCGTCGGACCGTTCTGGAACGGCACGTTAAGCGGGAAGTGGCGACGGCCAATCTGTACGCCCGGGGTTGAGGTTGGGATCAGCGCACAGGTAATGCCGAGTTCCTCTTCCCCACCCAGCAGTTTTTCCGGGTCGGAGAGTTTAAATGCCAGACCCAATACGGTAGCGATAGGCGCCAGCGTGATATAACGTTTGTTCCAGGTCAGGCGCATCCCCAGCACCTGCTGACCCTGCCAGTCACCCATACAGACCACGCCGGTATCAGGGATCGCGCCTGCGTCGGAACCTGCTTCCGGGCTGGTCAGGGCGAAACATGGGATCTCCTGACCACGTGCCAGACGCGGCAGGTAATGATTCTTCTGCTCTTCGGTGCCGTAGTGCTGCAGCAGTTCGCCTGGGCCTAATGAGTTAGGTACGCCGACTGTGATTGCGAGGATCCCGGAGACGCCGGAGAGTTTCTGCAATACGCGAGCCTGAGCATACGCGGAGAATTCCAGCCCGCCGTACTCTTTCTTAATGATCATCGCGAAGAAGCGGTGTTCTTTCAGATACGCCCACAGTTCCGGCGGCAGATCCGCGAGTTCGTGGGTGATCTGGAAGTCATTCGCCATGCGGCATGCTTCTTCAACCGGACCATCAATAAACGCTTGTTCTTCAGCTGTCAGATGCGGCTGAGGATAGTTATGCAGTTTTTTCCAGTCAGGTTTCCCCTGGAACAGGTCGCCTTCCCACCAGGTAGTACCGGCATCAATCGCTTCTTTCTCTGTACGCGACATTGGCGGCATGACTTTACGGAAACCGCGGAACACCGGCGCAGAGATCATGGATTTGCGCATCGGCGTAAAGTTAAACGGTACGAGAATAATGGCCAGAGGAACCAGCAGCCAGACTGACCACAGACCTGCCACGCCAAGCGCAGCCGTCCAGGCGAGCAAAATTAAGCTGCTGAGGAATAAGCTCACGCGGTGATAGAACAATACGCCGAGCAGAACAACCGTAGCGATAATACTCAAAATCATCATAACGAAAAGCTCCCTTGCTTGTAGGAGGTCTGACCACTTGTGATGATATGGTTGTAGTGGATGTAAATTCTTTTAGCAATGTGTTTACAAAATAATTACAACAAAGCTCACATTGTTGGTGTTTTAACCGGCACAAAAAATCAAAAGCCGCGGCCATTCCTGTGGCTTGTACTTCTCGCTGGTAGCGCTATCCGGTACACTGCATCTTGTCATTTACATTCATGCTGAAGGATATCCTCATGTACCAGGATCTTATTCGTAACGAACTGAGCGAAGCGGCGGAAACGCTGGCTAATTTTCTTAAAGATGACGCCAATATTCACGCCATTCAGCGCGCGGCGGTCCTGTTGGCAGACAGCTTTAAAGCCGGTGGTAAGGTACTTTCTTGCGGTAACGGCGGTTCCCATTGCGACGCGATGCACTTCGCCGAAGAGCTGACCGGGCGCTATCGTGAAAACCGCCCTGGTTATCCGGCTATTGCTATCTCTGACGTTAGCCACATCTCCTGCGTCAGCAACGATTTCGGTTACGATTATGTGTTCTCCCGCTACGTTGAAGCGGTTGGCCGTGAAGGTGATGTCCTGTTAGGCATCTCGACGTCGGGTAATTCTGGTAACGTGATTAAAGCGATTGCCGCAGCGCGTGAGAAGGGGATGAAAGTCATCACCCTGACCGGTAAAGATGGCGGCAAAATGGCGGGCAGTGCGGATATCGAAATTCGTGTGCCGCACTTTGGCTACGCTGATCGTATTCAGGAAATTCATATCAAAGTGATTCATATCCTGATTCAGTTGATCGAAAAAGAGATGGTTAAATCATAAGAAGGCGATTGCCGGATGGCGGCTGAAGCCTTATCCGGCCTACATGAGCTCCACGTAGGCCTGATAAGCGCAGCGCCATCAGGCAGTTCACGGTTTTAAGGTAGGTGATGTATGTGCGAACTGCTCGGGATGAGCGCCAATGTGCCAACCGATATCTGCTTTAGCTTCACCGGGCTGGTTCAGCGCGGCGGAGGGACCGGGCCGCACAAAGACGGCTGGGGTATTACGTTTTATGAGGGTAAGGGTTGCCGTACGTTTAAAGATCCGCAACCCAGCTTTAATTCGCCTATCGCTAAACTGGTACAAGACTATCCCATCAAATCCTGTTCCGTAATTGCCCATATTCGTCAGGCGAATCGTGGAGAAGTGGCGCTGGAAAATACCCATCCATTTACCCGTGAACTATGGGGACGCAACTGGACGTATGCCCATAACGGGCAGCTCAGCGGTTATAAATCGTTGGAGACTGGTAATTTCCGCCCGGTCGGTGAAACCGACAGCGAAAAAGCCTTCTGCTGGCTGCTGAACAAGCTGACAGAGCGTTATCCACGCATGCCAGGTAATATGACAGCGGTGTTTAAATATATCGCGGCGCTGGCAGGAGAACTGCGGGAGAAGGGCGTCTTCAACATGCTGTTGTCTGACGGTCGTTATGTGATGGCTTTCTGCTCGACCAACCTGTTTTGGATCACCCGTCGAGCGCCATTTGGCGTAGCGACGCTGCTGGATCAGGATGTGGAAATTGATTTTAGCTCAGAGACCACACCCAATGATGTGGTCACCGTGATTGCCACTCAGCCGTTAACCGGCAATGAAACCTGGCAAAAGATTATGCCAGGCGAATGGGCATTATTTTGTCTCGGGGAGCGCGTAGTTTGATGCCAGCTGCGGTTGAACGACTTCGTGACTCAATGGCTTGCTGATAACGTAACGGCCATCGACGACGGAAACGGTCGGTGGCTTACGCGTTTGTTCAAAGTAATCGTATCCTGGCTTTAACTGGGCCCAGAAATCTTTGTAATACGAAAACTTATGACGCTGCATGTTGGCATCGGTCATGCGGAACGGGTAAATGCTCACCTGTACGCTGGATTGTCCGAACACCAGAGCGCCGGTGACAAACTGGAAAATCTCATCAATACCGTTGTCGGTCATCGCATAGCAGCCGACGGAAACGCAGGCGCCGTGGATCATCAGGTATTTACCTTCATAACCGTGTGCACGGTCGTAGGCGTTAGGGAAACCGATGTTAATCGCCTTATAGAAGCGGCTATCCGGTTTGAGCTGTCCGCGTTGTACGCTGTAAAACCCTTCCGGGCTTTTGAAATCGCCCTGACGCTGTTTCGGCCCTAAACCGCCGGAATAATTACAGATCTTATAACTGTCGAGCAATTGATACTGTTCGCCCATCTTGACGTACAGATCCAGCGTTCGCTCTTCTTTGAAGATCTGGATATAGACAGGGGAGCCCATTAACTGCTGCTTATATTCTTTGCTGACAGGCGTGGTCGGGCTGCTGCTGCTCAGCAAACCAGCAAATGAAACGCACGGCAATAAAAGCATCGCAAGAAAAAATGCGATTTTACGCATACTGCTTATTCCTTGATAAAACGATTACACACGCCAGGACGGCAAAAAGAGTCCCCAAATCGGATAAATCTGGATCTGGAGCGCTCACATTAGCACCAAGAGAGTTTTTCGCAAGTCTCTCGTGCGGCGTTTACACTTTAGTTTTTCTTTATACGGAAAATTGCGCTTAAAGGCAGTCAGACACTGGCTTGTTTTGCTGGTTAGCACACTGCATTACTTCTTATTAGTGAAGAATGTCTAATGTATTGAATTTAAAAAATTAATTATTTAATAATCGAATATTAAACAGGAACGATGAGCAATAGCGGTAAACTGCGGCGAACGTGTTTGACCAGGTATTCTTCTTTTCATGTTTTTTGTCTCTGCGCCCCGTTGCTTCTTGCCGGGCCTGCTGTCTTTGTGTGTTGTACTGTCATTACCGTCTGTCGCCAAAGTTCAGACCCACTTATCTGACGCCCATTTAAGCTATGCGGCGCAATTGCGGATGCGTAACCGCGCCCGGCTGCTGAAGCAGTATCACGCCCAGGTAAAAAAACAGGCAAGCTACGTGGTGGAAGGCAACGCAGAAAGTAAACGCGCGCTGCGCCAGCAGAATCGGACGCTGATTAAACAGCACCCGGAGTGGTTCCCTGGCCCACTAAAAGCCAGCGACCATCGCTGGCAGGAACTGGCTGAGAATGATCATTTTCTCAGTAGCGATCATCTGCACAACATCACTGAAGTGGCCATCCACCGACTTGAGCAACAGCTAGGTAAACCCTACTTGTGGGGAGGTACCGATCCTGATGAAGGGTTTGACTGTAGCGGGCTGATTTTTTATGCCTACAACAAAATCCTGGCGGCAAAATTGCCCCGGACGGCGAATGAAATGTATCACTACCGGCGGGCAACGATTGTCTCAAATCGAGATCTTCGCCGTGGTGATTTAGTGTTCTTTCATATTCACAGCCGGGATATTGCCGACCATATGGGCGTCTATTTGGGGCAGGGGCAATTTATTGAATCGCCGAGGACGGGAGAAACCATTCGGGTGAGCAATTTATCCGATGACTTCTGGCGGGATCATTATCTCGGTGCCCGTCGTATTCTTACGGAAAATACGATTCTGTAATCAAAAAGGCGGTGTAAACACACCGCCTCGCCAGGCGTTAACTCAACGCCCCCATGATCTTTAATTCCAGCTCATCCGGAACTTCGTTATAAGACAACACCTGTAGGCCCGGGGCAAACAGGCGCGCATAGCGCGCGAGCAGAGGACGTAACTGCGGCGCGACCAGCAGCACCGGCTCTTTCCCCGCCGCTTTCATCTGCTCTTTTATCTGCGGCATATTGGTCTGGAACTGATTCAGCATATTGGGATCGACCGGCACACTGTCCAGCACCACTTTTCCACTTTGCTGAGCCTGATTCACCACATTCGCCAGCAGATTCTCCAGTTCACTATTCAGCGTATATACCGCCAGCTCATCTTTGCGTACAAACGGGTGGGTAATGCTGCGACGTAGCGCCAGACGCACATCCGCCGTTAACAGAATATGATCTTTGGTCACGGCGCTACTGGCGACCAGTACGGTGGCTATGGTGACGATATCGCGCAATGACACACCTTCGATAAGCAGCGCCCGGTACACTTTCAACAGTTGGCTGTAATTCAGCGCTGTGCTCAAATCTTCCGCCAGACGTGGCGCCATAGAAGAGAGACGGTTATGCAACTGCGTAATGTCATCGTAATTAAACAGCTCTGGAATATAGTTACGAATGATCTTATTCACATGCGTCGCAATGACGCTGGCGCTATCAATAACCTGATACCCCATATTTAACGCTTTCGCTTTTTGCGCTGGGACAATCCAGGTGACCGGCATTCCGTAGGCCGGATCGTGACCTAAAACACCGTCGATCTCGCCATAGGTTTCACTGGAGGGCAGCGCCATCAGCTTATCTGCGGGAATGTCGGCCTCATCAGCCTTGATCCCATTGATAAAAATGGCGTACTGGGTCGGTTTGAGGCGGAAGTTTTCACGAATGCGAATTTCCGGTAACAACACGCCGTTGCTGTCTGAGATCACCTGCCGCACACCGCGAATACGTTGAGTGAGCGGATTCCCTTTGGATTTATCGACCAACGACACCAGCTTGTATCCCAGGCTCAGGCTGATAGGTTCAATTAAAGGGATGGTTTCCCAACTGACCTGCTGCTCGGTGGTTTCTGCGATGGTTTTGGTCAGCGTTTCGAGATTTTTCTCTTCGGTCTCCGCAACCTTGGGGCGCTTGCTCATGCGCCAGGCGGTGAATCCCAGCAGGGCGCTGAAAATCAGGAAGGGGAAATGAGGCATCCCCGGCACCACTGCCAGCACAAACATAATGCTGGTGGCGGTATACAGCACGGAGGGGCTGGCCAGCAGTTGGCTACGCACGTCTGTGGCAATATCGCCGCTGTCGCTTACACGGGTGACGATGATCGCTGCCGCGGTCGACAACAGCAGAGAAGGGATCTGGGCGACCAGGCCGTCACCGATGGTCATCAGTACGTATTGCTGGAATGCGGCTTCGGCGCTTAAATCGTATTTAAAGATCCCGATACAGACGCCGCCGATCAGGTTGATAGCCAGAATCATCATCCCGGCGATGGCATCGCCGCGTACGAACTTTGACGCACCATCCATCGCGCCATAGAAATCCGCTTCCCCCGCTACGTCTTTACGTCGCGCTTGCGCCTGCGCCTGATTAATCAGTCCTGCGTTGAGATCGGCGTCGATCGCCATCTGCTTACCGGGCATGGCGTCAAGCGTAAAGCGGGCAGAAACTTCGGAGATACGCTCCGCACCTTTGGTCACCACGATAAAGTTAATGATCATCAGAATGATGAACACCACGAAACCAACGACAAAGTTACCGCCGATCACCACCTGGCCGAAGGACTCAATCACCTTACCGGCAGCGCCTGCACCCATGTGACCGTGCAGTAATACCACGCGTGTTGACGCCACGTTCAGCGTCAATCGCATCAGGGTGGTGATCAGCAGAATGGTCGGGAACAAGCTGAATTCGAGCGGGCGTTTCGCTGAAACGGCCACTAACAGCACCATCACCGCCAGCACGATGTTAAAGGTGAACAGAATATCCAGCAGGGCCGGTGGTAACGGCAGGATCACCATGGCCAGGATACACAGTATAACCAGCGGAATGCCGATGTTACCGTTACGCAGCAGCGCCAGGAATTGTTTAGTTGTTTTCGGCATCCAGTTTAAGAACCTCTTTTGGAATGGAAATATGTCTGTTCAGCGAAGGACGTGCTTGTGAACCGTCACGCCAGTGCTTCATTTGCAGTACATAGGTCAGGACGTGTGCAATCGCCCGATACAGTTGAAATGGGATCTGCTGATTCACCTGGGTGGTGTAATAAACGGAGCGTGCCAGCTTAGGAAACTCAACAACTTCAATATTGCTTTCTGCCGCCACCTGGCGGATATACAGCGCGATTTCATCAGTGCCTTTAGCAACCACGAAAGGCGCTGCGGCGCGTGACTGGTCGTACTGTAGCGCCACGGCATAGTGGGTTGGGTTGGTGATCACCACATCGGCTTTTGGCACAACTTTGCGAATTTGCCCCATAGCCATTTGCCGTTGCAGGCGACGGATCCTGGCCTTAACCTCGGGTTTACCTTCCTGATTTTTATACTCTTCTTTCACTTCCTGTTTCGTCATCTTCAGCCCTTTGGTGAACATTTTTTTTGCCAGAGGGACATCGATCAACGCAAAGAAAACAAACAGGATGACAAAGTTGCGCATGATGCTGCTGTACAGCGCCAGGCCATCGCTGATGGCCTGTTTGAAATGAAGCTCTTGTAAGCCGAGGAATGCGGCAACGTTATTGCGTACGCTGAGCCATAGCATCACCAGCAGCACTATCGCTTTGAGCGTCATCTTGCCGGTATCGACCAGATGGTCGGTGGAAAACAGGCGACTAATCCCTTTGAGCGGGCTTAATTTGCTAAAGTCCGGCAATATTTTTTTCGGCAGGAATAGCCAGCCTCCCGGAATCAGTGAGGCAAACAGCGCGGCAACCGGCATGGGTAACAGCGTCAGGATGAATTTCCCCAGAATCAGCAGATGGTGCTCAAGGAACTGACCGATGATATCCGGGTCATTAATGTTCTGCGCGTACTGATGCACGCTGATAAAGCTTTCGCGCACGAAATCTTCGTACCAGGGAAAGCTGCTGGAGATCACCATAAACGCGGCAAACAGACTGGCGGCAAGCCCCATATCTTTTGAACGCGGTATTTGCCCCTCTTGTCTGGCCTTGCGAAGTTTTTGCGCCGAGGGTTTTTCTGTTTTTTCTTCGCTACTGTTATCCGCCATAGTGCCCCTTCAACGCGTCAAGCTGCTGTAAGACGAAATTCGCCAGGTGCAAATAGTGGTCGGGCAGGTTGTAAAGCAGAGTCGCAAAGCAGATCAGGCCCGCCAGCATGTTGATGGGAAAACCTAATGAGTACAGGTTGAGCGGTGGTGCAATACGGTTTAGCAGACCAAAGCAGCCCTGAACAATCAGCATGATGAAGGTTGTCGGCAGCGCCAGCAGCGTGGCGGCGGCGAATACCCAGCCCAGCGCCAGGGAAATCGTGCGCAGAGATTGCGGATGCAGAGCATTGCCAATCGGCCAGTAAGTAAAGCCTTTGAATAAAATACTCACCAGCAACAGATGTCCGTCCATGGCAAAAAACAGTATCACCGCGTAGATGTTGATCATTTCCGCCAGCACCGTCGTTGACGCGCCGCTGCTGGGGTCGTTCATTACCGCCATGCTCATCCCCATATTAAAAGAGAGGATCTGACCCGCCAGTTGCAGCGCTAAAAATAAAAACTGCAGCATCAGGCCAAAAAGCATCCCCCACAGAAACTGCTCTGCGGTCAAAATAATGCTGTTCATCGACAGCAGGCTGGTGGGCACCGGGTGGGGGATAAGCGGCGTAATGATAAAGGCCAACGCCAGTGACAAAATAATGCGTATCCGTATGGTGAGCGCGGCATTATCCAGTACCGGCGCGTAGTGAATAAACGCCATAATGCGCACGAAGGGAAACCACATACCCAGTATCAGATTACTTAACTGCGTAATATCTGTTTCGCGCATGTCAGTGCACCAGAATGGCGGCCTGAGTGAACAGATGCACGCAGAGATCGCTCAACTGGACGATCATCCATTTTCCGCAAATACCTAATACCGCGAGGGTGACGATCAGCCTGGGTAAAAAACTAAGCGTTTGTTCGTTAATCTGCGTCACAGCCTGAAAAATGCTGACCAGCATACCGACCAGCAGGCTGGGAACGACTAACACGCAGACTAAAATGATCACAACTTTTATACCGCTGGCGACGATGTCTGCGGCTACATCAATGGTAAGCATGTCCGATCTCCGTTAGCCCAGTCCCAGACCGCGAATGCTGGAGGTCAGCGTCCCAACGGTCAGCGCCCAGCCGTCAATAAGTACAAACAGCATCAGCTTAAAGGGCAGCGAAACGATCAGCGGTGACAGCATCATCATCCCCATCGCCATCAGTACGCTGGCGACGATCAGGTCGATCACGAGGAACGGAATGTAAATCATAAAACCTATCTGGAAGGCGGTTTTGAGTTCGCTTAGTACATAGGCGGGAACGATAATGGAAAGATCCTGATCAACGGCGTTCCCTTTCGCGTTGGCGATGGTCATTATCTGCGCAATCGCTTTTTTATTGGTCTGCGCCAGCATAAAGCGTTTCAATGGCGAAGCGGCTGTACTCAGGGCGTTGGGGAGCGTGATTTGATCGTTTTCAAAAGGGACCACGGCATGATCGTAAATGTTGATCCAAATTGGGCGCATCACCAGCATGGTTAACGACAGCGCAATGCCAATCAATATGCGGTTCGGCGGCGTTTGTTGCAGCCCCAACGCCTGACGCAGCAGGGAAAGAACAATAATAAAACGGGTAAAACAGGTCATCATCAGCACCAGGGTAGGCAGAATGCCCACCAGGGTCATAAGGATCAGTACCTGGATTTTTACGCTGTATTCCTGGCTATTTCCGTGTGAAACCACATTCAGCAACGGGATATCTCCCCCTTGCGCGCAGGCAAAGGGAGAAAGGATGAGTAACGAGATACCCAGTAAGAGTGTGAGTGTTGGCGCGCGTTTCATGGTGCCAGGTCGTTGATTTCATGCGTGTTGAATTCAAGGACGCGCAGGCCATATTTTTCGTTGACCACAACCACTTCAGCCTTACCTAGCAGGATATTATTGACCTTGATATCCAGCGGTTCACCGGCGAGTTTATCCATCTCAATGACGGTGTCGTCATCGATGTTCAGCAGATCGGCCAGCATCACCTCTACGGATGAAACTTCCAGCGTTAGCGTGACCGGAATACGTTTGAGTAATGACATCGACTCGGAAAAACGGTCTTCTAAACGCGCCACCAGCTTTTCAGTGACAGACGGTGCGGGTGGCGTAGTCGCTTCGGGGGCTAACTCGAAGCCTTGCTCTAAAATATCTTCTGGCTTACTCATAGGATTTCTCCGTCTTGCTCGTTAATTCGGACAAAAACAGTTTGTCTTTATCCTCTACGATCAGGGCATTAAATAATTCGGATTTCCCGATATAAACAGGGAAAGTATCAGGCATCGCAATCGGTAAAATATCGCCGGGTTTAATCGTTGTCAGGTCGGCAACATTGAGAGGGATTTCCGCAATCTTGACGTTCATGGTTAGCGGCAACGTATGAATGATTTCTTTGATTAGCGTTTTTTTACGTGTCTCAGCGCTAACTTTATCAATCTGCTTTTTCTTCTCGCCGTGCTCGCTACGGCGGATTAAATTCAGAATGTAATCGGTATGGGAGTCATCCAGTAAGATGCGGAAACTGCAATTCTCCTCATCACCTAAAATAAACGTAAGTTGATAAGCCCAGTGGGTTTGTACGGTGCTACTGTCGGGTTTAAGCGTCAGTGGAATACCGGATATATTTTTATTAAAAATGATATTGCAAATATCCAGTGCCAGTCTGCTTCGCAGCCGGGTTTCTGTTTTGGTCGGTAAATCATCTTCTGACTTTTCGTCTGCAAGCGATGAAGTCAGACCATAAAAGTTGCCCAGCAACATTAACAATAGCGCACGATCGATATCAAAAGCCAAATGCCCAACCTGCGAGACTAATAACTCGGCACTTTTATTGATAACATCCATCTCACAGTGTATTTTTTTTAGTGTTATATTTGTGCGATGTTTTTTCAGGAAATAGTTTCCAAGATGTGATTCAATTGTATCAAAACTTCCCGTAAACATAGTCGGCAGACGATGATATGGACGTCCAAGCCGGTTTCCTTCAAGTTTAAAGATTCCGGGCGTTTGACTATATTTCAGCATGGTACGCTTTCTCAGCTGTAATTTCTGGGGCGGATGAGTTGATATCAAATTCCGCGGTTATCAAAGAAAATACAAATCCATTTAATTTACTGTTCATCCTTGACGCTATTCTCATAGTGTTGAAGTCCATTAGATACGAAATGCAGTACCTACTCACGTCTATGGAGTAGGGCTGGATATTAGATATTTTACCCCTCTCCTCTGCAAGTTATTAATGGTGATGAACTATAATTAAAAAATAATTAATTACGCATCCGTGATGTTGCCCACTTACTGCCTGTCGCTGCTTAGGCTTATCATTATGTCTGTTTTTTACGCGATTTTTCTTATATGTTGATGTTTTTAAAGGAATAATATTTTTATTATCTTTTAATTTAAGATTGTTAATGTTACTGGTGATAGTATTTTTTTAGGAAAATCCCTATATGGAAATAGTCTCCGATAGGGCTGCCCTGTGAAAGGGCGGTAAAACATGAGCAAGGATGAGATTAAGACATGGCACGGGCGATATCTATTATTCGATGATTGTGCTTTGGAATGATTTGTATATTTCTCGTAACGGATGTTAACTTTACTTCTAAGTGTAAATAATCATGTTTGAACTTATTGCCGAAGCAGCCTCCAGCATTAACGTCTTTTCAATGGCCAGGCGTATTGCTGCTTTTAATGTTCCTGTACTTATCCATGGCGAAACCGGTACTGGTAAAGAATGTATCGCCAAATTTATTCACTCGATTGCATTTGCGCAGGAGGCGTCGGCGCCTTATATCGGTGTGAACTGCGCCGCTATTCCTGAAAACATGCTTGAAGCAACGCTCTTTGGTTATGATAAAGGGGCGTTTACTGGAGCGGTGGCCACCGTACCGGGAAAGATGGAATTAGCCAATAACGGTACATTACTGCTGGATGAGATCGGCGATATGCCTTTGGCACTACAGGCCAAAATACTACGTGTATTACAGGAACAACAGGTTGAGCGTTTAGGAAGTAACCGTCTCATCAAATTAAATTTTCGTTTAATTGCCTGCACCAATAAAAATCTTGAAGAAGAGGTTGCGGCAGGACGCTTCAGAGAAGATCTCTATTATCGCATGTCAGTGATTCCATTGACCATGCCGCCTTTGCGCGAGCGTATGGAAGATATTATCCCTCTGGCGGAATCCTTTATTAAAAAATACTCCACGGTGCTGGTAAAAAATATCAAGCTTTCTGAATCGTCACGCCGGGCGTTACTGAGCTATGCGTGGCCGGGTAATGTGCGCCAACTGGAGAACGCCATTCAACGAGGAATGATCCTGAATCGTGATGGCGTCATTTATCCCGATACGTTAGGCCTGCCATCCATTGAGTCCGATTCCTGGAGCGAGCCGCAATGGCAACCTAAACCCAGCGCGCAGATCACCACCAGCGACAATCTGGGCCAGCATGGTCGCAGCGCACAGTATCAATATATCGCTGACCTGATGCGCAAATATCAGGGTAATAAAACCAAAATCGCTGATTTATTAGGAATAACCCCACGTGCGCTTCGTTATCGTCTGGCATCAATGCGAAAACAGGGAATAGAAATCTTTTCCTGAATCAGTCTGTGGTACCGAGAACGCTTTTCTAATTTTAAGAGTAGGTCATGAGCATAAATACGATAGCCCCAGCCAGTACCATGCAGACGCAAATGATGCAGGACATGCAGCAGATGAAAGCG
This sequence comes from Citrobacter sp. EC_71, assembly GCF_019584005.1. Classification (NCBI taxonomy): domain Bacteria; kingdom Pseudomonadati; phylum Pseudomonadota; class Gammaproteobacteria; order Enterobacterales; family Enterobacteriaceae; genus Citrobacter; species Citrobacter sp. EC_71. Next base: position 25,189 of record NZ_VDAY01000011.1, read on the forward strand.
GTCGCGCAAGCGCCCGTCCTTTCGCCGATGCAGGTAAACCCCCAGTTGGCATCATCTCCGGTTTCGTTCGACCGGGTTATGCAGGGGGCGCTGAATCATGTTGATCGGTTCCAGCAGGTTGCGGAACAAAAACAAACGGCCATTGAGATGGGGAAAAGCGACGACCTGGCGGGGGCGATGATCGCCAGTCAGCAGGCATCGTTATCGTTTTCCGCGCTGGTGCAGGTACGTAATAAAGTCGCTTCCGGATTCAATGACCTGATGAGCATGTCAGTCTAACGCTATGAATGAACTAATAAAAAAAGTAACTCAGTTTTTACCCTCGTTCTCTTTCAGGCTGGATGGTAAAAAACGCCTGGCGTTACTGGCGGCAGCGGCTATTGCGGCTACCGCCATTATTGTCAGCGTGCTGTGGAATGGCAACCACGGCTATGTTTCGCTGTACGGTAGCCAGGAGAATATCCCGGTTTCGCAGATAGTCACCGTGCTGGATGGTGAAAAACTGGAATACCGCATCGATCCGCAAAGCGGACAAATTCTGGTTCCGGAAGAGGCTTTGTCCAAAACGCGAATGACGCTGGCGGCGAAAGGCGTTCAGGCCATGCTGCCCAGCGGCTATGAGCTGATGGACAAAGATGAAGTGCTGGGTGCCAGCCAGTTTGTGCAGAACATTCGCTATAAGCGGAGCCTGGAAGGCGAACTGGCGCAAAGCATTATGACGCTGGATGCGGTTGAGAGCGCCCGCGTGCATCTGGCGCTCAATGAAGAGAGTTCTTTTGTCGTCAGCGACGAGCCGCAAAACAGCGCCTCGGTGGTGGTGCGTCTGCATTATGGCAGCAAGCTGGATCTCGATCAGGTGAATGCCATCGTGCACCTGGTATCCGGCAGTGTGCCTGATTTGAAAGCTTCGCAGGTCAGCGTTGTCGACCAGGCGGGGAATTTGCTGTCCGATGGTATTGGCGCGGGTGAAGCGGTTTCTGCGGCGACGCGTAAGCGCGACCAAATCCTCAAAGATATCCAGGATAAGACCCGCGCCAGTCTCGCAAATGTTCTCGACTCGCTGGTAGGAAGCGGTAACTACCGGGTGAGCGTGATGCCGGATCTCGATCTGAGCAATATCGACGAAACCCAGGAGCATTACGGCGATACGCCAAAGGTTAATCGTGAAGAAACGGTACTCGATAGCGATACCAACCAAATCGCCATGGGGATCCCCGGCTCGCTGAGTAACCGTCCTCCATTGGCGGCAAATCAGGTGACGAATGGTGCCAATGGAACCGCGCCAGAAGAGCCTCGCCAGCCTGCTGCGTTGTCAAAGCATAGCGAGAACAAACGCGACTACTCCTGGGACCGTAGCGTTGAACATATTCAGCATCCTGGTTTCGACATTAAACGTTTAAATGTGGCCGTGGTACTTAACCAGAGCGCGCCTGCGTTGAAGAACTGGAAACCGGAACAAACCACGCAATTGACGGCGCTGTTGAATAACGCCGCCGGGATTGATGCTAAGCGTGGCGACAATCTGTCCTTATCGCTGCTTAATTTTGTGCCGCAGTCGATCCCCGTCGAGCCGGTGGTCCCCTTATGGAAGGATGACAACATTCTGGCCTGGGTGCGTCTGATTGGTTGCGGCCTGCTGGCTCTGCTGTTGCTGCTGTTTGTTGTTCGTCCGGTCATGAAACGGCTGACCGCCGAACGTCGCCGGACGTCGACACCAGAGCTGGCGCTGGACGCCGCACCGATCGCGATTCCTGCGGACAAACCTCATTTTGCGGCCGCTGAAGATGAACGCAAAAACATTGAACTGCCTTCTTTCCCTGGTGACGACAGCCTGCCTTCGCAGAGCTCCGGTCTGGAAGTGAAGCTGGAGTTCCTGCAAAAACTGGCGATGAGCGACACCGATCGCGTAGCTGAAGTTCTCAGACAATGGATTACCAGCAATGAGCGAATTGACAATAAATAACGGCAGCAACAACAGCTACCTGGAACAGGCCGCAATTTTATTGCTGTGTCTGGGCGAGGAGGCGGCTGCCACGGTGATGCAAAAACTCAGCCGTGAAGAGGTGGTTCGTCTGAGTGAAAACATGGCGCGTCTGTCTGGGGTAAAAACCAGCATGGCAAAAAAAGTGATCAATAACTTTTTTGATGAATTCCGCGAGCAGAGCGGTATCAACGGCGCATCGCGTTCCATGCTGCAAGGGATCCTCAATAAAGCGCTGGGCACAGAAATCGCCAGCAGCGTGATCAACGGTATTTATGGCGACGAAATTCGTTCGCGGATGGCGCGTTTACAGTGGGTGGAACCGCGCCAGTTGGCGATTCTGATCTCAGAAGAGCATTTGCAGCTACAGGCCGTATTTCTTGCCTTCCTGACGCCAGAGATCTCGGCCACGGTACTGTCTTACATGAATGAGTCAGTGCAAAACGAGATCCTCTATCGGGTTGCCAAACTGAACGATGTGAACCGGGATGTGGTGGATGAGCTGGATCGTTTGATCGAGCGTGGGCTGTCAGTGCTCTCCGAACATGGTTCGAAAGTGAAAGGGATCAAGCAGGCTGCGGATATCGTTAACCGCTTCCAGGGGAACCAACAGGTGATCCTCGATCAGCTGCGCGAGCGCGATGAAGATGTGCTCGAACAGTTGCAGGATGAAATGTACGACTTCTTTATTCTGAGCCGCCAAACTGACGAAGTGCGTCGTCGACTGCTGGACGAAGTGCCGATGGAAGACTGGGCTGTGGCGCTGAAAGGTACCGAAGCGCTGTTACGCCGCTCGATTTATGCCGTGATGCCTAAGCGCCAGGTACAACAACTGGAGGCGATAACCTCACGTCTTGGTCCGGTTCCGGTGAGCCGTATTGAACAGATTCGCCGTGAAATCATGGGAATTGCCCGCGAGCTTGAGGAAGCGGGTGAAATTCAGCTACAGCTGTTTGCTGAACAGACGGCGGAGTAACACATGGCGATTGAAACCATTCGTGGTCGTTACCGGCTGCACCGTTTTCCTCCTCGCCAGCGCCATCTCCAGGCTGAACAGCTCACGCCGGGTATTACCCCGGCGGATTATCAGCGCCAGCTGATGGACGGCTTCCAGGAAGGGCTGCAAAAAGGTTTTGAGCAGGGGATGACCGAAGGCCAGGAGCAGGGCTTTCAGGAAGGTCATCAGAAGGGGCACGATGAAGGTCGTCGTCAGGGATACACTGAAGGCAGCCTGGCCGGACAGCAGGAAGGGCGCAAGCAGTTTGAACGGGCCGCGCAGCCGCTGGAAGCCATCTCTGGCAAAGTGAATGATTATCTGGCGCACATCCAGCGTAAACAGCGGGAAGACCTGTTGCAGCTGGTTGAAAAGGTGACCCGCCAGGTGATTCGTTGTGAGCTGGCGCTGCAACCGACGCAGCTATTATCGCTGGTCGAAGAGGCGATTTCGGCCTTTCCGGCGATGCCTGAATCGCTACAGGTGCTGCTGAGTAACGAAGAATTTAACCGTATCAAAGATGTCGCGCCTGAGAAGGTCACTGCATGGGGACTGACGCCATCTGCCGATCTGCAGGCGGGCGAGTGCCGGGTGATTACCGATAAATCCGAGCTGGATATTGGCTGCGAGCATCGACTCGAGCAATGTATGTCGGCACTCAAAGAGTCGCTGCTGCCGGAGCCGACGGGTGAGTGACCTTTCCAGCTTCGACAACGCGCTGCGTTCCATTGAGTCGATTCCTTTAGCCCGGGTAGCCGGGCGACTGGTGCGCGTGAACGGCATTTTGCTGGAGAGCGTGGGCTGTCCGCTGGTGACCGGCCAGTTGTGCCGCGTGGAAAGTGCCAACCATACGCTGATTGACGCGCAGGCGGTGGGATTTAATCGTGATATCACCTACCTGATGCCCTTCAAACACCCCGTCGGACTGATGGCGGGCGCGCGCGTATTCCCCGAAGAAAAAGCCCAGGAAATCCTGATTAGCGAAAGCTGGCTGGGGCGGGTGGTCAATGGTCTGGGCGAACCGCTGGATGCCAAAGGCCGTCTGACCGGCAATGATGTGCTACCGCCGCAGGCGCCGTCTATCAACCCCCTCACGCGTCGGTCGGTGAACCAACCGCTGGATGTGGGTGTAAAAGCAATCAACGGGTTGTTAACTATCGGCAAGGGCCAGCGCGTGGGATTGATGGCCGGCAGCGGCGTGGGAAAAAGCGTGCTGTTGGGGATGATCACCCGCCAGACCAAGGCCGACATCGTGGTGGTGGGGTTAATTGGCGAGCGTGGCCGCGAGGTGAAAGAGTTTATCGATCATTCACTGGGTGCGGAAGGGTTAGCAAAATCCATTATTGTGGCGGCTCCGGCGGATGAGTCGCCGTTAATGCGTTTGAAAGCCACCGAGCTGTGCCACTCTATCGCCGCCTGGTTTCGCGATCGTGGGCATCACGTTTTACTGCTGGTGGATTCGTTAACCCGTTATGCCATGGCGCAGCGTGAGATTGCGTTGTCATTGGGGGAACCTCCGGCGACGAAAGGTTATCCGCCATCGGCGTTCGGCATGATCCCTAAGCTTGTGGAAAGCGCCGGCAACAGCGAAAGCGAAGGCTCAATGACCGCCATTTACACGGTGCTGGCGGAAGGGGACGACCAACAGGATCCGATCGTCGACTGCGCGCGCGCGGTGTTGGATGGACACATCGTTCTGACCCGTAAGCTGGCGGAAGCCGGGCATTATCCAGCCATCGATATTGGGCAATCGATCAGTCGATGCATGACGCAGGTTACGCCCAATGAGCACCAACAGTCGGCCCGTCTGCTAAAACAAAACTACGCCGCCTATATGGAAATTAAGCCGCTGATCCCGTTGGGGGGCTATGTTGCCGGAGCCGATCCCAGCGTCGATAAAGCCGTCAAAGTGTTTCCCGCCATTGAGCGTTTTCTGCGTCAGGAGGTGAGTGAACCCGCCTCACTTGAGCTGGTGCAAAGTCGCTTACAGGCCCTTTTCCCACAGGCAAAGAAAGCGGAAGGTAAATAATCATGCGGCAAATTATTGATACCCTGGCGCAGTTGCAGCGCCTGCGGGATAAATCAGTAAAGGACATGACGGTCCAACTGGCTAAACAGCAGCAGGTCTGTACCGGCTTTGACAATAACATCAAAGCGCTGGGCTACCTTATTCAGAAAACTGGCACCGGCGTTGACACCCCTTCCGTTGAATCACTTAAAAACGTCACGGGTTACAAAGGTACGCTGCGCACGGTGATTGCCTGGCAAGAACAGGAAAAAACGCTGGCTAAAATCAAAGAGCAGCGTATTCAAAAAAATCTGGTTGCCGCGGCCTGCGAAGAGAAAATTGTTGCCATGACGTTGGCAGATAAGCGTTACGCGCTGAGCAATGAGGCGCAGGTAAAAGAGCAAAAAGCCGTAGATGAAATCGCCGCGCAATGCTGGCTAAGACAGAAGACGCTGGGCCTGGTATGAAAACGATCATTACTTTCGGCACATTTGATGTTTTTCATATTGGACATTTGCGTATTCTTGAACGCGCCAGGCAGTTGGGTGAGCGACTGATTGTCGGTGTCTCTTCGGATGCGCTAAATATGCAGAAAAAAGGCCGGATGCCGGTTTATAGCCAAAGCGATCGCATGGGGATTGTTGCCGGGCTGAAATGTGTGGACTGCGTGTTTCTTGAAGAGTCGCTGGAGAAAAAAGCCGACTATATTCGCCAGTTTAACGCCGATACGCTGGTGATGGGGGATGACTGGGCTGGACGCTTTGATAGTTTGTCGTACCTGTGTGAAGTGGTCTATTTTCCCCGAACACCATCGATATCCACCACCTCGATTATTGAGGTGGTAAAAAATGGGGCATGTATTACTACTAGTACTGAATGTTATGTTTTTCCTTATAATTCAGGTGTTATCGAAATACGCTTGCTTGAATAATGGGTGATTTAATGCGTAAAAATATTGTCTTCCTCCATATGGAAAGCCTTAATCAGCAGGTTTTTGCAAATAGGCAGTGGTTTCCAGCGATTAATTTAATATATGGGAGATCTCTGCGGTTGACTCGTTTTATTTCGAGCGCTACATCAACTTTTATGGCCTTGAGTGACATGTTGCATGGGGATGATATGTTGCTGGAGCATAATGAAAGCTACGATGATGATATGACTTTAAATAAAACTTGTCGAAGTATCTTTGATATACTTGAAGAGAATGGATATGAAACTCTGGGGACGGAGTCTCCTACTGGATGGGATAAGTTTAATCACATCTGGAATGATCATAACGATAAAAAACAGCAATGGGATGATGTTTGTCATGACATGATGGAGAAAATTGAAGATAAACTAAAAAATTTAAAAGCTCCATTTGGGCTTTATTTTTGGAACCCCACTAGCCATATTTGTTGTTATGATAAATATAAGTTTGCTGAACATGGTTTTGATTATTGGCGAAGAGGATGGTCTAATCTTGATCGTTCAGTAAATGAATTGATTAGACTCCTTTCAAAATACAATCAACTTTCGAATACTATTATTGTAGCATTTGGCGACCATGGCGATGATTTTTGGACACATGACAGTAATGGCGGGTTTGCTCATGCGATTGAGCCATATATACCTTTAATTCATACACCTGCATTCATTTTTGGAACAGGTATGCCGGCAAATGATATTAACCATTTGGTTAGTCTTATTGATCTAAAAAAAATAACACTTCAACTGCTTAATATACCAGATGATGATTTCGTTTCTTCTCCAACATATACATTGAGTGGTGGGCGAAAATATTGCTTTAGTAGAAATATATCTGCGGCACAAAGAGATAGCAAAAAAAATGATCTAAGAAAAGGATATAGCATAACGTCTGATTATTTTCATATGATGAAGGCAAGAGGTAAATATAAAATGTTTTCATGGACTTTAGATCCTGGTAATCATTTTAATCTCCTTGATCTTTTTTCGGAAAATAAAAGCGGTCAAATAATGTACACACCTGATAAATATATGAAAAAATCTCATTCTAATTGCCATGTACATTATAAAAGCATCATTTACCCTACTACTATAAATTTCATTATAGAGAGCTATAGTAAAATGAAGCAAGAGTTGGATTCCTTTATAGAAAGAAAAAATAAATATTAATTTGAAGATGGTGTGATGTATTTTATTGGGTGCAATGCTAATGATAAATTATGGTGAGTGCTCATAATAAAACTGGTGAATGGTAATTTATTTATGATAAACCCATCTCTCTTCACTTTGATGAGGGATGGGTTGTGATTTTATTTAAGGATGAGCATTTCAATCATGCTATTATCAAAAATAGCAATTTTTTTCCTATTAAAAACTTCTAACCTTTCTGCAAAACTATCATCAATAAATATAGCACTTATTTCGCTAATGTAATCACTTTTCTTATCATTATTATTCAAATGAAATATATTATCAAAAATATTTAAAATACGTCTTTTCTTTAATTCCTGAATTATATTTCCTGCATGACGTGTGATAAGATGTACTTTAATTCCATTGTTTATGCATTGATATAAGAAAGTGATTATTGGCAAGCATAATTTATCCTTAATAACAATGGTATCATCATAATCAATATAAACATGCTCGAATTTTATGTTGTGTGTGTATTTGTTTGACAAGCTTCGAGTTATTCTTAGATTTTTATTGGTTGGCAGGATTTTAATATCTTTCCGCATACTTTCGTAAATAGTGAGTATCGAAAAATTTATACCGGCAACCCTATTAAGAGCCATTGTTCCCGCAATACGCGGGGCTACTTCAAGTAACGTCATTACACCGCCGGAAGATCGTTTTAATTGAAAAAACCATGCCCCATACAGGTGTAAATTTTTAGCAATTGAATGAGCATAAGCTTCAACTCCAGGAATTGATACCAGCTCTGAACTCATAGCAATACCAGAGCGAATGCGTGAACGTATTCTTGGTTGACAGAATAATAGCCCTTTCTCTCTGTCAGAAAAACAATCGACAGTATATTCCTCACCACTTAAATATTCACAAATGATGAGTCCTTTTTCTTGTGCGCGTAGCGACAATAACATTTCTTGAGTATCAATACGCATGGCTCCTTGAGCTCCTTGCCCACGGTCAGGTTTTACAAATACTGGCCATTGCGTAATTTCATCTATTTCATTATATACAGTTGGAACAGGTATTATATTTTTAAGTAATTGATATGTTTTCTTTTTTGAGCGTGTAATTCTGCATGTTTGCTTAGGCGGACACAGTACTGTGGCGGATAGGTCTGTACGGTTTTCCGATAAAAACATTAATGCTTCATCATGAGCCGGAAAAATATAATCAATTTTTTCTTGCGAAATTAATAGTTGTAATTCTTTTAAGCATGAATTATCTGTTACATCAGGAAGGATAAAATACTTATTGTTATAATAGCGCGCATGGCTATCATAGTCAGAGCCTGCTAGAATAACGCTTATATTTTTTTCGTATTGCAGAGAAAGATAAATTTCTCTTCCAATTTCTGTTCCCGCAGGGAAAATTAATATTTTAATCATGCTGTGATAATCTCGATTATAGTACTGACTTCCTCAGATGTCATATCTGGATAGATAGGCAAACATAGGACTTGCTCTGAAACTAGATTCGCAACGGGGAGGTTTTCTTTATTAGCACCAACTATGTTTTGGTACATATTAAGATTGGAAAGTAATGGATAGAAATAACGGCGAGTCAATATGTTATTGCCTTTTAAATGGTTGTAAAGGCTATCACGAGTCATTTTATAATCTGGTTTTATAAGGATAGGGAAATAGCTATAATTGTTTTTTGTGTTTGTACAGTTATCAGGAATGAATATTCCTGGCGTATTTGCGAGGCGAGTACGATAAAGTTGAGCTATTTTTTTTCTTTTAGTAATGGCTTCATCAACATATTCTAATTGCAGGAGGCCAAAAGCAGCTTGAACTTCATTCATTTTTCCATTGATACCAGGGGCAACAACGGTTAACTCGTCAGCAATACCAAAGTTTTTCAGGTAATCGATTCGTTGTTTTGTTTTTTTATCGTAGCTAACAATGGCACCACCCTCAAAAGTATTGAACACTTTAGTTGCATGGAAGCTCAGTACCGAAAGATCGCCATGGCGAAGGATGCTCCCGCCACAATCTTCTACGGCAAAAGCATGTGCTGCATCATAAATAACGGGAATGCCGTAATTATTAGATATTTTTTCTATTTCATTGGTATTGCAACTTTGGCCGTAGACATGTACCGGCATGATTAACCCTGTTTTTGGAGTAATAGCAGATTCAATTAGATGCGGGTTGATGTTGAAACTGTGTGGATCAATATCAACAAATACTGGCGTTAATTGATTCCAGAGGATGCTATGCGTAGTGGCAACAAAAGAGTAAGGGGTAGTAATGACCTCACCCTTAATTCGTAGCGTTTGCATCGCAGCAATTAAAGCGATTGTCGCATTACAAAACAGCGAGATATAAGGTACGTTTAAATAAGACGCTAACCTCTCCTCTAGCAGTTGATGCATGGTGCCGTTATTTGTTAACTGCTTACTTGACCAGATCTCTCGTAGATATGGTATAAATTCTTCTAGCGGAGGCAAGAAGGGCTTAGTGACTGTGATAAGGTTGTGAGCATTATTTTTCATTGCTGAAGGTCCTGGGGGGATTTTTCACTAATCTGTTGATATTGTTCTGGTAACCTGGTTTTTAAACTGGTCAGAAGTGTGCTTCTGATCTTGTTGTCAGTAATGCTTTTTAATGCAACTAAATATAATTGAGGTAATATCTCAAGGCGACTATCACAGTAGATGATGGCCTGTACAATATGATATTTTGCTTTGCTTACATCTTTATGGTGAATGGCCACGATAAAACCCTGGAAATGTAGCAATGGGTCGGTTGGCCGTTGAAGCAACAGTTCGTCAATATCTTCTTTGATCAGCATATGATCGGGATGAGCATATTGTTTCCAGCGGTTGTTCATTGCCTCTACCCAGGCGTCTTCATGTTTCCACTGATTAAGGATCATCATCCTGTTTTGGTACATTAATTTGCTGTTATCTTTTCTGTACCAGGTGTTATTGTCATGGCGACGGTAGTAGGCAACTAAACGCTGGGATGAAATAAAATGCCCCTGGCGGGAAAGTTTCAGAAACATATCCCAGTCTTCCTGTACCAGTTCTGGCTCGGAACGCTCTATCTTCAAGTACGCCTCACGGCGGATTAACGATCCGATATAAAGACTAAGATTTCCGGAAACCAGCAGATGATGAAAAACATCGCCATCAAGAAATAAATCGCTGTAAGGAAAACGTGAGCCATCAGGCATGATGACCTCAATTGCGCTATAGCACATTACGCAATATGGATTTTTCTCCAGAATATTAACCTGATGGGAGATTTTTGTGCTGACGATAAGATCATCAGAGTCAACGACAGCAATATATTTACCCGAGGCCATATTCATTGCCTCGATGATCGGTTTATCACCAATTTTATTTTTTTGCGAATAATAGTTAGTTTCGCGTAGAATTGTTTTGCAATTATATTTCCGCTGATATTTTTTAATGATATCAACAGACCGATCGGTAGACGCATCATCGACGATAATCACTTCGATATTTTTCCACGTCTGGTTAAAGACGCTATCCAGCGCCTCTTCAAGGAAAGCATCGTGGTTATAACTGGTGACGATAATACTCACTAAAGGTGTTGGCATAGATTCATCTCTGGCGAAAATTATTTTTTATTAACTAAATAACTTCTTTTGCAGGCTAAGCAGCAGCGTATTGCTGTGCTGTTGGGATGAAGCATCGATGAGGTTCGCTATTTCCAGCGCTGCCCTTTGCCCTGCCTGTCCATCCATAAACGCATCACAATAGTGGTGGCGAATCTCAGCTAACGGCGTTTCAAGTACAGCCCAGTCAAATGTGTCGGAGAGCGCGTTGCGTAACGCCTGTATATCCTGAGCCACCGGGAGAATGTCACAGATGCGTTGATCGGCACTTTCAGGGGTAGAGAAGCTTAGATGGCCATCCAATAGCGAGGCCATATCTGGCCAGCTCAGTAAAATGACGCGTTTATTCATATGAATAGCATCAAAAATAAAGCCGCTGCTGTCCGTCAGGATGTAATCTGCTTGGGCAATAAGCGCCAGCAGATGCTGTGGGTCGTCGAGTCTGTTCTTTAAATACCGCTGCGCCAGCGCCAGAGAGGCGGTTTCTTCCGGTCTGTGAAGGGTGCCATGATGCAATTTAGTGACGATATTATATTCATGGCTTAACCGACCGAGCTGTTCCGCCCAATGGGGCAGAGAGCTTAGCGCGCCATAGGTTGGGGCATACAGAATGGTTTGTTTTTTCGCATTGAGCTTCAGGCTGTTTGGCAACGTGTTATCAAAAGTGTGGTTGTGCCACTCATCGAAGCGGGGATTGCCGACCACTTTTGCACTGCCGCCAATATCAAGCGCGTGCTGGCTATAGTGGCTGTAGCACAGGATGCGATGATAAAAAGCATTCCACCAGGCATGGTTCCACTCTTCTTTCGCCAGACCATACATGGCACGCACATGGGTATCCGCCAGTCCGTTTAGCAACGGCGTGTAGTAAGGGCTGACCAGACATTTGAAACGCTGGCGTTGCTCAATGACCGTAGAAAGACGTGTTCCACCCAGCGCGGGGTCGTTAATGGTTTTAATCGTTGCCGTCATTTCATCCAGAAACGATTTATGGATTTTGTCACTCACCAACAACGAGCAAGTATGGCCCATCGCCTGCAGTGCGGTAATGATGGGGCGGTACACCGCGTAATGCAGCGACGTTTCCATATAGAAGCCAATCCTATCGCTATTTGACAAAACTGGGAGAGCTTGTGAACTAACTGGATTTGATTGGCGTATAGGTTTTTTATTAATTTTATTGAAGTAAAAACCTATATTATCGGTCTCTTTCTTCTCTATATCACTGTAACCAGGTCGTTGATAGCAAATGCTTGGATAGCAGGCGAGCCATTTACCTTTATGTATTAATGCCTGCCATTGTTCTTCGACTACATGTGAAAGGTCGCTTTCCATTTGTTTGGACAATGTTGAATAATAATGACTATTTACCAGATATGCGCATACTTTATTACAGTCACGCGCATGAATCATGCCGTTAAGGCTTTTGAGTACATTCCCTCGCTTAATTTCCCCACCGAAAATAATAACTTCCCATGGAAAGGTAGGCAGAGCATTGAGTAGAGAATTCAGTACCCGGATATGCTTTTCTTGTTTCAGAATAACGCTATCGTCTTCCAGTAGCAGATAGTTTTTCCAGCCCTGCCGTTGAGCCAGTTTGAGTGCCTTCAGATGAGACTGACGTCGGCCTAACTGGCCATTTTCGGTTTCACATGCTGCCAGACGGGTTATTTTTTCTGCAGGAATATTGAGTTGCGCGAGTTCTTGCTGAATGAGTGTCAAGCGATCTGTGCGTGAATTCATATTCACGACTACGACTTGATCAATGTTGTCCCAGCGGATCGGTTGATTATGGGTAGCATTATGCAGACTTTGGTACCAGTTTTTCAGCATAGGATCTGCGATAGACTGGGCCAGGGTCGTTTTAAGTGGTTCACTTGCCCCCAGTACAAAATCTTTATCAAATGTATTTTGGCTGTGCGAGATACAGATGATGGTGCGCTCGCCCGGCAATTGCAGTGGATTCACGGTGAATTGATTGGTGAATCCTTCTTCTTCGCCTAAGTTACATTCATCATCGTAACGGTGCTTTTTCAAATAATTGCGATGGTAGCAAAAGGTGCCGTTGAGGATGTTTTGCGGGCCAAAGCTGCGGCTTTTAAACAAGCGGTTGATATGGCTATACCAGATGGGAATTTGATCGGAACCCGAAATTAACGCCCGGTGTCGCTGCATCATCTCAATGGTGTAAGAGATCTTATCCGCCGGATAATAGTCATCGTCATCCATACACAGAATATATTCACCTAACGCCAGCTCATTGAGCATATTGCGTTTTCTGCCCAGGTCGAGTTTTTCCGGATGATAGATATAGCGAATATTAAATTTCTCAGGGTGGTTTTGCGTCAGCCTGTCGATGATCGATTGATGGTTCTGCGGGGAATCATCGAGGATCACCAGCTCCCGACGGTCGGCAGGGTAATCCTGGTAGCGGAACATATACAGTAAATACGGTAAGAAAGCGGCGCGGTTCCATGTTGGGGTAACGACGCTGACAAACGGTTTTTCACGACCAGTATCCAGCGTTTTGACAATGCCGGTCAGGGCGGAGCGAGCTTTAGAGGTTTCAGGCATAGTGGTGTGTATTCGCGGTTTGAAAAAGGACCGGGCATTCACCCGGTCAACAGGCACTAACGTGTAATCAGGGAAAACGCCGAGAGCAGAGGCTCTCCAGGCATGATGCTCAGAATGTATTCACGTAGATATGCGGCATCATTACTGCTACGCCACTCTTCAAACACGGCAAAAAGCGCATAAATATCCTCATGGCTCAGTATGGAGTCATCCATCGTCCACAGGCAAAGCATGGTTCGGATCATAAAGAAGTCGCAGACAAGCTCGAAATAGCGCTGGATGACACCTTCGCTGTCATGTTGCGGGAACATGTCATGATAAAGTCGGTATATCAGATAGTTACTGAAAATCCATGCTTCCTGCACGAAGTACGTTTCATGCGTATTACACCACTGATCATGCAATTGCTGCTGGAGCAAGGCTTCACTGTTCGCATCCTGTAGCATCAGCAGGCTGACCTGGAGAGGTAATGTGAGTTTACGCGTACTTTCCGGCAGCAGATCCCAATTGAATTCACAACTGCCCATACGGGTAATTAATTCACGCTGTAGCTGGGGCAGGCTTGGTAATTGTGCAAACTGATCCTGCAGTTTTCCTTCCTGTACATGGCCTGCGAGGATCTGCGGCAATGATGCCAGTTTTTCCAGTACCGCTTCGCTATTGCCTGGGCATTTTTCGGAAAAAGAGAGCGTGATCCCCAGCGCATACAGGCGCAGCTCCGGCGATAAACCTGGAAGGGTGATGGTATTCAGAGCGGATTGATTCAAGACCTGATCGCGTGGGGATAACGCCGGGCTGTCAGGGTCGGCCGCACATTTTGAATGATGCAAGACAAAGGCATTGGGATCGCCTAATGCAGCCTGGCAGCTGGCTGGATCGGTTAAGACCAGACTCTGACGAACTTCCGTTTTCCAGCGCATGTTGACCAGTAAAGCGGAATCCGGGTGGTGGGATAAAAACAACCGGACAAAGTCAGGCTCATAACAATCAATCATACTCATAATGTGTTCTCAGTAATCCCAATATTCAAAATCTGGCTCTAACAGTGCAATATCCATGCCTGAATTTTAATTGTAATTATATCAATTGGTTATGCGAGGCGCGGAAAGTCGGTTTCCGCGTCAGGAAGGAAGTTTTAGCGTTGGTAAATAAAATCTGGCTCAGTGCCTAAAAAAGCCTGAATAAATTCATACTGACGGATCAGCAGATCGCCATTCTTTTCGTTGTACATCTTGCAGCGTGTCGCTTTTTGCTCAAGGCTTTGCCACCAGCCCTCTGCGGCACTTTTCTGCACGCCCGGCAGCCAGCTAAAGACCTGTTCCATTCCTGCACGATTGACGCTTACGCCCAGCAATTGCAGGATCGAGCGGCGCTGTTGGCTGCTGTTTTGCAACTGCTCATAATGCTGTTGAATAAGTTCATTGACGGCCAGTAGCTCGTCGCTGTCGCGACGGATCATACACAGACGTTGTTGTTCCAACTGGTGTCTGAGCGCGTCATACCGCGTCCCGTCCTCACGGATGCCCTGAAGCAGAGTTTTCACCTGCTGTAGCCTGGTGCTCACTGTTGTCGCCTCTTATTTCTGGAAAAAGCTGAGCATGTCCCCAGCCAATTGATCGGAATCAACCTGCAAGTCGCCTGAGGCCAGCATGGCCTGCATTTGCGCCACTTTGTCGTAATCAACGTCACTTTGCGCATCACTGTTCAGCGTTTGCTGCGCCGTTTGCAATCCCGCCTGAGTAATGTCATCAGCGGAAAGCGATGCGGAACTGGACGCGCTCGCCTGCACGCTGCTCTTGTCTGCACGCGCCTGTTCGGTTGTCGAAGCAGGGCGATTGCCTGGCAGAGTTGGGGTAATTTTCATAGCAACCTCGTACATATTTCGTTGGGTTGGTTATCTGTTATTGGCTAAAAGCGACGGCAATAGAGGAAAACTTTAATTCCATCACAAAAAATCCCCGCACTACTGCGCCATCAGCGTGGTGACCACACCGGTATCATCCACCACACCGCTAATGATCCGCTGGCTGCTGCTGTTGCGAATTTTTATCACATCCCCTTTACGACCATTTTTCAATGCCACGCCCGGCATCGAGGCGGTAATCCCAGCCGTATGGGAGACAATCATTACCGGCTGGTCGCGTTTAACCAATACGGGCTGAACCAGCTCGCTACGGGTGATCGGTTTACCCGGTTGCAGGGCGCGCTTGCTGGTGAGACCAATCGCTTCATCCATATTTGTCATCAACCCTTCCCGCTGGTTGCTGATATTAAATTTTTTAAGCAGCAGGTCGTCGGCGGTGATGACCGTATCGCGTGTAATCAACGACTTTGGCATCACTACCGGCACCGACACGTCGGGGCGCACTGCAACGTTATATTTCCAGCCGGCGCTGCCCGGACAACTCACCACAAAGTTCATTCGTGTCAGGGCCATTTCCGGGGAGGTGCTGGAGGTGATCTGTGGCGCCGACGCGCATAGCGCGCTGGTGCTCACGGCGGAGGGGATATAGATATTGAACGTGTAGCGATAGTCCTGCCACTGCTGTTTGCGCGCCAGCGCGTCAATTTCATGACTGGCGGCATCGAGAACCCGCGCGTTGATCTGTTCCCGGGCGCTGTGCTGAATGGGATGGACGGCGGCATGTACGGGTAAGCCACAGCATACAGCCAGCATCATTTCCACGGCAAAGCGGAAAGAGGACTTCCTTCTGTGAGGAGGTGTTTTCATAAAGTCATTTCTCATCAATCACTTAAAAGTTGGCATACATATTGCTAATAACAGCGATATCTACGCAGGAGTGATGCAAGAAATGGGAATCAGTTTTCAGCAGGCATTGGGTGTACATCCGCAGGCAGTGAAGTTACGTCTTGAGAGGACCGAGCTACTGACAGCGAATCTGGCAAACGTCGATACACCAAATTTCAAAGCCAAAGATATTGATTTTGCCGCTGAGATGCAACGGGCAAGTCGCACAAATGTTCCACCCGAGGTGGACGTGAAGTACCGGGTGCCGATGCAGCCTTCAGAGGATGGCAATACCGTAGAGCTGAATACCGAGCAGGCCCGGTTTTCACAAAATAGTATGGATTATCAAAGCAGTCTGACCTTTTTGAACCTGCAACTTAGCGGTATCAAAGAGGCCATTGAAGGAAAATAACCATGTCGTTTACTGATATTTACCAGATTTCCGGCTCGGCGATGACGGCGCAAACCATCCGTCTGAATACCGTCGCCAGCAACATGGCGAATGCGGAATCTCCTGCCAGCAGCGAGGCGCAGGCCTATAAGGCGCGCAGTCCGGTTTTTGCCGCGGTTTACAACAATAGCCTGATAGGTGGACATAACCGTCACGCCATTGATGGCGCCAGCGTACAGGTACAGGACGTCATGCAAAGCGGCGGGGCGGTGAAACGTTATGAGCCGCACCACCCAATGGCGGACCAGAATGGTTTTGTCTGGTACCCGGACGTCAACGTGGTCGAGCAAATGGCTGACATGATGTCAGCGTCACGTGATTTTGAAACCGACGTTGATGTGCTGAATAACGTCAAAAGTATGCAGCAAAGCTTACTCAAACTGGGAGAAGTGTAATGAATACCCTGGCTCTGTATGCCCAATCTCAGGCGCTGGCTTCTTCTCAGGAGAAGCCGACGGCCGTTGCTGAAAATAACGTCGGCGCCACAGCGCAAAGCTCTAATGTGGGAGACAGCAGTTCTTCTGCCACGTCGTCAACGACGGATACCAGCGACACGACTAATACCCCAACGACGACGGTATCGACGGAAACCTCAGGGGTGGAAACCTTCCTGACCTTATTTGTTGCGGAAATCGAAAATCAGGATCCAACCGATCCCACCGATCCTACGGCCTATATCGATCAGCTCTCCTCAATGGCGCAGGTCGCCATGATGGAAGAGATGAGCGTCCAGGCCAACACCAACGCCGTGCTGATGAGCAACATTCAGGTGATGGCGCTGGGGAATATGGTCGGCGACGACATCATGGTGCAAACCACCTCGCTGGATATCGAAGATAACAGCAAGGAGATTCAGGGGCGCGTCACGCTGGATGACAGCTGTACCGATGTGGATTTGCACTTTACCGATGAAGCGGGTGATGACTACACCGTGTCGCTGATCCCGGAAGGTGAAACCTCCGTCGGACCCGGCCAGGTGGACTTCGACATCAATCCTGCGGATTACGGCATCCCGCCGGGCGATTACAGCGTATCCGTGGTGACCAATACCGGGGAAGAGGAAGTGCCGATTGAGGTGACAGGCAAGGTAGAAGATGTGCGTATTCCGCTCGATGGCAGCACGCCGGTGCTCAACGTTGACGGCGTTGGTGAAGTGCCATTCACCATGATCACCCAGTTTGGCGTACCGGATAGCACTGATGACACCACGCCGCCAGATACTAACGACGGCAGCGATAACGCCAACAGCAATACAGTGCTCTGATTTAGTTTACATTACAGGAAGAAACAATGAGTTATGAAATTGCAGCGACGGGGCTAAACGCCGTCAACGAACAACTGGACGGTATCAGTAACAATATCGCTAACTCCGGGACGGTCGGTTATAAATCAATGACTACCCAGTTCTCCGCCATGTACGCCGGGACACAGGCGATGGGCGTAAGCGTGGCAGGTTCCGCACAAAGTATCTCCACCGGTGGTTCGATGGTTTCCACCGGCAATGCGCTGGATTTGGCCATTAACGATGATGGCTTTTTCGTCATGTGCGACAGCGCAGGGAACATCTCCTATACCCGCGCCGGTTCTTTTGTGACGGATAAAAACGGTTATATCGTCAATGCGTCCGGTGATTACCTGCAAGGTTATCCGGTTGATGACAGCGGCACGCTGCAAACCGGTACCGTCACTGATATCCAGATTAAAACCGGCAACATCCCGGCGCAGGCCACCGACAGCATGACCTTCACGGCAAACTTTGATGCCAGTGATGAGATTATTGATCGTGATGGCGATCCTTCGGCGACCCCCCCAGTAGATGGGGTCAAATTTGACCCAAACAACAGCGACACCTACACCGACAGCTACACCACCACCGTGTATGACTCGCTGGGTAATGAGCACTCGGTTAGCCAGTATTTTACTAAAACCGCAGATAACACCTGGGAAGTGCAGTACACCTTTGATGGTGAGGCGCAGAGCGGCGTACCGCCGACCACACTGACCTTTGATCAGAATACCGGTAAGCTGACATCGCCAACAACGCCGCAAACCATCACGTTCACTACTGATGAAGCTGCGCCGATTTCAATGACCGTCGATTATTCAGACTGTACTCAGTACGGCTCTGATTTCTCGGTGACGACCAACTCCGCCACCGGTTATGCCTCCGCGACGCAAAACGGCGTACAGGTTGATGACGACGGTAAAGTTTACGCCACCTACAGCAACGGCGAACGCATGCTGCAGGGTCAGGTCGTGCTCGCGACCTTCCCGGATGAGAACGGGCTGGAAGCGGTAAGCGGTACAGCCTGGGTACAGACGGGCGAATCCGGCACGCCGCTGATTGGCACACCTGGCTCCGGCTCTTGCGGCACGCTCTCCTCCGGCATGCTCGAAAGCTCCAACGTGGATATCACCAACGAACTGGTCAATCTCATGACCGCCCAGCGTAATTACCAGGCGAACACCAAGGTGATTTCGACCAGTACGCAGTTGGATCAGGCTCTCTTCCAGGCGATGTAAGGCTAAGAAATGGATCGGTTGATTTATACCGCACTGAGCGGCGCCACCCAGACGCTGCTGGAGCAGCAAATTAGCGCCAATAACCTCGCCAACGTTAACACCAATGGTTTTCGCGCGGATATGGCGATGGCGAGCAATGACAAAGTAAAAGGCGGTGGTTTCGATACGCGTTTTATGGCGAAGGAGAGTCCCAGCGGCGTCAATGATAGCACCGGCGTGGCGGAAAAAACCGAACGCCCGCTTGATGTTGCTATTCAGGGATCCGGCTATATCGCCGTGCAGGATAAAGCCGGAAACGAGGTATACACCCGTAACGGCAATATTCAGCAGGACGATCAGGGGCAACTGACCATCGACGGTAACGTGGTGCTCGGGGATAACGGCCCGATTATTTTACCGCCAAATGCGATTGCCTCTTTCGGCAGCGACGGCACGCTCTCGGTCACCCCTGACGATGGTGATGTTACCGCCACGATGGATATTGATCGCCTGAAGCTGGTGGATATTCCGGTCGCCAACCTGGCGAAAAATAGCGAAGGGATGCTGGTAACGGCGGACGGCGTACCGGCACAGCGCGATGAGAACATCAAAGTGAGCGGCGGCTTTCTGGAAGGCAGTAACGTGTCTGCGGTGAGCGAAATGATGTCATCTATCGCGATGAACCGTCAGTTCGAAGCGCAAATCAAGATGATGAAAACGGCTGAAGATCTCAGCGACTCGGGCAACAGGCTGCTACGCGGCTCCTGAGTCGTAGCCTTTAATCAGGGATAAAGTTTTATGAACGCAGCGTTATGGATCAGTAAAACCGGCCTGTCGGCGCAGGATGCTGAGATGAGTGCGATTGCCAACAACATCGCCAACGTCAATACCACGGGCTTTAAGCGCGACCGCGTGATGTTCCAGGATCTGTTTTATCAGACTCAGGAAGCGCCGGGCGCCATGCTCGATCAAAACAACATCATGCCGACCGGAATGCAGTTCGGTAGCGGTGTTCGTATTGTGGGAACGCAAAAAACCTTCACCGAAGGGAATGTTGAAACCACCGACAATACGATGAACGTGGCCATCATGGGGCAGGGGTTCTGGCAGGTGCAAAAAGCCAATGGGGATATCGCATATACCCGTGACGGCAATATGCAGGTTAACGCCGACGGCGTGCTAACCAACGCCCAGGGATTGCCGCTACAGCCAGAAATTGATGTACCTGCAGGGGCCACCCAAGTCGCTTTTTCACCTGACGGCACCGTGACGGCAATCCTGCCCGGCGACAGTGACCCTACCGAACTGGGGCAACTGACGCTGGTGAATTTCGCCAACCCGGCCGGGCTTTCAGCCGAAGGCGACAACCTGTATCTGGAAACGGCGGCCAGCGGTCAACCGACGGAAGGTATTCCGGGGGAAGATGGCCTGGGAACGTTACAGGATAAAGCGCTGGAAGGCTCGAACGTGGACATCGTCAACGAAATGGTGGCGATGATCACCGTACAGCGCGCCTATGAGATGAACGCCAAAATGGTCTCTGCGGCAGACGATATGCTGCAGTTTATTAGTCAGACACTGTAACCCAAGAATGTGAAATGCCGGATGGTACAGTTCCATCCGGCAGAAATAGGCAGAACGTGAAAAATTATCTCTGGCTGATGGTACTGCTTCCCTTGTTAAGCGGGTGCGAATCGCAGGCCCTACTGGTCAAAAAAAATGACGAATTCTTTGCTCCTCCCAAAACGGAAGCGCCGCCAACGGCGGATGGCCGAGCGGGGGGCGTGTTTGAAACGGGGTATAACTGGTCGCTGACGGCGGACCGCCGCGCCTATCGGGTGGGCGATATCCTGACCGTGATGCTGGAGGAATCTACCCAGTCGAGCAAACAGGCGAAAACCAATTTCGGGAAAAACAATACCGTCGATATCGGCGCGCCGACGCTTTTCGGACATACCAAAGATAACCTTTCCGCTTCCGTGGATGCCAATCGCGATTTCAACGGGACGGCGACCTCGCAGCAGCAAAACAGTTTGCGCGGCGAAATTACGGTGTCGGTACACTCGGTGCAGTCGAACGGCATTCTGGAAATTCGCGGCGAAAAATGGCTCACCCTTAACCAGGGCGATGAGTACATTCGCCTGAGCGGTCTGGTGCGCGCCGATGACATTCAGAACGACAACTCCGTCTCATCGCAGCGTATTGCCGATGCGCGTATCTCCTATGCGGGTCGTGGCGCATTGAGCGATGCCAATGCGGCGGGCTGGCTGACGCGTCTGTTTAACCATCCTCTCTTCCCGATCTAATGCAGGATTTTGATATGCAACACTTAAGCGGGCGCTGGATGAAGGCGTTAAACGGCATCGTTATCGCCCTGAGCCTGGCGCTACCTGGCGCGGTGCAGGCGCAATCTCTGGAGTCGCTGGTTAATGTCCAGGGGGTCAGGGAAAACCAACTCGTCGGCTACAGTCTGGTGGTCGGTCTGGATGGAACCGGGGATAAAAACCAGGTCAAATTTACCAACCAGACAATTACCAACATGCTGCGCCAGTTTGGCGTACAACTGCCGGGCAAAATCGATCCGAAGGTGAAGAACGTTGCGGCGGTGGCGGTCAGCGCGACGTTGCCGCCCATGTACTCGCGTGGGCAGACCATTGACGTCACGGTTTCGTCGATTGGCGATGCCAAAAGCCTGCGCGGCGGCACATTATTACTCACCCAATTACACGGCGCGGACGGAGAGGTCTACGCCCTTGCGCAAGGGAGCGTGGTGGTCGGCGGGATGAACGCGACCGGGGCCAGCGGCTCCAGCGTCACCGTGAATACCCCCACCGCCGGGCTGATACCGAACGGCGCGTCGGTAGAGCGTGAAATTCCCAGCGATTTCCAGATGGGCGATACCATCACGCTTAACCTGAAACGTCCCTCTTTCAAAGATGCCAATAATATTGCGGCGGCGATCAACGCGTCGTTTGGCGGCATTGCGACGGCACAAAGCTCAACCAACGTTATCGTCCGCGCGCCAACCAGCCCCGGGGCGCGCGTTGCCTTTATGTCTCAGTTGGATGACGTTCAGGTACAGGCGGAAAAAGTCCGCGCTCGGGTGGTGTTTAACTCGCGTACCGGTACGGTGGTTATGGGCGATGGTATCGCCCTGCATGCGGCGGCGGTATCGCATGGCAGCCTGACGGTGTCCATCAATGAAAGCAGCAACGTCAGCCAGCCGAATGCATTTGCCGGTGGTCGTACGGCGGTGACGCCGCAAAGCAACATTTCGGTGAATCATGCCCGCCCGGGAATGATCAGTTTGCCAGAGTCCAGCAGTCTGAAAACGCTGGTCAACGCGCTCAATAGCCTGGGGGCTACGCCGGACGACATTATGTCCATTTTACAGGCCCTGCATGAAGCCGGCGCGCTGGATGCCGATCTGGAGGTGATTTAATGGCCGACATCAAGGTGAATCACAGCGGGGGCATTGACGGCAGCGATGCGTTAATGGGTCCAAAAATCAAAGATAACGATTTGCAGAAAGCGGCCCAGCAGTTTGAAGCCATTTTCTTACGCAACATGCTGAAAGAGATGCGTAAAACCAATGAGATCTTCGACTCAAAAGATAACCCGTTTAACAGCGACTCGGTACGCATGATGCAGGGATTTTATGACGATCAACTGTGCAACAGTCTTGCCCAGCAGCACGGCATTGGCATTGCGGAGATGATCGTCAAACAACTCTCCCCTCATCACAAAGGATAAAGGTTGCGCGGTGGCTTAAGAACTGCGGTTTTTTCGCCGCTCTTAATCGGCAAGGTTGTTAACGACAGACCGGGTAACTGACCGGCGAGGATGCTTTGATGGATATGATTAACATTGGCTACAGCGGCGCATCGACTGCGCAGGTGGAGCTTAACGTAACGGCGCAAAACACGGCCAACGCCATGACTGACGGTTACACCCGGCAGGTTGCTATGACCAGTACCATAGGCGCCAGCTCCGGTTCGGCGAACAGCGCGGGTAACGGGGTGCAGGTCGACAGTATTCGCCGGGTCTCAAACCAGTATCAGGTTAACCAGGTCTGGTATGCCGCCAGCGATTATGGCTATTACAACACCCAGCAAGAGTATTTAACGCAGTTGGAAACCGTCCTCAGTGATGATAACAGTAGCCTGAGCGGGGGTTTTGATAACTTTTTTGCGGCGCTAAATGAAGCCACCACCAGCCCGGATGATTCCGCCCTGCGTGAACAGGTGATCAGCGAGTCCGGCGCGCTGGCGCTGCGTGTGGATAACACCCTCGATTATATCGACTCGCAAAGCAGTGAGATCGTCAGCCAGGAGCAGGCGATGGTGGCGCAGGTGAACACCCTGACCAGCGGCATTGCCAGCTATAACCAGCAAATTGCGCAAGCTGAAGCCAACGGTGATAACGCGTCGGCGCTGTATGACGCCCGCGATCAGATGGTCGAACAACTCAGCGGTATCATGGACGTTCAGGTCAATATCGATGATGAAGGCAACTATAACGTCACGCTGCAAAATGGTCAGCCATTGGTCAGCGGGCAGGTGAGTTCCACCATCGAACTGGATACCAATGCCGACGGCACGCAGAGTATGTCGCTGACGTTTGCCGGAACCACATCTTCTATGAACACCGATACCGGCGGCTCGCTGGGCGCGTTGTTTGATTATCAGAATGAAATACTGACGCCGTTGACCGGAACGATTAACAGCATGGCTGAGCAGTTTGCCGATGCGGTGAACACGCAACTGGCGCAGGGCTACGATCTGAGCGGCCAACACCCCGATCAACCGCTGTTTATTTATGATGAAAACTCATCAGATGGCCCGCTGGAAGTGAATCCCAAAATCACCGCCGATGAGCTGGCATTTTCCAGTTCGCCTGACGAAAGCGGTAACAGCGACAACCTGCAGGCGCTGATCAACATCTCTACTGAACCGCTGGAAATCGAAGGCCTCGGCAGCGTAACCGTAGGCGAAGCTTGTTCATCGATCATCAGTAACATCGGTATCTACAGCCAGCAAAACCAGACGGAAGCTGAAGCCGCAGCGAACGTGTACTCCGAGGCACAGAACCAGCAGAGCAGCGTGAGCGGCGTCAGCATGGATGAAGAAGCGGTAAACCTCATTACCTATCAGCAGATTTATGAGGCCAACCTCAAAGTCATCTCCACGGGCGCAGATATTTTCGACTCTGTGCTGGAAATGTGTAGCTAACCGGAAGGGGAATGAAAAATGCGAGTAACTGCACAGCAGTCTTATGTGTCCATGACGCAGAGTTTTAACGACCTTTCCAGCGATCTTTCTCACGTCGTCACGCAGATGGCGACGGGGAAAAGCATTCTGTTGCCGTCTGACGATCCGATTGCGGCGACCCGTATCACCCAGCTTAACCGCCAGCAATCGGCTCTCGACCAGTACCAAACGAATATTGATTCCGCGACGGCCGGGATGAGCCAGCAGGAATCTATTCTCGATGGCGTCAATAACGATCTGTTGGCTATTCGCGACGATCTGTTAGAAGCCGCGAACGGCACCAATACCGCCGAGTCATTATCCAGCCTGGGGCAGGATATCCAGTCGATGACTGAAGCGATGGTGGCGGCGCTCAATTACCAGGATGAAGACGGGCATTATGTGTTTGGTGGGACGGTGAACGATCGGCCGCCGATTGTCGCTGTTGATGATGACGGAGATGGCGTGACTGATAGCTATACCTACCAGGGTAATAGCGAGCATCGCCAGACCACGGTTTCCAATGGTGTCGAGGTGGATACCAATGTGGCCGTCAGCGACTTCTTCGGCGATAGCCTGGATGTGCTGAACACCTTAACGTCATTATCGAAAGAGCTGCAGGATCCATCGATAGACCCCGCCGATCCGCAGGTGCAAAGCGATATTCAGAATGCCATCGACACGGTAGACGTGGCCTCTGATGAACTCAATGCCTCCATCGCCACCATTGGTGAAACGCAGAATACAATGACCATGCTGAGCGGTGCTCAGACGGATATCTCAACGTCCAACGATCAGCTTATCAGCCAGTTGAGCGATCTGGATTACGGTCCAGCCTCCATTACCTTTACCGGACTGGAAATGGCGATGGAAGCCACCTTAAAAACCTACTCTAAAGTGAGTGAGTTGAACCTTTTCAGTGTGATTTAACAGTGAGCACTAACTCAGGAATAGTATGCAGGTCGGTTTAAATACAACATCACTCTCCGGTAGCGGAGCGCTTAATCCTTCTGTGCAGCAGCATACCGTTGCGCAGAATGCCCCTGTCCGTCAAAAGTTACCCGCAACGGCGAGTGATTACCCGGCCTCACCGCTTATTACCACCCGGCCTCAGCGTTACAGCGTGCAGCTTAACGATCAGCTCACCACGCTGCAGCAGGCCGATCACTATCTGGGGCAACTGGAACAGCATTTGCTGGATTATCGCCATGCCTCGCGCCGTGGCGGGCAGACGCAGCAGCAAAAGGGCGCCGAGCTTACTCAGTGGCTGGACAAAAGAACGGCGTTATCCGGCGGCGCGGTGGACAGGCAACTGCGTCCGGTTTTGCAAGGCGAGGCGCGAGTGAATTTTCACGCGCCTGAACTGGCGCAGATGCTGCAAAAAGATGCCATAAGCTCACGCATGTTTAGTGTTTCCGACGGGCGGCAAACGCAGCACTCTGCGGTGGTGGTTGGTGAGGATATGGATCCAGGTCAGTACAAAATGATGATGAACAACGCGCTGCGTCGCGTCGGCGTACAGGTGCACGATCGGCAGGGCGCGTTAACGTTCTCCACCACCGAAAAGCAGTGGACGCAGATCCAACAGACCCTGAGCGTACGCGATGTTGACGCGAAGTCGTCAGCATTTACTCCACTGAAAACATTTGCCGATCCCTCACGTTCAGAGGAGCTTCAACAGCATATAGCGCAGGGCGGCACCCGAACTCAGGACGGATTACAGCAGGCGTTGGATATTATTGGCGATCAGCGTGCGCAAATGGCTGCCCAGCAGGAGAAGGCCCGGCAACTGATTGACGGTATGGCGCGTTTTCCACAGGCGGAAAGTGCGGTGAAAGCCTCTGAATCACTGGGGGGAGTATTGGATCATGCTAATCACAATTATCAGGTATTAGCACAGGCGGTAAACGGACAAGCCCGGCTTTCCAGCCAGACTGTCCGTAGTTTATTAAGTTAATTCTGCTGACATGCATTTGTTGAGAAGTTAAATGCAGCGGGGTCTGTGATTAACAGACCTCCAACATCCCGTGTAAAAAGCAAATTTTGCTGTGGGTTTAAATGAAGCCACCACGTATGCAGGTTGTGCTCAGAGACAAATACCCCGAAATTAGCCAGCCGGGAATCGTTTTGATCGGTTTTGGTGGCGCTAAAGTGAAACTCCCCCTCTTTAGATGAACCTGCATAATGATTTATACACGATGCAATCTTAAACGTGGATGGCATTTTGTTATTTTGCTCCAACGGGACGAGAGTGACAGTTGTGTTTTTATTCAGAGGACTGGCGATAAGTTCATAATGTGCGTTTTTACCAGTAGTAAGATCGTAATTGGCAATAACCGTGTTTTCAATGTGAGCATACACGATGAAAGTGAAAAATAGCGTTAAAACAGACAGGCCAGGGAAAAAGAAATTATTTGCATTTTGGCATTTCATTTAACATTTTCTCCACTTCTTTAATTAAAATACCATTCATTTCGTTATCTTTATTTAGCCAGTGATCGAAACTCAGTGCTAACTGCCATTTGTCATTGCATTGATTACTAAGCACAATATCAAGGGCGAGTTTGTTCAGTGAGATTCGATAATACATGGTCATCGAGGCGTTATGGCTTAGCAACAGTGGGTTGAGCTGCTCTATACCAGGAAGAATATGCGGTGAAACAAGCGATGACGATTTCTTATTCTCACCTGGGTCGTAAAGTTGATATACCGTAACACGGTTGAGATTTTCCAGCGTCTCTTTAACCAGTTGCGGAGCTTCTTCCATTTTAGTGGCAGATGGTGCTTTAAAATAAGAGATTAAAATAAACAACGACAGCGCGATAACGATAACGGGTAAGGTAATCAACACGGCTCGGTACGGATGTCGCCTGAAGGTTGTTTTTTTCTGGTTTCTTACTGATAGTTGACTGTTAAGTAAGGTTATTTTTTCATGGGTGGTTGATGAAAGCGTTTCATCAACTGCAAGGGCCTCAACAACCTCGGCATGCGTTTCGGCTTCATCAATAGTACTGTCATCAGCCACAATTTCATTATGGTCAATAGTTTCAATCAGGTACTTTTTATTAAATAAATACCCTTTTTTTGGAATGGTTTTTATAATTTCCTGCTGCTTGCCGTCATCGTCGATAGCAACACGTAGGGCATGAATGGCTGTCGGCAGGCTATTTCCACCAACGATGCGATTCTTCCACACTGCGCTCATTAAATACGACCGAGATAAAACGACATCGGCATTTTTAGCTAATGTCTCTAACAGAATAAAATGGTATTCGCCCAGGCGACGTATCTCGCCTGTTTCACAATGGATTAACGCATTAAGCGAGGAATCCATCCGCCAGTTGTTGACTACGATACTCATCGATTTGTATACCTGTGCAAGATTTTATATCCCTGGTGTCACACCGTTAAAAATCAGTGCATTAAAATTCTGGAGAAATTGAAATGTCTTTCTGGCTATGAGGCTACAGCCGAATCGCTATTGAGTGTTTTTTATGCTGTCCAAAAATGGACTCGAAATGTAACGAAAGTGCTTGCGACTCACAATATAAAAATAGAGGCTATTTGCAACCAAATGTAAAATAAAGTCTGGGTACAGTGGTTTAACGCATTTTCGATTAAGGATAATCTTATCATTATCATTAAGTTAACCCTGGAGGTGCGTAATCAATCAACCCATGATTAGATATTTCTAATAATCTTTTAATTAAATCATGGGTGAGTTCTTGATTAAATGATGACTTTTGAGTGCTAAAGCACGGAAAGCTAAAATAGCGCTGTGGTTCTTGTGTCTCTCCTCGATAAGGAAGTTGTGGGCTTATAATTTTTTTTCGCCGCGCTTTAAGTTTTCCGAACGGGTGGTCGTTTTTACAGAGTATCGAAACGAAAACGATTATTCCCAAGGAGCAGTACCATGTTATCGATTAATACTAATACCGCATCAATGGCAGCTGTAAATGCTATCAACAAAAGCAGCGCATCCCTGTCTACTTCCATGGAACGTCTGGCGACAGGTAACCGTATTAACTCTTCTGCGGATGATGCTGCGGGCAAACAGATTGCCAATCGCCTGACTGCGCAGTCCAGCGGTATGGGCGTTGCGCTGAGCAATATCCAGGACGCAACGGCGATGCTGCAGACTGCGGATAGCATGTTCGACGAAATGACCGACGTACTGGGTCGCATGAAAGATCTGGCAACACAGGCAGCGAACGGAACGTACAGCGACGAAGACCTGCAATCCATGCAGGATGAGTATGACGAACTGGGTCAGCAGATGTCCGATATGCTGCAGAATACCACCTACGGTGGCACTAACCTGTTCGGTGTCTCCAACACCAGCAATACCAAAACTGACGGTTTGTTCCAGAGTTCTGTTACCTTCCAGGTCGGGGCTGAATCCTCCGATACCATGACGGTGAATATTTCTGATCAGCTAGAAACGCTTGTTGGTCATTTATCAGATATCAGCACATCTTTCCGTTATGATCAAAATGATCCTACAGGTAAAGCAGATATGACGGGCGGTACCGAACTAACAGTCTCCGGTTCTGCAAATAATATGATCTCAAGCATTTCAACTGCAATGGATGACGTGTCTAAGATCCAGTCCAAACTGGGTGCATCCATCAACCGTCTGAACGACACTGCGGCTAACCTGACCAGCATGCAGGACAACACGGAAGTGGCGATCGGTAACATTATGGATACCGACTACGCGACGGAAGCGTCCAACATGACCCAGCAACAGGTGCTGATGCAAACGGGTATCACCATGCTGAAGCAGTCCAACAGCATGTCCAGCATGGTTTCCAGCCTGCTGCAGTAATTCCTGACGTGATGTCATGCACAACACCGCCACCCGGCGGTGTTGTGCTTTCAGCGACCGGGCCTTTACCTGGAAACCTTCCTGAAGAAGGGAAAATTCATTTCCGCTACTAAGATAACCTACTGAATATAAATAATAAAAATATTGGCATGTATTTTGCTATCACATAAATAACGTTGCACGGAGTCACTGATTATGAGCTTTACGAGTCCGATCCAAAAATTAGCACAAGAATTTGCCTACGCAGATATTGCCACCCAGGCGGCAAACTTGCAGAACGAACAGGCTGAGCTGGATGCAGAGAGTAACGGCCTGGACTCGTTAAGTTCGGCGCTCACTGACTTTCAGTCAGCAATAGACGCGCTTAACAGCGACACTGACGGCCCGCTGACGTTTTCTGCCACCTCGAATAATGAGGCGAATACGGTGTCAGCGAACTCGCAGGCGCAGGCGGGGACCTATTCATTCTATGTCACAAAACTGGCAGAGGCGCAGCAGACGACCTTCAGCATGAGCGATGACACGTTTAGCGCATCCGGCACGTTTGAGCTAACGATGGATGACGGCACGACCATGGATATCGATCTCGCGGCTGCCGATGAAGATGGCGACAGCTTTATTGATGCCAACGAACTGGTTGATGCCATTAATGACTCGGATGATAACCCCGGCGTGTCGGCGGCGTTGGTCAAAACCGATGGGACAACCACCATTATGCTGACGTCCGATACCACGGGGGCGCAAAGCGGATTCTCTATAAATGTCTCGGGAAACGACACATTCCTTGATGAGGTCACAGCCAGCAAAAATAACGTCACGGATGCGCAGGACGCAGAAATTCATCTCGGAAGTCAAACAGGTCCTGCAATCACCAGTAGCACCAACACTTTTGATGATGTGATCCCCGGCGTAACCATGACCTTCACCGAGGCCAGCGATCCTAATGATCCTGACGATTTGACCACTTTTACCATTGCTGAAGACTCCAGTGGTTCTCAGGCAAAAGTGCAAACCTTCGTAGATGCCTATAACACGCTGATCGACACCATCGATTCTCTCACCAGCTATGGCGATGACGACACCGCTGCCGGGGTCTTTGCCGGTGATGCCGGGATGAATTCGCTGGCAAATCAGATGGATGATATCGCTCACGCTTCATACGGCGGCGTATCGATTGTGGATTACGGCATCACGCTGGATTCCGACGGTCACTTACAAATTGACTCCACCCAGTTCAGCGAAGAAATGGAAGAGAACCCGGACGGGTTGACCTCAATCTTTGTCGGCGATGACAGCATGGTCGCGCAAATGGACGACCTGATGGACAGCTATCTGGATTCCAGCAACGGCATCATTGCTATGCGCCAGGAGAACATTGATGACCAGCAGGACAAGATTTCGGATGAAGGCGATCAGCTAACGCAGACATATAACACGAACTATGAGCGCTATGTGGAAGAGTACACCAATACGCTGGTTGAGGTGAACACCATGAAAGTAAGTATGGCCGCGTTTATGTAACCGGCTGATTTAAAATAAGGATTAAAAACCAATATGTACGACACGCAGGATGGTTATTCGCAATATAAAGAGATGGATCTTGCTGCGCGTACGGCAGCAGCATCGCCGTTAGAGCTGGTGCTGGTGCTGTTTTCGGGACTGATGGACGAACTGGAACGCGCGAAAAGTCACATTGAGAACAAACGCTACGAGCGTAAAGCGCAAAGCATCAATAAATGCATCGATATTCTTAACGCCTTAACCAGTTCGCTGGAGTTTGAAACCGGCGGCGAGCTGGTGGTGAACCTGTCCCGGCTTTATGACCACTGCGTCTACCGACTGTATGAAGCCAGCGGCGAATTGTCGTTAGAAAAAATTGATGAAGTGATCCTCATCCTGACGAATCTGCGCACAGGCTGGGAAGGTCTGTCGGCAAAACTTGGATAAGGCGATGGAAAGAGAGCGTCAGCAACAGCAACTTTATGCCCTGGTGGCGGCGATGAACGATGCCCTGGATCAAAAACGGTGGCGGCGCTTGCCCGGACTGCATCAGCAGGTGATGCGTGATTTTCATACTTATGCGACCTGGGAAACTGACGACGCCGCGCTGGGTGAGGTGAAACGCAAAATGCTTACGGCGTTTGAGGCGCTGATTGAACGACGCACGCAGCGTGCGGAAGAACTCAAAACGAGCATGGAGAAACATCAGCAAAACCAGGAAGGAATGTTGGCGTATTCAATGGTTAATTTAATTTCGGAGAAGGCATGAATCCTGTATTACTGGCCTCGGTCAGTGCGTCGACAGAGGCCACACCGGAAAAGGCGACTATTTCGGCGTCGGCGGCCTCTGCAAGCAGCGGCACATTTTCTTTACCTCAGTCGGGGCTTAACGCCGCGGTTGAGCGGCTGATTGGCGCAAAACTGAGTCATCAGCAGACATCGGCGGCTGCACATAAACAAGACGATGCGAATCCGGCAGCCATGCAAGCATTGCTGGCTATGCTACTGGCGCAACCGACTCAGGCAGCTCCGGCCGATTTACAAAAGCAGCCTGATGGTGAAATGCTGAAAATGCTGGCGCAGGTACAAACCACCCATTCGGGGTCATCACTGCTGCGCCAACTGGCGAGCGCCATGGCCCAGCCGGAAAACACGTCCACGCCATCGGCTGAGCAGCACACAACTGACTTATCGTCACTGCCGCCTAAGCTGCAAACGTTATTGGCGTCACTCAGCGAGGATTTGCCGTCAGCAACGCCGGATCAGCAGGCTAAGCTGGCGACGTTTTCCGCTCAGGATCTGCGTGCGATTGCGCCGGAGCCTGCGTCACTCTCGACCACCCAACAAATTTCTGCTCGGGTGAAAGCAACCCAGAACGCCGGTCCTCGCACGGTGGTTGAGAGAAAAACCGCTGGCGTGACGGTTAACCCAGCGCCCTCTACGCAAAGTTTGCTCAATACCGCGGCGCAGGGAAATCAGCCGGTGAATCCGCTGACTGACCATAACATCGTGTCGACGCAAGCGTCCTCGCCGGTGGCGATGTCAACGGAGGAACTTGGGGAAAAACTTACTGCGCTGCTCAAAGACAGAATTCAGTTCCAGATTGGTCAGCAACAGCAGGTGTCGACCATTCGTCTTGATCCTCCTTCGCTGGGCAAACTGGAAATCGCCGTGCAACTGGATGCAGGCAAGCTGATGGTTCACATCGGCGCAAATCAGAGCGATGTCTGCCGCTCATTGCAACAATTTAGCGACAACCTACGCCAGCACCTGACGGCGCAGAACTTCATGGAAGTCAATGTTCAGGTCTCTTCCGAGGGACAATCGCAGCAGCAAAAACAGCAGTCAGGTCATCAACAGGATGAGGTGACGTCGGCGTTAACGCTTAACGACGAACCTCAATTTCAACAAAACGAATCCATTCTGATCAAAGTGTAAGAGCAAGATGAAGAAAATTGTTATCGCGTGTGTGATCAGCTCCGTCGTCGCTTTGGCTATTGCAGGGGGCGCCGGATGGGGCATTTATCATTCTATGAATAAGGGAACCACGGCTGCAGCAGCGACTCCCGCTCATGAAGCGGAAGACAGCCAGGATGAATCCAGCAGTATTTTTGTCTCCCTGCCAGAAACGGTGGTTACGCTGCATGATGATGAAGGGGGCGATCGCTATATGGTCGCTGAGCTGGTAATGGTCGTTGATTCAGAGAAAGACGCTGAAAAAATTAAGAAGGACGAACCGCTTTATCAAAGTATTACCGTAGATGAGCTCTCGAATATGAAATATGAAGATATTCGGGCGCTGAAGATCTCCGATATCAGAAAGAAAGTATTTGAGAATCTGAAAGTCGAATTAGCGAAACGCAAAATGGCGACACCTTATAAGGACATTTTGGTGAAAAAAGTCGTGTTCCAATAAGCGACAAGCCAGGAAATAACATGATACAGGATGCTTACGAGTCAGAAGACTTTAATGCGACGCCCGTGCTCACGCCAAAGCAAGAGAGCCATTATTTACAGGCTTATCTACCTTTGGTGCGTAAAGTGGTGCGTCAACTTGCGCCGCAATGTACCTGCGTTATGGACAGGCAGGATATGGAACAAACGGCGCTGATGGGATTGCTGAACGCGATTCGCCGCTACGGTCAGCCAGACGAAGGTTTTGCCGGTTATGCCGTCCACCGCATACGCGGCGCAATTCTGGATGAGCTGCGCAGCCTCGACTGGCGGCCTCGCCAGCTACGGCAAAAATACCATCAGATTAAAGATTTGATTCGTGATGCGCGCACACAGCTTGGGCATGAGCCTTCATGGGAGGAGTTGTCCCGGCTGGGATTATCGTCTGAGGATTATCAGGAATATCAACAATTGGAAGGCGCCGAAACGCTGGCCAGTCTGGATGAATTACTGAATGGCGATATGCCGATTGCACTGCTCGAAGGGCGGGGGCTTGAGGAGCAATTCGTCACCCAGGAGATGTTGAGTTACGCCCTGAGCCAACTCAGCGAAAAAGAGGGCCTCGTGCTCTCAATGTATTACCAACACGATATGAATTTAAAAGAGATCGCGCTGGTATTAGGGCTGACCGAAGCCCGAATTTGTCAAATGAATAAAAAAATCACGCACAAGATTCGTGATTGTTTATATCCAGACTAACAATTCCGAATCAACATGCGGAGGACGTAATGCAAAAGATTTTTGGTTTATTAGTGGTTTTGGGCTGCGTATTTGGCGGCTACTTTGAGGCTGGTGGGCAGTTAATTGCTATTTGGCAGCCAGCAGAAATTATTATTATCGTCGGTGCTGGTCTGGGGGCGATGATTATTGGTAACCCGGTACATGTCCTGAAAGAGATCGCCCACCAGATCAAAGGGGTGATCAGTAAAAAGAAAATGGGACCGGAGTTTCAGCGTCAGCTACTGATGTGCCTGTATGAGCTGCTGGAAATGGTGCAGAACGGTGGTCTGCGTATGCTGGATCAGCATATCGAGCAGCCGGAAGAAAGCACCATTTTCCAGAAATACCCGCTGGTGCTGACTCAGAAGCGACTGGTGACATTTATCGCCGATAACTTCCGTCTGATGGCGATGGGGAAAATCGATGCCCATGAACTGGAAGGGATCCTCGATCAGGAACTGGATACCGCCGAAGAGTCTTTGTTAACCCCTTCGCGCTCCTTGCAGCGTACCGCCGAGGCGATGCCCGGATTCGGCATTTGTGCTGCGGTACTGGGCATTATCATCACCATGCAGTCTATCGATGGCTCCATTGCGCTTATCGGTTTGAAAGTGGCGGCGGCGTTAGTGGGGACATTCTTAGGGGTGTTCATCTGTTATTGCCTGATGGACCCGCTGGCAAACGCCATGGAACAGCAGGCGCGGGCAGAGCATTCGCTGCTCGAATGCGTTCGTACCGTGCTGGTGGCGCAAGCGGGCGGTAAACCGACGCTACTGGCGGTCGATGCTGGCCGTAAACTTCTCCATCTGGCCTCTAAACCCACTTTCGCCAATCTGGATGCGTGGGTTAATGCGATGCTGGAGCAGGAATAAGCATGAGGAAGGGGCCAAATCGTCGCGATCGCGGCGCGAAAACCACCATTATCCGCCGACAAATTAAAAAGAACCATGCAGGTCATCATGGCGGGGCGTGGAAGGTCGCCTTTGCTGATTTTACGCTGGCGATGATGGCGCTGTTTATGACGCTGTGGATTGTGAACAGCGTCAGCAAGGCTGACCGCGAAAATATCGTGGCGGCGCTGCATGGTCAGTCAATCTTTAACGGTGGCGGTATGGCGCCGTTGAACAAGCTGGGCAAGCAGCCGATAGCGCCAGGCGCGCAGAAGAAAAACGTCACGCGCAACAAGCTTGATAAAACCGTGAATCCACAGGAGACGGCGAGGATCACGGAAGAGAACGCGAAAAAGGCGCTGGACGTGAACGAGAAAACGGCGTTACTGAAACAAAAATCAGCCCAGGAGCTAGGCGAGCTGGCGACCGACATTAACGTCATTGCCCGCAATGCGCATATGGAGACCAACCTTGAAATGGAGATTGTTCCTCAGGGGTTGCGCGTACTGATTAAAGATGATCAGAACCGTAATATGTTCGAACGCGGTAGCGCCAAAATTATGCCGTTCTTTAAATCGCTGCTGGTTGAGCTGGCCCCTGTGTTTGACTCGCTGGACAACAAGATCATCATTACCGGGCATACGGACGCGATGAGCTATAAGAGTAACATTTACAACAACTGGAACCTGTCAGGCGACCGCGCATTGTCGGCCCGTCGTGTGCTGGAAGATGCCGGAATGCCGCAGGATAAAGTTATGCAGGTCAGCGCTATGGCCGACCAAATGCTGCTGGATGCGAAAAATCCGGAAAGCGCCGGCAACCGTCGCATTGAGATTATGGTATTGACGCAAAGCGCTTCCGATACGCTGTATCAATATTTTGGTCAGCATGGCGAGAAGGTGGTACAGCCGCTGGTTGATAAGCTCGACAAACAAAAGCAGGTGACTTCTTTACGCCAACATTCTGCTCCCGTCACGCATTAATTCGGTTCCCCGTCCCCCACGCAACGTGGGGGCAAATTATCCCGCAGGGAGGCAATGTGATAGATGTAACCCATATTATTCCATTGGATATTCATACTGATAACGTCACGGATGTGGCCTGTCAGGGCGCGCATTTCGACAAAGTTTCCGGGATCTGGTACACCGAACCCCATGAGCTAAACGAGGCGCTTCGTGACTATGTCTACAACACCGACAGTTTTAACATCGTCGCGCCGTACTATCTGGTGATTACCTCGAAGATGCACTGCTGGAACTGCCACCAGCTCACCCATATTCACGGAGTGATGTTTACCCGCTTTATCAGAAAAGATCAGGATGGCAAAGGCTGGCAATCTATTCGACGGAATACCTTTCTGTTCCACATTAATTCTCTGCCTGAAGAGATAAAAAAGAACATCAAAGCCAGCAATTACTATCTGGATAAAAGTAAAACTACCGGGCTACGTTACTGGATGAATCATTGTGAAATTTGTGGAGAGCGTCTGGGCGACTACGAGCTTTTCTGCGTGGAAAATGATGCCTTTCGCCTGATGACGATCGAAAAATTGTTGCGGGCAAAGATTCGCAAAGTGAATAAACTTTTTGTCAGTACGGCGGGTAATCCCGCAGAGCATAAGGCCACGGACATCGTGCGTTATCTGTGCGATGCGCGCTTCGTTATGAATGGTCCAGCGTAAGGCATAATCATACTTCTCACACCATAAAAATACTGTATACTTAAACAGTATTGTGGGGAGGCGAGTGATGCGCAAAATCATACATGTTGATATGGACTGTTTTTTCGCGGCGGTGGAAATGCGTGATAATCCAGCCCTACGCGACATTCCCATCGCTATCGGCGGCAGTCGTGAACGCCGGGGGGTTATCAGCACTGCCAATTACCCGGCGCGTAAATTTGGCGTGCGTAGCGCAATGCCGACCGGAATGGCGTTAAAACTGTGTCCGCATCTCACGTTATTGCCTGGTCGATACGAGGCTTATAAAGAAGCCTCCCGCCAGATTCAGGCGATCTTCTCCCGTTATACCTCACTGATTGAACCTCTTTCGCTGGACGAAGCCTATCTGGATGTAACCGACAGCGCTCACTGTCACGGTTCCGCCACGCTGATAGCGCAGGAGATCCGCCAGACGATTTTCAACGAGCTACAGTTAACCGCCTCCGCCGGGATTGCGCCGGTCAAGTTTCTGGCAAAAATAGCCTCCGATCTCAATAAGCCCAATGGGCAATATGTCATTACCCCCGCCGATGTTCCTGAATTTCTCAGAACGCTGCCGTTAGGGAAAATACCCGGCGTTGGCAAAGTTTCTGCCGCTAAGCTGGAAGCGATGGGGTTGCGTACCTGCGAGGATGTTCAAAAATACGACCTGGCCATGTTGCTCAAACGTTTTGGTAAGTTTGGTCGCGTGTTGTGGGAACGCAGCCAGGGCATTGATGAGCGTGACGTCAACAATGACAGACTGCGCAAATCAGTCGGCGTCGAGCGTACGCTGGCAGAAGATATTCATGAATGGGCTGAATGTGAGGAGATCATTGAGCGGCTTTATCCTGAACTGGAACGACGTCTGGCAAAGGTAAAACCGGATCTGTTGATCGCCCGGCAGGGAGTAAAACTCAAGTTTAATGATTTTCAGCAAACCACGCAGGAGCACGTCTGGCCGCGCTTAAGTAAAGATGACTTAATTGCGACGGCGCGCAAAACCTGGGATGAACGTCGGGGAGGGCGGGGCGTGAGGCTGGTGGGATTACACGTTACGCTGCTGGATCCACAGCTGGAAAGACAGCTACTGCTGGGGATTTGACTCTGATGTATTGCCGGATGGCGGCATAAACGCCTTATCCGGCCTACAAATCAGCATGTAGGCCGGATAAGCGCAGTGCCATCCGGCATTTATTACAGAGACTTACTTCGCCGGAATCGACTTCAGCAGTTCAGTGAGAAGCGTCCAGTAGTGGCCGACGCTTTCAATATGAACTTGCTCATCCGGGGAGTGCGGACCGGTGATGGTTGGCCCGATGGACACCATGTCCATCTCCGGATACGGTTTCTTGAACAGGCCACATTCCAGACCGGCGTGGATAATCTGGATGTTCGGCGTTTTGTTGAACAGACGCTGATAGGTTTCGCGAACCAGGTGCATTACCGGAGAGTTAGCATCCGGCTGCCAGCCAGGATAGGCGCCTTTGGCTTCGGTTTTGGCGCCGGCGAGCTTGCCCAGTGAATCCAGCATGCTTACCACGTAGTCTTTACCGCTGTCGATCAGCGAGCGAACCAGGCAGTGGATCTGTACATTATCGTCAGTCATGGTCACGACACCGACGTTCAGGGAGGTTTCCACCACGCCTTTCGCCACGTCGGAATTGCGGATCACGCCGTTTGGAGTGGCGTTCAGCAGACGAACAAAGCTATCGCGAGACTGCGCGGTCAGCGCGGCTTTATCGTTGGCGACAGCATCCAGAAGCAGAGCCAGATTCTTCTCTTTGGCTTCCAGTTCGTTTTTCAGGATCTCCTGGTAAGTGTTAACCAGCGCTTTTAACGCATCAACCTTATCAGCAGCCACGGCGAGGGTCGCAAAGGCTTCACGCGGAATCGCGTTGCGCAGCGTACCGCCATTGAAATCAATCAGACGCAGATCCAGCTCTTCAGCGTGGCCCGCCAGGAAGCGTACCAACAGCTTATTCGCGTTACCGAGACCCACGTGGATTTCGCCGCCGGAGTGACCGCCTTTCAGACCTTTTAAGGTCAGTTTAAAGCTCTGGAAACCAGCCGGAACCGCTTCACGGGACAGCGGCAGATTTGAGGTAAAGTCGATACCCCCTGCGCAACCCATGTAGATCTCACCTTCTTCTTCAGAGTCGGTGTTGATCAGGATATCTGCTTGCAGCCAGTTTGCCTGCAGACCGAACGCGCCATCCATACCCGCTTCTTCGGTCATGGTTAGCAACACTTCCAGCGGACCGTGTACCACGTTGTCATCCGCCAGGACGGCCAGCGCGGACGCCATACCGATGCCGTTATCCGCACCCAGCGTGGTGCCACGAGCTTTCACCCAGTCGCCATCAATATAAGGCTGGATAGGATCTTTGGTGAAGTCGTGCACGGTGTCGTTGTTTTTCTGCAGGACCATATCCAGGTGCGCCTGCAGAACAACCGGTTTGCGGTTTTCCATGCCAGCAGTGGCAGGTTTGCGAATCAGGATGTTACCGACCTGGTCGCGCTCGACGTGAAAACCTTTCTCCTGGGCCCAGCTCAGAATGTGTTCAGCGAGTTGCTCTTCATGGTAGGACGGATGAGGAATAGAACAGATTTTGGCAAAAATATCCCACAGCGGTTGCGGGGATAATTGAGACAGTTCAGACACGTTGAGTCTCCTTGGCGATGTCCTACAAAACTTGCTTGCAGGGCACGGGGTTAGCTGAATAAAAAACACCACAAGTCAGGCTTGCGCGATGCGATTGAGAATACCACTTTCTCCGCTGACGGCTAGCATAAAGCATGCAAAAAGAGGCGTGGATTCCGCGAAACACTAGTTTTTAGTGCGTCAGATCTCTATAATCTCGCGCAACCTGGTTCACCCTCAATTTATTAATTAGCCGTAGATAAACAGGCTGGGACACTTCACATGAGCGAAAAATACGTCGTCACCTGGGACATGTTGCAGATCCATGCACGTAAACTGGCAAGCCGCCTGATGCCTTCTGAACAATGGAAAGGCATTATTGCCGTTAGCCGTGGTGGTCTGGTGCCGGGCGCATTGCTGGCGCGTGAATTAGGTATTCGTCATGTCGATACCGTATGCATCTCCAGCTACGATCACGACAACCAGCGCGAGCTGAAAGTGCTTAAGCGTGCTGAAGGCGACGGTGAAGGTTTTATCGTCATCGATGACCTGGTTGACACCGGCGGCACCGCAGTTGCGATCCGCGAAATGTATCCTAAAGCGCATTTCGTCACTATTTTCGCAAAACCGGCAGGACGTCCGCTGGTAAATGATTATGTTGTTGATATCCCTCAGGATACCTGGATTGAGCAGCCGTGGGATATGGGCGTAGTATTTGTCCCGCCGATCTCTGGTCGTTAATCAACACCGTTTTCAACGCCTGGCTATGCCGGGCGTTGTTCTTTATTAATCCCCATCAGGTTACACTATGCCTTAATGAGTATTCATGGAGGCTGCAAGAATGTCACAAGCTAACCTCAGCGAAGTCCTGTTCAAACCCCGCTTCAAACACCCTGAAACGTCTACGCTGGTTCGTCGTTTTAATCACGGCGCGCAGCCGTCCGTACAATCTGCCCTGGATGGCAAAACAATCCCGCACTGGTATCGCATGGTGAATCGCCTGATGTGGATCTGGCGCGGCATCGATCCGCGTGAAATCCTCGAAGTGCAGGCGCGTATCGTGATGAGCGAAGCCGAACGCACGGATAAAGAGCTCTATGACACGGTCATTGGCTATCGTGGCGGGAACTGGATCTATGAGTGGGCAAAGCAGGCGATGGTATGGCAACAGAAAGCGTCTATGGAGGAGGATCCGCAGGTGAGCGGGCGCCACTGGCTGCATGCCTCCACGCTGTACAACATTGCCGCTTATCCGCACCTGAAAGGCGATGAGCTGGCAGAGCAGGCGCAGGCTCTGGCCAATCGCGCCTATGAAGAAGCCGCTCAACGGCTGCCGGGCACGCTGCGTGAGATGGAATTCGCGGTCGCTGGCGGCGCGCCGATAACCGGCTTCCTGCATATGCCAAAAGGCGATGGTCCGTTCCCAACGGTACTGATGTGCGGCGGTCTCGATTCCATGCAAACGGACTACTACACCCTGTATGAGCGCTACTTTGCTCCGCGCGGTATTGCCATGTTGACGCTGGATATGCCGTCGGTCGGATTCTCATCAAAATGGAAACTGACTCAGGATTCCAGCCTGCTGCATCAGCATGTATTAAAGGCGCTGCCGAATGTTCCGTGGGTGGATCACACCCGCGTGGCG
Organism: Citrobacter sp. EC_71; assembly: GCF_019584005.1. Classification (NCBI taxonomy): domain Bacteria; kingdom Pseudomonadati; phylum Pseudomonadota; class Gammaproteobacteria; order Enterobacterales; family Enterobacteriaceae; genus Citrobacter; species Citrobacter sp. EC_71. The sequence continues at coordinate 65,825 of NZ_VDAY01000011.1, forward strand.
GCCTTCGGTTTCCGTTTTGGCGCTAACGTGGCGGTACGCCTGGCGTATCTGGAGTCGTCACGGCTGAAGGCGGTGGCCTGCCTGGGACCGGTTGTGCATGCGCTGTTGAGTGACCCGCAGCGTCAGGCAAGCGTCCCGGAAATGTATCTTGACGTTCTGGCCAGCCGCCTGGGGATGCATGACGCTTCCGATGAAGCGCTGCGCGTTGAGCTTAATCGCTATTCATTAAAAGTGCAGGGGCTGCTGGGGCGACGCTGCCCGACGCCAATGCTGTCGGGGTTCTGGAAAAATGATCCGTTTAGCCCGGAAGAGGAGTCGCGTTTAATCACCTCGTCATCTTCTGACGGTAAGCTGCTGGAGATTCCATTCAACCCGGTGTATCGCAATTTTGACAAAGGACTGCAAGAAATAACCAAGTGGATCAATCAGAGATTGTGTTAAAAGTTTGCTAAATTTTATCGATTTGGTAAAACAGGAGCTTCACCTAAGGAGATCGTAATGACGTTACCGAGTGGGCATCCGAAAAGTAGATTGATCAAGAAATTCACCGCGCTTGGCCCGTACATCCGGGAAGGGCAGTGCGAAGACAATCGCTTTTTTTTCGATTGTTTGGCTGTTTGCGTCAACGTGAAACCCGCCCCTGAGAAACGCGAGTTCTGGGGCTGGTGGATGGAGCTTGAGGCGCAGGAAAAACGCTTTACCTACAGCTATCAATTTGGTTTGTTTGATAAAGATGGCAACTGGACGGCGGTGCCGGTGAAAGAGACTGAAGTGGTAGAGCGACTGGAATACACCTTACGTGAGTTTCATGAAAAATTACGTGGGTTGTTAACGTCGCTGGATTTGGCGCTGGAGCCTGCTGACGATTTTAAGGATGAGCCGGTTAAATTAACCGCATAATGAGCAGTAAAATGCCGGATGGCGGCGCAACCCCATCCGGCATTTTTTATCCTAAATCAGAACTGATAAACCATACCGACAGCAACGATATCATCATCGTTGATGCCCAGTTTATTGTCGCTATCCAGCTGGTTGATTTTATAATCGACAAACGCGGACATATTTTTGTTGAAATAATACGTAGCGCCAACGTCGATATAATTCACCAGATCCTCATTGCCGACGCCTTCAATATCTTTACCTTTTGACAGCACATAACCCAGTGACGGACGCAGACCAAAGTCAAATTGGTACTGAACAACCGCTTCGAAGTTCTGTGTTTTATTGGCGAAGCCGCCGGAAATCGGCGTCATATTGCGCGTTTCAGAATAGAACGTCGCAATATAGATATCGTTAGCATCATATTTTAAACCCGTTGCCCAGGCTTCTGCTTTATCGCCTGTACCGCGAGTTTGCAGATTCTGCTGATTGGTACGATCGGAGTTGGTATAAGCGCCGCTTACGGCGAAATCGCTACCGCCAAAGTCATAGGTAACGGATGTACCAAAACCATCGCCGTTCTGTTTTTTCACATCGCGATCCTGGTTTTTACCCTGATATTGCAGGGTCAGATCCAGTCCATCCACGACGCCGAAGAAGTCGGTGTTACGGTAAGTCGCCAGGCCGCTGGCGCGTTTGGTCATAAAGTTATCGGTCTGCGCAGATGAATCGCCGCCGAATTCCGGGAACATATCGGTCCACGCTTCTACATCGTACAGCGCGCCCAGGTTACGACCATAATCAAACGAGCCAAGATTTTTTAATTTCAGACCGGCAAAGGCCAGACGTGTTTTTTGCTGGTTGGAATCACTTTCAGCTTTATTGCCAGCGAACTCTGCTTCCCAGCGACCGTAACCCGTCAGTTCATCATTAATTTGCGTTTCGCCCTTAAAACCTAAACGGATATAGCTTTGGTCGCCGTCCTTGCTGTCATAATCCGTCATGTAATGCATGGCTTTCACTTTGCCATACAGATCCAGTTTATTGCCGTTCTTGTTATACACTTCAGCTGCCTGTACGGATGCCGACGCCACAATCCCCATCACCACTAATGCCAGAGTGCTCTTTTTCATTTTCATTCCTGATTAAAAGTACGCGCTAATATTCACTGGGTGTGATCCCCGTTAAAAGACAGGAAGGTTTTTAACGTCTGGCAATGAACGTTTTATGACAAAGTAAGAATATTTTTAAAAAAGAGTGTTTTTATGTTTCTGTAATCAATGCGTCAAAATCTGCCGCTACGCTTGCTGATCCTGCGCAATAAAATTTCATGCTTTGTGCGCTGGCTGTTGGCAACCGGGACCAGTCCTGCTAAAACGTTCGTTTGATATCATTTTTCCCAATTTTGAATGGCAGAGAATCATGAGTGACAGCCAGACGCTGGTGGTAAAACTTGGCACCAGTGTGTTAACGGGCGGATCGCGCCGCCTGAACCGTGCCCATATCGTAGAACTGGTTCGCCAGTGCGCGCAGCTTCATGCCGCAGGGCATCGTATTGTTATCGTTACCTCAGGCGCGATCGCCGCCGGGCGTGAGCATCTTGGTTACCCTGAGCTCCCGGCGACGATAGCCTCGAAACAGCTGTTGGCGGCGGTAGGGCAGAGCCGATTGATTCAACTGTGGGAACAGCTGTTCTCCATTTACGGTATCCATATCGGGCAGATGCTGCTGACGCGTGCGGATATGGAAGACAGAGAGCGCTTTCTTAATGCCCGCGATACCTTGCGCGCGCTGCTGGACAACAACATCGTTCCTGTCATCAATGAGAATGACGCGGTGGCGACCGCCGAAATTAAAGTCGGCGATAATGACAATCTCTCGGCGCTGGCGGCGATTCTGGCCGGAGCCGATAAGCTGCTGCTGCTGACCGATCAGCAGGGACTGTTCACCGCCGATCCGCGTACCAATCCGCAGGCGGAGCTGATTAAAGACGTTCACGGTATTGACGATGCGTTGCGCGCCATTGCCGGCGACAGCGTTTCTGGCCTGGGAACGGGCGGCATGGGCACTAAATTGCAGGCCGCAGATGTCGCGTGCCGCGCCGGAATCGACACTATTATTGCCGCGGGCAGCAAGCCGGGCGTGATTGGTGATGTGATGGAAGGTGTTTCCGTTGGGACGCGTTTTCATGCTCAGGCCTCTCCGCTGGAAAACCGTAAACGCTGGATTTTCGGCGCGCCGCCTGCCGGGGAAATTACCGTCGATGAGGGGGCTACCGCTGCGATCCTGGAACGCGGCAGTTCATTACTGCCAAAAGGCATTAAAAGCGTGACAGGCAACTTTTCTCGTGGTGAAGTGATTCGTATCTGCAATCTCGAAGGGCGTGATATCGCCCACGGCGTGACCCGCTATAACAGCGACGCGCTTCGCCGTATTGCCGGACACCACTCACAGCAGATTGACACCATCCTTGGCTATGAATACGGCCCGGTTGCTGTCCATCGCGACGACATGATTACCCGTTAAGGAACAGGCATATGCTGGAACAAATGGGCATTGCTGCCAAAGCTGCGTCATACAAGCTGGCGCTGCTCTCCAGCCGCGAAAAAAATCGCGTGCTGGAAAAAATAGCCGATGAGCTGGAAGCGCAAATGGAAAGCATCCTTAGCGCTAACAAGCAGGATGTAGAACAGGCGCGTGAAAATGGTCTGAGCGAAGCGATGCTCGACCGCCTGGCGCTGACCCCTGCGCGCCTGAAAGCGATTGCTGACGATGTGCGTCAGGTGTGTAATCTTGCTGATCCGGTCGGGCAGGTGATTGACGGGGGCCTGCTGGATAGCGGACTGCGTCTTGAACGTCGTCGCGTCCCGCTGGGCGTGATTGGCGTGATTTATGAAGCGCGTCCTAACGTTACCGTTGATGTTGCCTCCCTGTGCTTGAAAACCGGTAATGCGGCGATCCTGCGCGGCGGGAAAGAGACTTACCGGACTAACGCCGCGACCGTGGCGGTGATCCAAAAGGCGCTGGAAGCCTGCGGTTTACCCGCAGCAGCGGTGCAGTCGATCGACAACCCGGATCGCGCGCTGGTCACTGAAATGCTGCGTATGGATAAGTACATCGATATGCTGATCCCACGCGGTGGCGCGGGCCTGCACAAGCTGTGTCGTGAGCAGTCGACTATCCCGGTCATCACCGGCGGCATAGGCGTGTGTCATATTTATGTGGATGATTCTGCTGAAATCGCTCCAGCGCTGAAGATTATCGTCAACGCCAAAACCCAGCGTCCGAGCACCTGTAATACCGTGGAGACCTTGCTGGTGCATCAGGATATCGCTGAGCATTTCCTGCCTGCGTTAAGCCAAAAGATGGCGGAAAGCGGTGTTACGCTGCACGGCGACGAAATCGTGATGCAGGTACTGCATGGCCCGGCCAAACTGGTGCCGCTGAAACCGGAAGAGCTGGATAACGAGTTTCTGTCTTTGGATCTGAACGTTGTGGTGGTCGAAAATATGGATGGTGCTATCGCGCACATTCGCGAACACGGCACCCAGCACTCAGACGCTATCCTGACGCGCACGCTCAGCAACGCCAACCGTTTCGTGAATGAAGTTGATTCTTCTGCCGTGTACGTGAATGCTTCCACCCGTTTTACCGATGGCGCCCAGTTTGGACTGGGAGCTGAAGTGGCGGTGAGTACGCAAAAACTGCACGCGCGTGGCCCAATGGGACTTGAAGCACTGACCACCTATAAGTGGATTGGCTTCGGCGACGACACGATTCGTGCGTAATTGAAACCGGGTGATGCAAAACAGGCGTTTAATTCGCAAAGCCATACAAGCATCACCCGGTTTGTTTTAACCTTCTTCGCCGTATCCGCGTTTGTTTTCAGCTCTGCGTTTTTAATCATCCGCAGCAGACCCGATTTACTTATATTCTCGTTTGCGCCAGAAAAGCGAACTATCACAGAATTTTCCCTGTCAGGCATGAATTTTCCTGGTCTGCGGTTCACGTATTGTTCCCAACGCTTGTTCTATTAGAATCAGTCTCATTTTTATGAGGAGTTATTGCGTGAAATCGGATATTCACAAGCTTAGTATTCCTGTTGTGCCGCTCGGCAATCCGTTCCCACCCCGCCATTGTTCGCTGTGTCCAAAGGGAACGGCTATTGATCGTGATAATGAGTACAAGTTAATAGACAAAAGAAGGAAGTTTAAAGCAGGTGAGATTCTCGCTCGGCAGGATGAAGCCGCAGAGATGCTTTTTGTGATTCATGAGGGGTATTGCAAGTCCAGCGTGGAATGTGGCGATAACGTTTTTATCAGCCGCTTTTATGTTCCAGGGGATATCATGGCGCTGGATGCTGTCGAAGGGAGAACGTATCTGACCACCATCAGGGCTGCAACGACTGCGGAAGTTTGCCATATCGACATCGCGCGGTTGTTCAAGGTCGCAGAGAAGGATCCTTCAGTTGCCGCAGCAGTCATCAAGTTTCTGTGCAGAGATAATGGGTTCATTGTTGAGAAATTGCGGCGTTATGCGAATAAACACGCGGAGGCCAGAATCGCCGCTTTCCTGGTGGAGTTTTACGAGATGCATTTGCGTATTGGCAGACCGGAAACGACGCTTCGATTGCCTTTTTCCCGGGAAGAAATTGCCAGTTATCTCGACCTTAAAATTGAAACCGTCAGCCGCTCATTAAAATCACTCGAACAACAGGATTTGATTACCATACATCGGGTACGTACGGTAACACTTAATAGTTACCTTGGTTTGAAAAGCTTCATCTAATTCTCTCCTTTATGCACATAATTTTTATCTGGTAATACCAGGAATATTCTTTTTATATGGAAAATTCTTGGTATTACTTGTGTGAAATAATTATCAATTCGAATATTAATCCTCCAGACTTGTGCTTTGTTTATAAGAATATTCCCCTTCAAACGAAAGTTTTATGAGAATTTTCTTGTGAAGGATAAATTTTAGCAAAATTGCAACAAAGAATAAGCATTCTGGATGAAATATGGATGTTTTGATTATCTTTATGTTTTGTAAGGATTTTGGTATGAATTTATTTGTATGACATTTTTGATAAATATCAAAAACATAAAAAAGATGAATTGATTGCTGTGACTTATTTGTTTGGGTGATAATTCTGGAGCGAGGCTTGTTTTGAGTAAATATCTCTTAGGAAACTTCTTAGAGGTCTTTTTTTGTGGGAAAATTCTTAGTCTTTTATAATTTCTGCGTTTCAGGGTTTGTTGAGATGTTACTTAATTCAAATGATAATTTTGGGGCGCGGCAATTCTGGCTCGCAATAATGGAACCGCTGGAGTGACTTAATAATAAGACTCGGTGGTGAGTTTGTTCTTAGGAGAAGATAAAATGAAAAAATTATTATTAGTGACCTCTCTGGCTTCTGTATTTGTTGCGGCAAATGCAATGGCGGATGTTACTGCTTCTGCAACAGCCTCGTGGGATGCGACGGCAACAAAAGATACCTCCAGCATGTTGGTTGTCACCCCGCTGAATTCTTTAACCTTTCAGTATGCGGAAGGTCTGAATGGCTTCAACTCCCAGGATGGCGCATTTGATGTGACCATTCAAGGCCAGGAGACCGCCACTGATTTTGAACTGACTGCTCAGATTGTTAGCAATACTCTGACTAACGCCAGTGGCGATGCTTCTACCCTGAACGTCGGGGTGGCATGGAATGGCACCCCGCTGACTAATTCATCAGATACCGTCCTGGTCAACTCCAGCTCGACTTCTGGTCTTGAAAGCCTGATGGCTGATGGCGCTTATAATGGTGCTGCTCGTGTCAGCGATCAATCCAACTTCAAATTCACCATCGCGTCAGCGACTTCTGATGGTACCCAGGCAGTAACGGATTACTCTGCCCTGCCGGACGGCTATTGGACTGGCGATGTAAAAGTACAGTTCAATGCAACCTGGACGACTCCGTCTGCCTAAGCAATAAAGATTCGGGAGAATATTTTCTCCCGAATTTATCAGGAATGGTGTCATGAAAAAATATTTACCGGCAGCAATGTTGGTAGGGTTAGTAACATCTTTTTCCAGTTGGGCAATTAATGTCGGTGAGATTACATCGATAATGACTTCTGCTGAGAGTTCATTATCGAAAGAAATTGCCAATACGACAGATTCGGCACGTTATGTCAGTGTTTCGGTAAAACAATTGTCATCACCTTTGGCGAGTGGTATCGAAATAAAGCCTGTTAATTCTGGAGAGTTACTTTCTACACCTGCCAATCTTATTCTGCCTGGTCAGGCGAAGGATGTATTTCGTTTCTTCTATAAAGGACCTGCAGATGATGTCGAGCGTTATTATCGTCTGCAATGGATTGATGAACCGGTCACCGAGAGCGCAGAAACCCGGGCCAATAAAATGGCTGTTGCGACAGCATCCGCTGAAATTGGCACTATTTTGGTGGTGGCGCCGCGAAAGGAGCGTTTTGAATATAGCCGACATGGCGATGTTATTACCAATACCGGCAATGTTTCGTTTCGTGTGATCGCCTATGGAGCATGTAAGGATAAGGCCCGCGATCGGGGACGAGGCTGTCGCGAACGTTATTACATTATGCCGGGTACGAAAATAAAATTACAGTTTACCGACATTAGCAATAGCCGTTCACGGATCGGTATCTGGCACGGTAAACAGTTTATTACAGTGAAGTGATGGTCGATTGCAGCCATCTGTACGGGATAAATAAAAATACCGGAATGTAAGGATGCATATGACAACAAATAATATTGTCGGCGGTAGCTTTTGTCTTTTTCTTGCGCTGACACCAGGATTTTCACATGCAGCCCCAGTAAAAGTGGGTAATTACGTTATTCCCAGCGCTTTCGCCCGTTCACTGGAGCAGGGAATGACGGTGCCGGTATATATTCGTTACAACGAGACTGACGAGAAAAGTCAGCAAAAAATTGCCGATGCGGTTATTGCGCTTGTTGATGGCAATATTACCGTTAAAGCCCTGACGCTTGCTGAATTGCCCAATAATGCGGTGCTCTCTGAGAAAACCCGCGCGATGGTGGAAAAAATTCGTGATGTGAAATTTCATGACAACACGAATATTGAACTGTCAGATGATGTGCGCCTGCAACTCAATGTCTCTTCATTTCACCTGGAGATGATCGTCAGCAAAGATGCGTTAACTGAAGCGATTGTCGCACGCAGCAGTCTGCTCGGGCCTTCCAGCGTGGAGACGCTCTCCAACATCCTGAATTATAACTTCGGCACTTACTACAACGACTATCGTAACGGCAGTAGCACCCGCAGTTATCTGACGATGGACAATACAACATCGCTACGTGAACACCACATCAACATTAACGGTTCGTTTTACGGCATAGGCGATAGCAATAGTACCAGTAAACTCTATCGGGCGATGTATGAGCGCGATTATAACGGGTATCGACTGGCGCTCGGGATGCTTGACACCTGGAATGTCCAGTCTATTGCCAGCCTGAATGCGTTGAATGGCGGTAAAATTTACGGCGTGAGCTACGGAAACAAAGGAAATACGGTGGTTGAAAACACCGCGCTTTCACTCACGCCGATTACCGTATTTTTGCCAGCAGCTGGCGAGGTTCATGTCTTTCGTGACGGGCGATTGCTCAGCGTGCAGAACTTTAATATGGGCAGCTATGAAATTGATACCAGTCGTTTTCCGTATGGAGTTTATGACGTCACGGTAGATATCGTGGTCAATGGCCGGACGATTAATAGTCGTATCAGCCGGGTTAATAAAATCTTTGCCCGCCAGCAGGCTGCTGGAATTGATCAGCTCTCGTGGCAGTTTTTTGGCGGCTCACTGGATTATGATCGGGTGAGCTATAAGCGTAACCATTATCGTGATTTGGGCAGCGAGCAGACATGGATTGCCGGCGGGGCCGCATCGGTAACGCTGGCGATATTGTCGGGGTTAGGTCTGAAGTCGACGATCTACGGTTTTGACAACAATGCGGTCAATGAAACGGATGTCACACTCAATGTGAATGAATACGTCAGCATTGGCGCTCAGACGCTGGTAGCGAACGATTCGTCATGGCGAAACATCAGTAACATTAATCTCAATGTGCCTGAGGGGTATGGTTCTCTTTGGGCATCTCGTGAAGACAGTAAAATTGGCGATCGTCTGCCGGTGCAGGAACGTGACAATTATTCTATTGGCGGCACGCTGAACCTCGGAAAGTTTATTCCTCATGGCGGTTCGCTCACCGTGAGTCAGACGGAGAATCGTTATTCCGGCAATAAATACCGTAACCTTGATTACAGCACTACTCTATATTCTGGCAGGTATGCCTCGGTTGGACTGCGTGCTGGGATCCAGCGTTATTACTACAACAACCGAAATGACGATGGGAGACAGGAACGTTATGTCAGCCTGGATTTATCGTTGCCGTTGGCTTCCTGGCTGAGCATGGGGGTCTCCCGGGATCGCTATGGCAGCACCCAGGGGAATCTCAGCGCGCGCAAGCAGTATGCTGAAGGTCCCATTAAATCGGTCGGCCTGGCGGCGTCAACCCGTCTGAGTGGTGAACAATATTACGACAACAATTATTCGATAAATGGCAATCTGAGTTATGACACGAAATATAACGCCGGTACCGTATCGGTAACGCGTTCCGCGGATAACTCCACCAATATGAACTTCTCTTCTCAAGGCTCTCTGGCGTGGGCTGGCAAAGACTTCGGTCTGAGTAAAGAGAGGCAGCGGTCTGGTGTCATCGTGAAAACAGATTTGACCGGCGAGGGGAAACTGGCTGCGAAGATTAATAATCGTAATTATCTTCTCAGCGGTAAATCCAATTTCATTGCACTCCCGCCCTATGCTCAATACAAGCTGGAGATCCTCAATGATAAGAACTCTGAGGACAGCTTCGATATTGTTTCAGGACGCAAACAGGAACTGACGCTTTATCCGGGGAACGTTGGCGTTATTAACCCTGAAATTAAAAGCATGGTCACCGTGTTCGGGCGTATTCGCTACCCTGATGGGCAATTGGCTGCAAATACCGATATTCATAACCATATTGGTAAAACGCGCACGGATGAAAAGGGTGAGTTTGCTATCGATATTGATAAAAAATATCCGGTCATCACGTTAATTTCAGCCAATGGCAGCGTATGTGAAGCTGATCTTGATCTGGAAAAAGCACGCGGCGCGGCGTGGGTTGGCGAGGTGAAATGTGCAACGCAAACCACCATGGCACAACGATAAGGTATTAATAATGAATAAATCTCTGTCTCTTATTCTCGGGAGTGTCTTCGTTGCGTTATCCCCCTCGGCATGGGCGCTTTCTGCGTCCACTCAGGCGGCTGTGAACAACAATTATTTATTTATAGAAAACAACGTTGATAACGAATATTTTATTACTCCTTCTTCCCTCGATCCCCGTATTAGCGGCTCGAATACTTGGGTAAAATATGGAAATGACCAGGATAGCCTTGGATACATTGGTATCGTTGGTTGGGTAGCTAATACTACATACTACAAGGATATGTGGATTGATAATTCGCCAATCAGCGAACCATTCCGTGGTATTCGTTGCACAACTGGCGCTAATTGTCCGGCATCTGGCTACATACCTGCAGAACTAACCGATCAATTTGGTTTTTATCATACCAAAGCAACCGGAGCGGGGATTGCCGGTGGATACTATGGTTTTGCATCGCTGACTGACTCGGCGTATGAATATTTTCGCAATATGTCAGTCGGTGGCTCAGAGACCTACAATCTCAATTTTTGCAGAACAACGATTGACTATGATTATGCGGCTGGACAACGTTGCAAAGACCAGAGTAGTGGTAATTGGTACATCAGACCCTATACATTAAACAAAAGAGGCCATTTATCTTTAGTTTCTACCAACGCATTTCAGGAGTTGTGGGTCGCCAGCGATGGAACGCCGAGCATCACCAAAGACTCTGGTTATTGTGAACTTGGCGTGGTAGGCGGCACCGATGGTGTGATTTGCAAGATGGTAAGCTATAACCTGCAACAAACGGCTAATCTGACCGCCTCTCTGACGTTTCGAGCTTATGTTGACACAGCAATGCTTGGTTTTACGCCGGGTTCGACTACGGTGAAATACTCCGGGAATGGTTCAAACTGGTATAACTATGGTACTTCAACAGCGTATTACAACGTTTTCACAACGTCTGGGGAATATATTTATATTTTTCTGTCGAAAGCATTTCTGAAAAATCTCGTCGATTCAGGAATCAGCATTACTAATAGTCAACCGTTTACTTTTGGTTTTTATAATGGATTAACACCAGAGTCTGGATATTACCAGTTTACACCTTCACTACAGCTTAATATTGTGCCGAAGGAGTATGGGATCAGTATTATCTCTGCGAATAATACTACTTCTGCAAGCGGCAGCGGTACGATTGGCGATGCCGCTCCGATTGAGATGGATTACACCGTGACTGTCTCCGGACCCCGTCAGGCCGATAGCATTACCGCCCAGGTTATTGGGGATAGTACAACGATAAACAATGTGCCTTATTGCCTGTTTACCTCTACGCAAGGAGGGCTATCCGTCCCAATTCCCGCCTTTCTTCAGTACAACAGTCAGTCGGGGGGCGTGGTACAGAAACGAAACAGCTGTAGTGAGGCGGCAATCAACATGAGTGATGCGCAGTGGCAACAGACGCCCTGGGACGCAAATAACAACGATGATGGAAGCTATTATGCAACTGATTTGAAACTGCTTTTCCCAATGAATGATTCACGTTCGCTGTTAACCGTTTCTGGTGCGGACTGGGAAGGTGTCGTCAGTGCCAGTGGAGAGATAAAAGTCACGGCGAATTGGGTGGGAGTCACGCCATGAATCGCTGCCATTTGGCACTTAGATGGGTATTTGTCTTGCTGTCTGCGCTGACTGCATGCTCTGTACAGGCTGTTTATCTGGAGTCGACTATTTATGAGATGCCATCGGATAAATCGTTTATCAGTAAACGAATCTATAACGATAGCCAGAAACAGAATTTGTACAGTATTAGCGCAGTAAAAATTGATAAACCGGGGCCAGGTGGTGAAAACAGAAGCGCTATTGCCGAAGGCGAACTTTTATTTACACCACTGAATTTTTCACTGGCACCGCAGGCGAGCGAATTTTTTAAGATTTTCTACCGTGGTCCACAGGATGATAAGGAACGTTATTATCGAATTCTGTTTCGCGAAATGCCGATAACGCTGCTTACCCAGCGCAATCAAGGGAAAGGCGGAGCGGCGCTCCCGGTAATCGCCATGGATACTATACTGGTTGTTCGTCCGAGAAAAATCAATCTGGCATACTCGGTTGATGAGAGAAACGGGACACTGAAAAACACCGGGAATACTTTTTTTAAGGTCATCGTACACCGGGGGTGCCATTCAACAGATGATGAAGCCATCATGCGTTATGTGTTACCCGGGGAGACCTGGCATAGTAGTGAACTAAAAACACAAAACAGAAAATTTATAGTTGCCTTGCAGAAATATTTACCTGTGGGGCAGGGGTGCTTCAAACTCAATCGTTAGTATGTATCTTTATAAAATACAGTCATAAGCTCAGAATAGATGAAATTTTTCATACGTACTCAATATTACGGTATTTAAGAGTCAGATTGCATGGGGTGTATAATTAATGATCAGGTTGAGTGTGATTCCACCAGAAAAGCCTGAAGCAGCGTGATATCAAAGATTCGTCGTGCGGCTATCGTCAAAAAATTAAATGATAATGTTCCTGATGATATTACTGAGTAGCTCATGTTAAGCCAGTTTTTTTTCTAATGAAATGTGATCCATATCGCTGGAAATGGTTATGGGATAAGAAATTTATGACATGTGTTCATGGTTTGTCTGGCAGAATAATTTTTTTAGTTACATATGTTGTCGTTTTTTGATTTTATGGTTTTATATTTTGACTTGCTGTCAACGTGAGCGATTTTATTTGTGCTGCTTAGGAATCAGGAATATTCCTTTTTCAACTTTTAAAAGGCCTTACTATTTTACGGGGATACTCATATGGACAGTTGTGATTATAAATTCCTAACCTGCATGAGATAACTTATGGAAAAAGTTAACTCACGCGCCGCCTTATAATTATTGGAGGTTGAAGGTGTTGTACATGCTCTCGTGTATAAAACGAGGGGCCTGCTATGCCATAAATTAAAGTTGGTGATAACTATGAATACGAAAAAGGTTTTTCTTCTCAGTTATGATATTTTCCTTTTCTCAGGAATAAAATCGTGGTTGCCAAATCTGGTGCTGGTTGATGCGCGATCATTTATTTCTGGTACTCAGTCAATTATTCCACGGTATCCATCCTGTTTGCTGATTATCGATAATCGGTTACCATTGTTTCTGGTCAGGAAATGGTTTCAAAGAAATAGTACACAATTTATCAATATAAACTGTATTGTTCTGCGAATGAATGAAACGCGTTCTGTTAATCGAGGGTACGAAGAGTATGCTTTCATTAATGGACGGGAATTATCGGAACAGTTGATTTTTCAGCTAAGAGCCAATTTGATGGCACCCATTGAGGTTGTGGAAGTCACTAAAGGTTCAACGATGTTTACTTTTCATTTGTCTGAATTTGAGGAGGAAATGCTGTATGCATCATTTACAAAAGAAAAATTGCACGATTTTTGTATTGCTAACTCGCTAACCATTAAATCAGTGTATAGATACCGGGAACGAATTACCGCTCGTCTGGGTTTTTCACATTTTAATGAAACTATCATTTTTTAACCAGAAATAATTTATTGCATGATGGTTGTCCGACGAACAGTCATTCTGGTGAGAATGTAATATACGGCGATGCATATGATATCTCAGATTCTGGTCGACTGAGTATGGCAATAAGGAATGAAGAAATCATTCCTTATTTTCAACCCATCGTAAATATCAATGGAGATGTCTGTGGTGTTGAGGTTTTAGCTCGCTGGCCACATGGGCATAACTATGCAATTTCTCAACGTGAGTTTATACCACTGGCTGAAAAAAGTGGCTTAATGAATGAGTTAACGAGCTATTTAATGACTACCGTCGCGCGTAATCTGGTCGATGGAAGTGAGGATATCAATAAAACTCTATTTGTCTCTTTTAATGTCAGCCCATCAGGTTTAAGTAATCCCGTTTTCTATTGGGAATGCCTTAACTTTATGGAGATAACACAAAGGCTACCGATTAAATTGATGATTGAAATAACCGAAAACCAGACGCTCACTATTACTCCTGCCATCAAAGAGCTGATACGATCGCTGCGAAACAAAGGGGTTTTGTTTGCTTTAGATGATTTTGGGACGGGATATGCTAACCTTTGCTATCTCAATGAGTTAGACCTGGATGTTATAAAAATTGATAAAACTTTCATCAAGGCTATTAAAGATGTTGAGCAACATATCCCTATGCTCGAGTCAATCATTCACCTTTCTGGACTCCTGGGATTACGTATGGTGGCGGAGGGGGTTGAACATGGTTATCAGCAGCAATGGTTAGGAAAAAATAATGTTGATTACCTACAGGGTTATCAATTTTTACCGCCAGTGATGTTTGATGATTTTATGCGTTTTTACAAGCAGTCGGTAGGTCTATTTGAATCAGCGCCGGATTCCACTTTCTCATCATGAAACCTGACGGGAACATCAGGGGCGTATGCCTCTGATGCCAGTATTTTTGCCGAAGTTAGTACTACAGAGTCTGCCTGGTGAAGGCGATAGCCTGTTGTGAGTGAAACATCGTTTGTCTATGTGTTTTTTACAGGGTATTTATAGCGGTATCAGCGTTCATCAAGCCGGTTCAGTCGTTATGCGTCATTTCCTGCGAAAATTAAGAGTCTGGTTTCCGCCACCACTCATCTTAGTACTTTTCCTCGCAGCGGATGCGATGACGGCGAGTCCACGTTTCATATTCGGTGCGGTGAATATCGTGATCAGCGCATTACTGACCAGCGTCAGTCTGTGGGTGATACTGCATACCGCGTGGCAAATGCTAATGAAACGCACGACGCTGAACCCGCTTCATACGGAAAGAACGACCACGCTTGTTACCGAAGGTTGTTACGCCTGGAGCCGCAACCCTATTTACCTTGGAATGAGCGGACTCCAGTTGGCCTTCGCTTTCTGCGTCGGCAGCCTCGCCGGGATACTGGCTGTACCATTATTTATGCTGGTGATAGCCAGATTGCATATCGATTTTGAAGAAGAACAGTTGCGAAAACATTTCGGGCCGGAATGGGAACGCTATGAGCAACGGGTTCGTCGTTGGCTATAGTCATAACCAACCGTGTACAAGCGTTCTTGTGTTGACACGATTCGTGCGTAATTGAAAGCGGATGATGCAAAAATAGGCGTTTGATTCACAAGGCCATTGACGCATCGCCCGGTTAGTTTTAACCTTCTACCCCGTGTTCACATTCGTGGACATGTCCTTTTCAGGGCCGATATAGCTCAGTTGGTAGAGCAGCGCATTCGTAATGCGAAGGTCGTAGGTTCGACTCCTATTATCGGCACCATCCTCCCTATTTTAACGTCTCCCTAAGTCTACTCAAACACCCTTTAAACCCTTATAATACGCGATTTAACGGCCCTTATTGTCTCTGCTCGTCTACTCACGTTCATAGAAATCTACGGTGAGTTGGGGGTATCAATGGGGGTATTCGCTGTTCGGTTTAAAGGAGATACCCCCAGATGAAGCTCAATGCCAGACAGGTGGAGACTGCCAAACCCAAAGAGAAACCCTACAAGATGGCTGATGGTGGTGGCCTCTACTTATTGGTTAAAACCAACGGGTCACGCTACTGGCGTTTAAAGTATCGTATCGATGGAAAGGAAAAGTTATTGGCGCTGGGGGTATATCCCGATGTGTCCTTGGCTGATGCCAGAGCAAAACGTGATGAAGCTCGAAAGGGTATTGCTGGGGGTATCGATCCTTTAGAGGTGAAAAAAGAACAAAAAGTTGAGCGTGAAGCGCAGGTCAAAAACACCTTTCAAGAAATTGCGCTCGAATGGCACAACATGAAAGTGAAGAAATGGTCTGCAGGGTATGCCTCTGACATTCTTGAAGCGTTCAACAAAGATGTTTTCCCGTTCATTGGTCAACGCCCTATCGCAGACATCAAGCCGTTGGAACTGCTAAACGTGCTGAAAAAGATGGAAGACCGAGGCGCGACTGAGAAAGCCAAGAAAGTGCGTCAACGCTGCGGCGAAGTGTTTCGCTACGCTATCGTCACAGGCAGAGCCGAGTATAATCCCGCGCCTGATCTCACCAGTGCCATGCAGGGGCATGAGTCTACACATTATCCGTTCCTGACAACTGAAGAGCTTCCTGCTTTCTTTAAAGCCCTTGCTGGCTACTCTGGTAGTGAACTGATGGTGCTGGCAGCAAGATTGCTGATCATTACTGGCCTGAGAACAGGTGAATTGCGCGGTGCGTTATGGTCAGAAATCGATACCAAGAAAGCGCTATGGGAAATTTCCGCTGAACGCATGAAAATGCGCCGTCCCCATATCATCCCGCTCTCTACCCAAGCCTTAGCCATCATCGAACAGATCAGAGCGATGACGGGGCAATTTCCTTTACTGTTTCCGGGACGCAATGATCCCAGTAAGACCATGAGCGAAGCCAGTATCAATCAGGTATTTAAGCGAATTGGTTATACAGGCCGGGTTACGGGTCACGGCTTCCGTCATACCATGAGCACAGTTCTTCACGAACAGGGCTACAACACCGCGTGGATTGAAACCCAATTGGCGCATGTTGATAAGAATGCTGTCCGTGGCACCTACAACCATGCGCAATATCTCGATGGTAGACGCGAGATGCTGCAATGGTATGCCGACTATATGGATAGCCTTGAGAAAGGTTTCAATGTGACGCAGGGAACGTTTAATCGGCTTGGGTAAGGATAACTGCTGATGAATGAAGGGCTATGTCTTAACGGGCATAGCCCTTTTTCTTGGCTAAAGCAGATAAGAATTAAGTCAGAATTTAAACTGATATTTATTAACTAATTGATTAATATGAAAATTATAAAATACCTTAAAACAGGAAAAAAAATAGCACTTTTTGCCAAATCACTCTATACCCCGCCCAGTGACAGCTCTCCCACCATTTCATCCGTTTTTGTTTAAAAAACACTCAATTCAGGTTCAATTCTGATTTTTCGAGGGTTGAACGTCATAAGCGATCTGCAGATACTACATTCATCAAAACAACAACGGAGAAATATATGACAACAAGAAGACTTATTCGCCTGCCGGAAGTGATGAATAAAACAGGATATAGCAAAGCATGGATTTATCGACTTATTAGCAGGGGCGTATTCCCAGAACCGATAAAGATTGGCATAAGAGCCAGAGCTTTTGTTGAAAGTGAAATCGATGAATGGATTGAGAATATTATTCATTTTTCACGTAAACACGCTGATTAATGAACAATACACTATTAATGCGATGAGGAGGTTTTATGTAAAACGTTAAATGCTGTGTTTTTTACAATACTATAAAATAAAAACCAAAATATTTATGCATTAATAATGCAGGGTATTTTACACTATAAACAAAGAAAAGGAAAAATATATGAATAAGAAAAATAATGGTTTTGATAGGATCGCTACTGAGATGTTTCTATTATCAGCGATGAAAGAGTATTACCGTATTTATTGGGATATAGTCAAAAAAGGGCCCAAAGAGGCATTTAACTTACTTACTGATAATCATCATATGGAAACAGTCTATGACCAAGTAATCGAACGAGCTAAAAAGAGTGTGGCAAAAAATAAGCGCTATCTTATCGATTTCGAAGGGGTGAGAATGGAGGTAATGACGCTGCATACCAAAGCATTAGTGTTAGCCTATATGTAAATCTATTTGGCCCCTCCTTGGGGCTGAAAATAAACTAAATATTAAATAATCATATAAAAGTGAGGGTTAATTATGTCTAAAAATAATAAAGTTAAAAACAAATCTACAAAACTGTTCCTTGATCTTGCTAAAAGATCTTTTGAGGCAAGTTGGATCAGTTTACAAAATGATCACGATGGAGATATAAGAGAGTGTATTCGTGATCATGATTTTATGAGTGCAACTATCATGTGCGTGATAATGCATATTAAAAATAACTTTGAGAGTTTAACACAGAGAGAAGGAAATAATGTGAATATTGACGAGGTTGATCTTAAGGTTATCGCTAATCTGTTGGTAAGGCATTCGTATTTATTTGTTCATAAATCTTTATAGTTTCCTTTGAAGATATATTTGCCCCGTAAGGGGCAGATAAAAACACTTATGACAATAGGAGAAAACTGATGATTGATGAGTTCCACGTTATGTTTATGTATAAAAAAATCCAAGCTGAAGCCGCTACTACTGATATGAAAACACTGAATCAACTATTGAATAATTTTCGAAAAGTGGTAGAGGAACGGCGTGAGGAGTATTATCAGGAAATTGGTGAAAATAAGGTGCGTAAGCTAAAGATGAAAAGACTCCTCAAGTTGATGGCGCGTGATGGTATTTCACCACAGGAACTATGTGACTGGCAGTAGCCAGTCTATAAAAAATATGCTCATTAAGTTCTATCGAAAATTAGTAAGATCGGTGTTTGCGAAAGTTTGATAGTTATTAATATGTAAGTTTTTCATTTGGTTATAAGTGGCTATCGCCACGATCATTAATGAAAAATCCATCATTAGCAGGGGCAAGCCCTGTCCAGCAAAGTGATTGTTGGCGACAATCACCAAGTGCTGCTTTGATAAATGGCTTTTGATCCAATAGGAAAAATATTTGTATATCAGCATTAGGGCGTAGCCGTGCGTCAGCACATGAGCGTTAGCTCATAGATGGTGGGGATTTTCAAAAAAAAGATTTTAGTTAAATAGAAAGGAATAATTAGCAATAAATTATTAGAAACCCTGTATGGCGATCATAAAAATCGCCCGGTTTCTTTTAATCCTCTTAAGTATTATCTCTTACTTCTTGCAAAATTAAGTTAAGACAAAAACGGCCTGTAGCCCTTGGGGAATAAGGCTTGTGTTGGAAAACAACGACTGACTATACGGTCAGTATTACTGACTCTATGGTCAGCATTACTGGCTGCACAGTAAGTTTTCCTGACTCTGTAGTCAGTTCTTATATCATTTTTACGCTAAAAAATGACAGTTATTTAAATCATCGTCACGGGAAAACTTGCGATTTATAAAATATTTTCGCAAAAAAATATGCAAAAAACTTGATATCTGTTTCATGCATGGTATTTACTTTATTATAAATAAAATAATAAGAGGTGATAATATGATTAAAGAAATGGAAGTTGACTTGGATTTGGGCTTAAATCCATTCTGCTTTGAGACAGAACTAAAGATTGAGACAAGAAAGAAAAATCTGACTGTTTCAAGGGGAACTGAACTTATCGAAAGAAAAGATGCCAGTCGAAGCTACTTTGCTAATATTGTGCATACACAAGAGGTTGATAAAGAAGAGTTCATCAAACTCTATACATCACAAATAAAAGCCTACTTTGATCTCACGAAAACAGCATACAAAGTATTCTTTATCTTTTTACGGATATATCAGGATGCGATAGGTAAAGATCATTTTTACCTGAGCTGTAAAAAGGCAATGTCTCTTGCGGAAAAGATAGATCATTTTGTCTTATCTGAATCTATCTTTTACCGGGGGATAAAGGAACTCATCGAGAAACGTATTATTGCTAAAACTAATGAAAAAAACTGGTATTTCATAAATCCTGCGATTGTTTTCAACGGTGATCGTGCTCGTTTTGTTTCAGAGATTAGAAAAAAGAAAGAGACGATAGAAATTGAACGAGACGAAAGCGTGATTGATAGCGGAGGAAACTATACTAATAATGAAGGTCAGCTTAGGTCTATTGAGTCAGTCATTCAAGATGTAAATAATCAAGAAGACATCGATGTGTTAATCGACAGATTACAGGCTAAAAAGTCGCAGGGATTCGCTAAGCACGGAAGTATAAAAGTCAGCACCTCAGTTGAAAACATAAGTCTTGTGCCACCAGATGAACCATTAGATTGGGATGATATTTAGGAAAACGATTGATTTAAAATAAGGGTGAAAAACTAATAAATCAATACGACACATGAAAAAATAATATAGTAATAATAACAGTTAGTTCTTTTCAGATAGTGCCGTCAATCGGATGACGGCCTATTAATTATTTATCTGCTTTGCAAAATCAATCCAACAACCCACGCGATACCTTACTTGCCGTCTGGCTGAAATTATATCGGTCAACAACATTTCCCTTGAACCAGATCTCAAGGGAGTTCATGTGAGCCGTGTTGCTGTTCTTAAGCAAGGCCAGACCGGGAATGTAGTTTGAGATCTGACTCTCACCTGACATGCTGGAGTAGGACCACATTTCCTGACCATCATTGGTCGCGCGCGTTTGTGGCTCCCCGAATGCATTAATAACATCTTGATGGGTCGTTTTCCCTTTAACGATTTTGGTTTTTACGGTTTGTTGGGATTCGTCTTTAAGGGATTTGTTGCCATAGGTGGTGCAAGCGGTAAGAGGCAGGATCACCAACGCAGCGATAAACAGTTTTTTCATGTTAACTCCATATAAATAGTAAACGAAAAAATAAGCGTAAAGGAGCCTGAGCCAGCGTAGTGCCGCATCTGGCTATTAAGACTCATGTAAATCAATAGTGAAGAAAGCCGCTTATCAGAAGCCTATGAGTTTTTCTACTTAATCAGCTAACGGCATCCCTCATGATTGTTTTCCCTGATGTTGCATGAATAAAGGCCAAGGAAGGGCCATAGGGCAGTGCTGGCTGTTGGTCATTAGATTTGACGTTCTATACCCATAAACCAACCCACAAACGGTCCAGTGATCCTTCTGTTCACTTTATCCAGTAACGATTCATCTAGCAAGAAAATGATCGGTATATCAGATCGATAAATTAATATTGATAGTTTATATCGATTAATAATGTTTTTTCGATCGGTAATTTAATTGTTTTAATCGATCGATATGTATCTAATGATAGGCAAAAACTATCATTATTTTGATTTTGATCGTTACAAACGATATGACGGCCCACAAAAATAATTGAATCCTATCAATTGGTTAATCAAGTGGTTTTGCTGCGTTATGCCAGTAAGAACAAGCTTTAACGACTACAGGTGCGCAGCAGACAACCTCTACATAACAGCATTTTTGATTATCAGGATGGATAGGAAGATGAAGAAGATTTTACTCGTTGCTGGTGCCGCTCTTGTTCTGGCGGGATGCGGTGAAAAAGGCGATTTTGAGAAAGCGATCAACGCAAAAATATCACAATCAAAGCTGTGCTACTCCCTGCAGGACAACGACATTGTATTCAACAAAGGTTTTCCGATTAAGGTTAACCGTGGCTACCGTTCTGCCGGATACAGTGCCAGTGATGAAATCCTGAAAGGACTTGCTGAACAAGGGCTGCTCACTGTTTCGCAACAGGCAAATGGCTTTAGCAGTGTTGATGTTCTGGAAGTAACAGATAAAGGCCAAGAAGTTGAGTTTTGGGACCGTGAGAAAGGGGCCTGTGTCGGTCATCGGAAAGTTTTAGAGGTTAAAAACTGGACTGAACCAAGTGAGGGTAATGGCGTTAAAATGACGCAAGTGACCTATACGTGGAAACTGGATGGCGTGCCGGGCTGGGTTGATAAAAATGCCTTCTCTGGCGTGAAAGGAATGTCTGAACCAGAAGAAGCCAAAATTGTTCTGGTGAAAACCAATAACGGCTGGACCGCACGGTAATTACAGGAAAAAAGCTATGAACTCGATCTCTTGGGTGATTTTCATGGGGCTGCTGGTAAACATACCATCACTGGCTCCTGTGCTGTTTCTGAGGAAGACACAAAAAGACGCAAAGGTATCGATGGCTGTCAGTCTTTTTCTGCTTAATACTTTCTTGGTGCTGTCGTTACTGACGTTATCGCAGAACACCACGCAAAAATACGGGCTGTTTCCTGTATGGCTGGTCGTTGTTTCTATTGGGCTAATTTTGGTCACATTGCTTCCAACGGTGAAAATCATGCGTAAGCATTTAACCGTAGGTAAAAGCAGGGCTGTTATCCTCTCATCATTTTTGATTGTCTATGTCGTCCGATTTCATGGTTTGTTTTCAAATGTGGATGGAAGTGGATATACGATTAACGGCCATAATACAGTATGGACATTCTTTTTCCTGTTTGCTTGCCTGTTGGCTTACATCGGTTGTTCTAAGAATGGGAAATACTATGGGATATATATCCCCACAGCCACTTCGCAGCCTAATGGTTATAAGGCCTATGCTCCCCAATCAGAGATTGATGCCGATATTGCTGTGAAAGGATCAAGTGTGTTATTTGATCCAAATCTGGATATTGTGGAACAACAGCGTTATCGTGATGCAATTGAAAAGCGAAATAATGATAGCTGGTAAGCTTTTTTAATCTGTAATCTTTAATTCATATAGCCCTGTTTGATACAGGGCTTATTATATTTAATAATATGTCAAATTAATGCAATATTGATAATTTTCAAATGATTATCAAATAATAATTATGTTTATTCTCGTATGTGTTGTACTAAATGTGAAACAATCAAAGAGATAATGATGAGCAATAAAAAAGATGATGTTTTATGTGAGGTGGTTAATGTCGCAGGGGATGTTGAATAAAGAAGCACTACTAGATATAGAATTAATAAATATCCCCAGAAGATTTAATAAATATCCTTGTTAGGATTTTGACGTCGCCAAAAAAATCCCTTTTCAAAGGAAACTTTGAATGATGTGAAGGTTCACATGATGATGAAGCAATTAAATGGTTTTGTGATACTTGGCCCTTTTCCCTATGACTCTTGTTAAATCTAGCAATGGCTGGAAGCTAACTAGAGGAGCTATAATGGAAAACAATCAATCCAGTGCCCTTTTTACCCAAAAGAGAGCATGCACAATTTTCACGTTTGTACTGTCTGTAAGACGAATTTTTTATATGGAATCTATCCGAAGTGATATACGCATGTGATCATCTGCCTACTAATTCTGATAGGGATGTCTATAAGTATAGCTAGTGCTACTATCAGTTTTCTTGATATTGGCAGTGCCTGCTTTTGTCGCAGAGAAGGCTATCTTTTTAGATAATATTGTTCTCAAGCAATCATGTGGTATTAACTTTATGAGATGTAGAACCTATTGTGATGTATAATATTTTTCATAATGCTCAATGCTGAGTGAGTATTGTTATCAATAATATTTATTGATGAAATCTAAGTGATATGATATGCAAATGTATAACATAAAGAGAGTTAGCTATGATACATGTTTATGAACCATCTATCGAGGCTCCAACAGATAAGTCTCCTGATTGGTATAAAAATTATCATAATATCTTCAATATTTGTCATTTGACAAATGTTTTGCTTTTATCATATATGAAATCTTATATCCAAAGGTTCGAATATGATGTATTTCTAGAAGAAAATAAAGAGTTTCTAATTAAAGAAGGAAAATTAATTGAAAAGGATTTTTTGGGTAAAGTAGTTACAGTAGTCAATGACGAAGATGTTTTTAATTTGGCAGTAAAGTCATTCTTAGAGGAAATAATTCAAAATAATGTTCTCAGAGCAGGTGAAATAAAAAATCATTATTCAGTAATGGGAGTGAATGTTGGCGAGTATTTTCAAAAGAATGTAAATGTAAATTTGAATGAACTATTAAAATCTCTTCCAACAGACAATTGGTATTTGGTCGTAACGGGGTTTTTAAATGTTTGGGAATTCATGTTTCTTTTTAGTACAATCGAAAGTAATCTCAAGGAAATCTTAAATTCCCGAGGTGTTCAAGGGCGACTATATACCAATGAACTAATACAAAAGATTGGTGATGAATATCCAGATGTTTTAGAATCAATGAGGGAAGTTCATCACTTTTCTAAAGATGTGTCTTTAGATATCTGGATACTTTATACTGAGATAAGAAATATATATGCTCACACGCATGGAATACTAAATGATAAGAATATACGTGATTTAAAAAAGAAAATTAAGTATGTTAGACGTAGTTATCGAAAGTCTTTTAAAGAAATAAATTCAGTATCAGATCTTATTTTTAGTGATCTTGTTAATGAAGCGGATGAACTGTTTGAATCATCCACATTGATTAGCGGGAAGTTTTATCTTATTCCGGATAATGAATTGAATATTTTTAGGAATTTTACTTCTAAATTTATGACATTACTAAGTTATTCAGATAAATGAATTAAGAACTCTAGGCTGTGTCCCCTCATTTTTTGAAGCATAGTTCAATGTATTGTAGAAACAGATAGTCACTATAGCTCAGGAGATTAAGGGACACAGCCTAATATCATAGTAAAAAGCGTAATCTTGGAGGTCTAAATGTACAACGAAGCTCAGAAGGAAATAGCTAGAAAACAGGTTCTTCATTCCGCAATTGAAAAATTGACAGCAAAAAGATCTGATTCAACTTTATGTCCTAAGGATTACATAAGACGAGTTAAATCATTTTATAAACGTAAAACTAATGACGAGAGAGCGTTCCTTGTAGATGAGCTGTCTGATGAAACAATTAAAAGGTGGGAGGGGTTTTATAGTTCAATAATCCATGAAAAGGCAGCGTCCAGCTTAAAGGTCGCTTATTTATCAGGTCCAAATCCTGAAAATGATATTAATGAAATGACTAACCTAGGGATACTGCCGGAAAATATTTGGGCCTTCGAAAGTGATGCCAAAATATATAATGAGGCTGTTATTTCTGCACTATCTTCGCAGTTTCCTTTTATAAAATTAATTAAATCAAATATCGGTGATTTTTTTGAGATATCCCCACAGAAATTCGACATTATTTACCTTGATTTTTGTGGTCCTTTACCGAGTAAAAAAGACGGGCAAAAAACATTAAAAACAATTACTGCCATATTAAAGTATCATGCGCTTACTCCTTTAGGAGTATTGATTACGAATGTTAGTCTTCCATCTGAAAAACAAAATGAAGAGGATCATGGTAATCTAGCAAAATTAGTTGCTGACTATTTATACCCTAAGTCATTCTTAGAAACAAATGACCCTAAATGGAATTGCATGGAGGGGGCGATTTCTAATGGCTTCGATCCAGATGGGTGGCGGAATAAGGTGGCTGATAATATAGAGGATTATTACGGGCAATATATTACAAGGCTGTTAATTGATACGATCTCTGTTATATCTCCTTATGAAAACTTTTTATCATCTCACTCACTTTTCAAATATATGTTTAAATTAGGTGATAAAAAACAATTACAAAATAAAATAGATTCATTATATCATTTTGATTGCAATGATAATGGAGGGGATGTAATTACGGATACATCATTTTATCCAATAATGTGGACGTTTGCAGCTATAAATGCAAATGTTAACAAAAATGATGGAAATTATCCTCAGCATATTTATACTAACTCATCATACAGTAATTTTTGTTTATCATTTCTATCTCAGTTAAGTATAGATAATGATGCTAACTCATTAATAAAAAGTATATCCACAATGCATTTTCTTATGGGAGAAGGTTGGGGGGAGAAAGATTATTACAATGAATCTTTGACCGAGTTATCAAGATATAATTGGCATCAATCACTATATCCATTCTGTGATTTGTTTTTATTCCATCAAGTTAAGGAGGTTTTATTTAGGCAGTTATCAGTACCTTATCATGTCAATATTGAACAAACTCAGCGATGGACTTACAAGGCCAAAGATACTCAAATGTATATGGATTTATTTGTTTTGGATGAGTGTCGTTATTTATATGATTGGATGCCATCTTTCGATATGTTCTATTCAGGCATGCAAGATGTTGAAAGGCAATATAGCTTTAGATTTATATTGGATGCCGTTGCGAAACATAGAATGATTTATAATAATGAATTCTTCTTCGGAACAGCATCCGTTAGTCGATTGGAGGACGGGTTCTTAGAGAAAATTTTAAAAGTTAGAGATGAAATTCTTTAGTTTTATTAAATTGTTTAATTTGTCGCTTGTAGGGGCTTGATAATACGTGGTGTTATGCAAGCTCCAATAATTCGGTTTGAGGTGTAAATCAAACTTTATTTTTCTATTGTGACTCCTTAACCTGTAATCTCACAATCTATTTTTATTAAGCCCCGGCGGCTTTAACGATGGATGTTTCTTGTCTTTTACTGATACTAGCGGCGGAGTAAGGGTATAGTCCTGATTGTTATCGCACTTATGCTGTTCTTGTTTAGGTCGACTTGGAAAACGCCTGATCTCATCTTTGGTTGGACTATAAGTGTCACTGTTAAATCTGGCTCTTCTCTCATGTTCAGCGCGTGGCACATAGATACCCTGAACCTCATCGAAGACATAGTTTTCAGCAATACGCTTATCATGTTCAGCATCAACTGAAACAGGGGAAGGTTTTCTTCTGGCCCAGACAAATTTTTCTTTTATATACCTGACGACCAACAGCGTGAAACGTTTGAACACGCCAGTTTGACGAGGTTCAACCTGTTTCCTCTTAGCTTTAACAGGAGCGCGTTTATACGCTCTTGACGTTGGAGAGGATTGGGTTTTCAGTGTAGTGCGTGTATGAGGTGCAGGGGAAACCAGAACAGGTTTTTGCGAGTCTGAAGATGATGCTCTCCCGGTATTATCAGGCATAACAATTTCTTCAGGTTCAGCCAGTGCATGCACCGTAAAGCTGGCAACATCAACAACGATGTCTAATGGTAAATCCTTAAAGGCAAAGTAGGCTTCAACAGCTTCTGTTTTCAGCTCATCACGTATGGCTTGCTCTGCAGCACGTTGTTCCTGAGCGGCTACAGTACCCCAGCGATCACGAGGGATATGAAGTATTGGATCGCGGTTCGTCTCAATAGCTTTAGCCAGCCAGATTGCTTTCTCTTCATTGGTAGCGGCAACAGTAGCCTGTTCAAGGGCTTCTTCATACTGAACCCTGATAGAACGGTGATCAACGCGTTCATCATGACCATACAGCTCAAGGAACTCATTACAGATGTTCTGCCAGCCTTTACGCCAGCTATCAAGCATTTCAGGTTTATCCCACTCACGGACCTTTTTGCCAAAGCCGGTAGAAAGAACCTCACGGGTTGTTCCCATGATATGGATATGCGGGTTATGACCCTTGATATCGTGGATAACAACATCTGCGATGATGCCTTGCTTGGTAAAGTGCTCAAGAACAAAAGCTGCAGTGAGTTCAATGTTCTGTTCTGGTGTTAGCTCGGCAGGGAGGGCAATTTTAAACTCTTTGGCAAGACGGGCATCTTTTCTCTTCTCTGAGGCTTCAACAGCATTCCAGAGTGTTTCACTGTCAACAATAAGGTCAGGTGGCGTATTTTCAGGTGCAAAAATCTGCGCAAAGGCAAGGTCCTTTTTATGTGCTGTTTTGCGACCACAAACTTCACCTGTTCTGTTATCGAAGAAAACTTTACGGTGACGATATGCAGCAGAGTTAACCGAAGACTGACCTTCGCCTCTGCTGATGTTCTCCATTTTAAAACTGTATATCGCCATCCAAGTATTCCTCAATGCTAAATGCTGCTTTTCGTTTTACGTAAGGAAAACGTTGGGGTTGACGTTGACCTTGATTTTGTTTCCGAAGGAAACGGTTTTAGCCTGCGGCGGCAACCGTCGGTAGACCCCACGGCATTAGAGCGAAGCGATAATGCGTAAGTGGGCATTGCTTTATTTTCTATCGCCATAAATGGCTCAAAAATAACGACAATGTATAAGGCCTGCCTTTATTAATTAATACTAAATATATGAATGGCTGTAAAACAAACCGCCGAATTAAGCGGCTCAATATGGATGAAAGGGCGAAGTATTCCACGATATTACATAAATGGGTTTTTGATGGCGTCCGAAGGACAAAAAGAGTGTTAATTTATCCCGCCGTAAGACGGGAAACACTAAAATACATAAAATATAACAAATACTGGTGATTTCCCCTGTTGCACAATTCACAGGTTAGGATAAGAAATTAGAGTGGAAAATCGAAGGTGAAATTAAAATTACATATAAACAAAAATAAGTAACGTGGAGAGTATCAGATATTTTAAGTTAGTAGTTGCTATCACTTGTGTTACACAAATTACAAAGTGCGTGATTTAGTTTTTTGTTGACTGGAAATCGTGAGGATATGACCTAAGCTCAGTGTGCATCATTTCTTAAAGCAATTTGATGCAATGAGAATGATGATCAGTTTATTAATTACATGCAGCAATTATAATGAGGCTAAAATGTCCGAACATCAAGTATTATGTATCAATAAAAGCAATCGCCAGAGTGCTCATGAAAGGATAACTCATATAGGTGGTAAGAATGCTGATGACACCAGATGGAAGCTAACACAGCAAGAGGCTATAAGCGGAATAGAATCTGGGAAATGGAGGTTTTATGTTAATGCAGGAGGGCATTCAGTGTGGGTGATTGTTGCTGTTAGCGCTTCTGGTAACAAATACTTAAAAACACAAAATGATGGCGAACAGCCTAATAACCTTTTGAGTCTTCCTGAGTGCTAAAGAAAGGGCCTTTTGGCCCTTTCTTACTATTTACGACGATTATCAACTTCTTTAGCTACACCTTTGAATGGTTTCCCATCTTGTTTTTGGTCCATAAATTGACCGCTGTCAGTATCCCGTTTCGTATAATTACCATTCTTGGGATTTTGAACTTGAGTACGATCTCGTACTGAACCTTTTCTTGAATCATTTCCTGTGTTTGTAGCCATGCTTATTTCCATAGAATAGGGCCACATCAAATGATGCATCGTCATTATTCTCCCTTATAGCTACACTGACAATAAAAATCAATTATCATTTTTAAGAATAATGAATTATAGTTATATGTTAAAAAATTATTAGCTGAACATGAAATGGATAATGTTAATTAATATCCCCCATGCTATTGATTATTTTATTAATTGTGATAATGAGTAATAAGGAAATTAATACAAGGAGGTTTTATGTATAAAAATAACGATGAAGCTATCGATCTTGAAGCAAAACGATTACTTGATAATGGAATCTATACCGATCTTGAACAAGCATATAGTGAAGCAGAAAAGATAATAACAGAGGTACGAGTTGAATTTAAAAAGAAGCAGGAAATACAACAATTCCGATCTCGGATTAAATCAATCAAGCGAATACTTTCAGATGATGAGTTTGGAAGCAATATTCCTTATAATCATAGAAATCAGTGGAGAAAAGAATGAATGATGAAGAAATAAAAAACACCTATCTAATAGGTAAAATTTTTCAGAGTGATATAAGTAGACCGGAAATAAAGAAAACACTTGAGCAGAAAATTGCGGGTGCACAAAACAAGCTCAATTATCTTAAAGCAAAAGAGAAGAGAGACAATAAAAAAGAAAATACACGACAAAAAATAATTCTCGGTGCAGAGGTTGCCAAGGTTTTAAACTGTGATATAAGTGAGGTAGATAAACAATTACTCTTTGGTTTGTTGTTAGAAGTTCCATCCTTACATACGAACGATATCGAAAGGTATAAAGTAAATGGACAAATCTACATTGAAAGAGTCCTCAAAAAATTCAGACCATAAAATCCTTTCACGTCCGAACAGCTCTCCTGCTTAAAACTTGTTTTAGGCTGGGGAGCTGTTGACCAAGCCCCAGAGGGCGCGGTAGTCAATTTAACAATTGATGTCATATAATGCATGACATACATTATTAAATAATACCCGGAACGATTAACTTTTTTCTACACCGCGATGTAAAGGGTTATATGCATCCAGTGATTGAAGTATCGGTAGACTAAGCTCATTTGGGAGCATGAACCATACAGGATTACCAAATGTTTTTGGATAACCCTTGTCCTCGCCTTCACCATTCCATCTCATAGCGAGGCGCTTAGTCCCATTCTCCCAGATCCCCCATGCAACGGAGAATCCGTTTAAATCATAAATAATTTCCAATACTTTGAAATTATGCGGATTCACTTCTCTTGGTGATGGCATATTGTTTCCTTTATAAGGGTATTCACGATGCCCGGATTAAAGAATGTATGGAATGTATTTAGATAGCAAAATCTTCTAAAACCTTACCACCTTCCAGTGCAGCAGCAATCGCTTTTGGTGTACGACCCTGACCTGTCCATGTCTTTTCATCACCATTTTCATCAATATATTTGTATTTAGCAGGACGAGGCTCACGAACCGCAGTCGGACGAGACGATTTAGGATTAGCCAGCAGTTCGGACGGGTCAATACCATCTTCAAGCAGTTGTGCACGCAGCGCTTCGATTTTGGCCTGACGTTCAGCATTTTGTTGCTTTACGATTGTTTCTTCTTGACGTCTGTCTTCGACAATAGCAGTTAATTTTTCCAGTATTTCTTCCAGTGTAGCCAAATCTGTTTCTCGTGCTTGAGCGCGTAGGGTTCGAATGTTATTAAGTGCTTTAATATCGTCAGTTATTATCTTTTATCCTGAGTGTTTAAGGTTATGAGCAGGATAACATACAAAAGACGATAATTGATAAATTTACCCCTCCTGAAATTTATTGTTAAGTGTTTTTTATGGATTGTATCTTAACCAGTATTGACCTCTTTTTTATTTTTGTTAATTGATATGTACGTGAAACAAAAAGGACGATGAAAATGAAAAAACAAATAAGAAAGGGTTCTCATTACTGGAACTCATTTTGGTGCTGGGTGTCGGTAGTATGATGGCTTTTATGCGTTTTCAGGATATGAAAAATGAACAGGAAACGGTTATAGCTAAGGCTGTTGGTCAACAAATGAAGCAGTAGGTGAGGCGGTTAATCGTTATATCAGCATTCGCTATGACAAGCTTTCAACGCTCTCATCCAGTAGCAGCCAGAGCAGTGATCCGGGTCCAAGAACCTGTTCGGCTAATGGCTGTGAAATTACGTATCAGACGTTGGTTAATGAAGGTTTGCTACCTGCCAGCTATACCGGCATTAACGTGCAGAAATCTTCTTACAAGATCTTGTTAAAACGCGCTGGAACAACACCTAACTAAGCTATCAATGGACTCGTTATTACAACCTTACCTTGGACCGAAGGAAGCCGTGTTCGCTATGACTTGTTAGGCCGAGCTATGCAAGCGGCTGGTATCGATAGCGGTATGACGCAATCAGCTTCTGTTGCATCAGGCTCTGGTGGTCAATGGACCGAGAACCAAAATAACTATAGTGGGATTAACGCGGCGGGGAGCAGGTCAGAACTACCGTGTAGGATACGATTCCTCAATGTATTCTGTTTACCTGCGTCGTGATGGCACATTACCCATGATGGGCGATCTGAACATGGGAGGCAAAAGCATCAAAAACGCCAAAGACATTACCGCGTCAGGTGATGTCAACGCAGTTTCATTCAATGGTTCCTATGGGTGCTTTGCCAAGAACGTCAGCGTTTCATAAGATTTGACGGTGACTGGCTTCTCTACTTTTGGCAAAAATGTATCAATGAACAGCTATCTGACCGTTAAAAATGGCGTGGATTCGGATAGCTATGTCGCGGCTAAAACCAATAGCAGCCGTCTGCAAATTGGCGGCGGTGGTTCCAGTAATCAGAATGCGGTGCTGATTAACGTATCAGGTGGAGCGGGTGATGGTTATCTTTCCCTCAATGGTGATAACAACTCCTCTATTAAGCTAGACGTTTGGGGAAGTCAAAAGCTACGTGGTGATCTTGCTTTGTCTGCATCAAATGATGGTAAAACTACGGGGGCTATAACAGCTTCTGGAAACATTAACTCATCAGGGATCGTTTCGGGGCAATACTTACAGCCAGCTTCAACTGTTTTGGTTGGAGGAGATTGTTCGTCAAACGGTCTGATGAGTAAAAATAGTGAGGGTTTAATTTTATCCTGCCAGAATGGGATATGGAAGAATGCCTTTAATTCATCAGAGGTTTATTACTCTCCCGATGGAGGTAATACAGCATGGTTGGGACAGAATCTTGGTCAGCATAATTTTTGTGCGTTGAGGTCTATCAGTATTCCAGTTATTGCTGACAGAAGTGGTGGAACACAATGTTCATTAAATCAGGATGTAAGTGGAAACTGGTTATTAAATCAGATATCTGGGTATTCCATTGTGGTCTGTAAGGCTGTTTGTTTCTGATATAAATATAGTTTTTTTTCATAAGGTATTCTTTATCTAATGATGTTGAAATTATCACCATAATTAATAATTAACGCTCAATTAAACTTTTGAACAATTTATCAATATCCATGTCGTTGCTGGAAATATTCTCATACCGATGACTTTCACCTATAATAGTATTATCATTTTCTTCCTCATCTGTTTTTTCGAATATTTTACTTTCCAATGTCATAATTTCAGTATCTAGATTAATGTTCAATTTCTTTGCAATGTTTTTTACACCTTCAATTTCTTCTTCTAATTCTGAAACATTTAACTGGTTTAGGCTTATATAATCAAAAGATGACTTAACAACACTCAGGATTGCATTTGTTAGATCTTCGGATAAAGGTAGGGGATATAATGTTAATGTCTCAATGAGCTTATCTATCGAGTTTTTATCAGTCAAGTAAGCATCATCCTCGTTCAATAACTCCAATACACAAGTGCGTAAATTAAACTGAGAAGTTGTAATATCACTATCACTCCACCCACTAGAGTTTAAGATCCATTTTTGAAGTGAGTATATATAATAAACTTCTGCTTGTCTGTACGGAATGGAAGATAAGATTTCTCTCCATCCTTGCTTCGTCATAACATGAAGGTATCCCTCATTTTTTCGCTGATCACTGACGTTTATTTTTTTCTCTAATTTAAGTAATGTTAAAATCACAGATGCTTTTCTGCACTCATTGAGAACCCATGTTTTTATAGCAGTGTCTTCATTGTACAAAATAAAATTTAAGATTCTTCCCGAGAACTTATCTTGACAATCAATAAATTGCACTTTTAAGTTATTAAAAAATTCATCAAAAGTAAAATTAATCCTTTCAGATAAATCTAATAATTTTTCAATCTGTTCATAAACAACACATACATCAATTAAACTTAAAAGTGTGGAGTATTCTTTCGCTAATGATTCTATAAATTCCTCGACAGATGGGTTTTGAAATTGGATTATAATATATTCTTTTTTTCTATTAACACCCTTAAATCGATTGCTTAAAATGAAATTTCCATCAAGTTGACGAATTGCATCACTAAAGTCCATATCAACTTCATAGCCATTACTTTTAGGATAAAAGAGTGCAACTGCTTGTTTTAGTGTATTTATTTCAACTTTTCCATCGAAGGACCAAAGCGCTAGCAGAATTTTCTGCGCCATTGGGCTAATCTCTTGCTTGAATGGATGTGCCCATAGAGTGATGGGGTTATCAAATTCTTTTTTAAAAAAAGCTATAAACTCATCTACTGATAATGCTCTGCTATTAGCATAATTACACACAATTTCAACAACTCTTGGGTTAAATGAGTTATGTGTGATTACATCCCTATAAGCTTTTGTTTCAATGAGTTTTTTTAATCTTTCGTCCGGGAGATCAGAAAAATATAAATGATTAAATAAAATTTGAGCTCTTTCACTGCGTGCATATTCATCTAACGATAAGGTGTATTTTACAAGTTCGTTAGCTCTATCATCGAAAGAGCCATGCATTCTTTTAGCATCTTCTAGAATATATTCCCTTGTGGTTAAAATTAATCGAATATTAGAAAGGTTTGATACGTAATCAATCAATGCAAGGAGTGCTCTATCTTCATTTTTTTCAAATTTTTCAGAATTGAACCGCAATCGACCTAAAAAATCATCATAAACAATTATTAAACGTTGTTCTGAAGCCTTTTCTGAATGAATTAACGACCATACATCCTCTATGTTATTAAAAAGCCAGACAGGTTCAAAACCGTCTTCCATATAGTGACACATGATCATTTTAGCCAGTGTTGTCTTTCCTATTCCGGGATTTCCAACTATTAATATATGGTGGTTTTTTTGTAAAAGCTCGATCGCAATGTTTAATCCAGAGTGAGCTACTAATTTACTAGAATGACGACGTGTCTGTTCTAAACTTGCATCAGTTTGGGAGAAAATACGAGCGTTTAATATTTTTTCTAAAACAGCGGTGCTGGATATCCAGAGTTTAAAATGTGCTCTTTCAATCTCAGGAAAATCACGAATAAGTTTATTAAGATCTGCAGGGCTATAAATATCATCATTAGACTTAACCCACGGGGTTAGGATTTTAATTAAATCTTGCTTGTTTTTTGGTGAAAGAGCTACCGATGTTGCTATGATATATCGATTTGGTTGCAGTTTGTTTAAATTTATCAGTTCTGAACTCAAACTACGTTTGAGCTCAGAGAATTTATGAACAGCATAGCGTTTACACTGTACTATCAGATCACCAGAACCTTCTGACGAGAGAGAATGACGTAAATCAATGCCTGAATCTTTGCCCTCTTTGAAAGATTCAAGGCGTACCCCCAAGCTTTTGGAAAGCAAATCACATACCAATTGTTCAAAATCATATGGAGAAAGCATCATGAAGTCATAGTTCACTTGATTGCCTCTTAACGCAGATGAGAACTAATGTTAACTAATTATGATTTAAAATCAGATAGTTATACAATATCTATAGTTGATACTTGCGAAAAAATATCTTATCACACAACAATCTATCTATACTAATTATCTCCTACGTATTTCTTTCTAATCGGGTTGAAATCGTGATATATATCATCAAATTACACATTTCAAAATATGTTTTTTTAACCCATATCAATAAATAGTTACTCTTAAGATGCATGATCACTAAGATTAGATAATATGTATCTCAATGCTGACAACGATTATAATTAATAGAGGGCTCATGAATAAGCTGCGAATTAACTTTGAAAATTGTTATGGTATAAGATCGTTAGAGTATGATTTTTATTTTAATGATCCCAGAAAAATAAATGCTTATGCGGTTTATGCTCCAAATGGACTTATGAAAACATCCTTCTCTAGAACGTTTGAGAAAATATCTCACGGGGAAATGCCTTGTGAGGAACGTTACCAACGTCCTTGTAATTGTGCTGTTTTGGTAGATGAAGGTCCTATAAATCAAGATGATATATATGTGCTGAAATCTGAAATTGATATTAACTCAGATAGTCCAGCGATAACAAATATTCTAGTTAATCCTGATTACAAAGCTCGCTATGATGAGATGCTTGTTGGGCTTGAAAAGCAAAAGAGTAAACTACTAAATTATTTAAATAAAATCTCTGGAGTAAAGAAAGCTGATTTGGAGCAAACAATACTTAATGATTGTCAGGCTATTAATTTTTCTCATTGTATTTCAGAATTACTCGGATTGCCTCAGCAGTACGAATTCGAGCACTTTAGATACGCTACAATATTTGATCAGAAAGCTATTGACGTCTTAACAAGCCCAGAGTTTGTATCCAAAGCTAATGAATTTAATGAACGTTATCAAGAGCTTTTTGAAAATTCTGGTTCTATATATCAAAAAGGTGTTTTCAACCCAGCTAAAGCCGATATATCATTTTTAACATTAGATAAACAAGGTTTTTTTGCAGGTGGGCATCGTGTTCATTTAAAAGGTGAAGATACCTCAATTGATAAAGAACAGCTTGAAATAAAACTTCAAGAGATACATGCAAGAATTGATAGTGATCAGACACTAAAATCGTTGCGGATTAGCCTCGCTAAAAATGCTCAGACTCAATCTCTTGTTGAACTTATAGAAAATATTCCTGCAACAGAAGTAGAACTTCTACTACAAAAAATTAAACCTGCAAACATACCGGAATTTAGAAAAGAATTATGGGTTCATTATATAAAAAATAGTTCTGATGCCGTTGAATATGTTTCCCTATATGGGGATAGTAAAGATGAAATATCTAGCATCGAAACTGAAGCTGCTCAGATAGCGCCACGCTGGGCGAGTGCGGTTGAACGTTTTAATGATAGATTTGTTGATATGCCTTTTACGCTTTCAGTTGAAAATCAACAGCAAGCTGCATTAGGCAGAGAGCAGGCGAAGCTCAAGTTTGTTTTCAATGATGGTGTCGATGAAGTTAAATATTCTCGCGGCGAAATAAAAAACCTTAGTCAGGGAGAAAAAAGAGCGCTTTATTTATTGAATTTTATATTTGATGTTGAGTATAGAAAACAAAATAATAAGAAAACGCTATTTATAATAGATGATGTGGCAGATTCTTTCGATTATAAAAATAAACATGCAATCATTCAATATTTGGAAGATCTTAATCAAACGACCGATTTCTATCAAATCATATTGACTCATAATTTTGATTTTTTTCGCACGTTAGCTAATAATTTTGTACATCGTGATAGATGCTTGATGGCTAATCGTAATGCTACTTCGATATCCTTAACTAAAGCTGAGGGCATAAAAAACTATTTCATAGGAAAATGGAAAGATCATATCATTGATAATGAATGCATTTTATGTGCCACAATTCCATTTTCTAGAAATCTGATAGAATATACTAAAGGAGATAACGATCCTGATTATCTTAAACTTACTAGCCTTCTACACTGGAAACCAGATACTGGACAAATAACAGTCGCAGATTATTATAGTATTTATAATTTGACATTTAATACAAATCATCCCCTTACTGATAACCGTTTTTTAAAAAATATTCTTTTCGATAAAGCCGATGAAATAAGTCTGCGCGTTGAACATGATGGTTTAAATCTTGAGGACAAAGTTTTGCTTTCTATTGCCATAAGATTGCAAGCTGAAATTTTTCTTACTAACGAACTACGTAACTTGAAGAATGATATTAATTATTGGTGCCAGTCTAAAAATCAATTTGGCAGCTTGGCAAAGGAATTTAAAATTAACGCTCCCTCGCGATCTGAGAATAGAATAATTGAAAAAGTCAGTATCACTGTTAGCTCTAATATTCACCTGAATTCTTTTATGTATGAACCAATTCTTGACCTCACAATTGAACATCTAATACGTTTGTATCTGGAAGTGAAAGGGATGGGGCAAGTGGCTGTTTAATTTAAATTTATATTAAATTAATCGAGGCGCGATGTTATATCAATGTTGTGCCTCATGTAAAATTTATTAGGAAGGGAAATAAGTGGTTTTATGTTGAGGCCTTCATCAAGGGAAGGGCTGATTTTAAAATGAATGCTGTGAGTGCATTACTAAAATATTATATTCTTTCACTATAACACTTTGGATTTTTTATATTGGAGCGTCATTATTGTTTATTGGAGCGTTATTTATGGTTTTTACTAAATTGCTGGGCATACCTGTCATTTAGTCGCTTCTACCAGACATGTTCGAGTGAGGCATGACAAGCCAGCAGTAGTGTCACATGATAGAGAAAATATCCTGCTCCTCCGTTCTCGCAAGGGCTAGCCAAAAGCGAAACTCTACTCCATTCAGCTTTACATAAAATCCATTGGGGGTATCTTTGGGGGTATCACCATAGATGAAACATGTAATTTACATTATAAATCAATGAAATATTTGGTAGGTATTGTTCCTATTATCGCACCATTTCAAGTCATTACGTCCTCCGGCCTTTAAGAAAACCACGTTTCTCCTCTCGCGCCGCACTCATGCTTTTTCGACTCGGGTAAAGATTTGAACTGCTTTTGGGTTCTGAGCCTGTCGAGTTCACGCCGATAACAGAATTACCGGATAAAGACTTCTTCAGGCTACGTTCGCGTAATAGATAAACGCGAGCTTGTTGCCGTCCGGATCGCGTACGTAGGCGCTGTAAAATCCCTGACCATACTGCGGCCTATGACCCGGCGCGCCTTCATCTGTGCCGCCCAGGCTGAGCGCGAGGGTGTGCAACTGCTCAATATGTTCGACGGAACGCGCATTCAGCGCCACCATCGTGCCATTACCAACGCTGGCAGGTTGTCGATCAAAGGGGCTGCCGATGCACAGCCCAACGGTGTGGTTGCTGTTGAATGTTCCCCACGACGCCCCTTCTTCATTACGCCCGGCCTGCGGTTGCCCAAGCAGTTTCATTAGCGGATCATAAAACTGAATAGCGCGCGGGAGATTGTTGGTACCTAACATAATGTAAGAAAACATACTTTCCCTCATATTCATGATGCCAGGAGGCTCAGTGGTTATCCCGTCTTGGTAACATAGATGGAATAACCTGTTGGCATGTTCAGAATGATTCGCGTAACAGCCAGGGACTGTCGACCAAAACTTTCTCCCGGTGGCTGTCGCCGTTGATAATGTGCAACGTACTTAAACGCCCAATCTCATAATGCGGTAACTGGACTGTGGAAAGCGGGGGTAAGAACAAATTTCCGATCCCAACGAGATTATCATACCCAAGAACAGCAATGTCCTGTGGGATGCGAATCCCCTGTGTTAACAGCGTTTGATATACCATAAATGCGATACGGTCATTGCCACAAATTACTGAATCAAATTGCGGCATCCCCCGATCAATATATCTCAGCAAAATGTCCGGAATATCACGATAGTGTTCATCTCCATATTGCATATAGCAGTGTTCGAGCGCGTCAGGATTAATATTGGCTTCACGGCAGGCGCGATCGAGCCCCTGACGGCGGCGTCGCGTCGCCAGATGGTTGACAGGTAAATGCAGGCAAAGAGGGCGACGGTATCCCGCTGCTAATAGCGCCTGCACTGCCGTATATTGCCCTTGTTCATCATTGGGAATATAGCTGGCAACTGCTTCTCCCTTGTTCTCGCAGTTGGCCAGAACGCAAGGGTGCTTCAGTAGCCTGGAAGGGACGTTCACCTCACGCAATCCCATCGTGGTGAAAATGATCCCTCCGGGTCGGTGTGCGAGCAGCAGATCGACAATATCGTCAGGATTATCATCGGCAAACATGTTAACCACGAAGCTATTCCAGCCGTAGGCGCGCGCGGTTTCCTCGATAGACAACGTAATGTCGACTGAAAAAGGGGTTGTGACAGTATCCAACGCGAGCACGCCAATCGTTTTATTTCTGGAACCGACACGACGAACCTGCCGGGCAGAGAGGTCCGGCACGTAATTTAGCTGTAAAATAGCCTCCTGTACCCGGGACAGGGTTTCAGGCTTCACACGTTTCGGATCGTTCAGCACCCGAGACACGGTCATTAGTGATACATTGGCCAGTCTGGCCACATCTTTTAAAGATGCCATAGTCTTCCATTAAAGAAACTAACTACCCAATCCAGATATTGTACGCAATCCATCTATTAACGGGTTGTGAACAAAGACAAATATTTATTCCAGACATCGAATCCCAATGAATGGCAAGCGACGATAAAAAATGTGATCTTGATCCGAGCATAAAAATGTTAACGTTAACTTTTGTGATTAACATCGATTATCGCGTCAAAATCAAGTGTACAGGCAAAATGTTAACGTTACCATCTTGGCATGTCATTTCCCTGAGATTACGTAGATGAATAAAAGATCTTCTCGCAGCTATCTGCTGCTCAGCGCGCTGCTGTTCTTTTTCTTTGTGACCTGGTCCTCATCAAGTTCACTTCTCTCTATTTGGCTGCATCAGGAAGTGGGACTAAAGGCGTCGGAAACCGGAATTATCTTTTCCGTGCTATCCGTCTCCGCGCTGTTTGCTCAGGTTTGTTATGGCTTTATTCAGGACCGACTTGGCTTGCGTAAACATCTGTTGTGGTGCATCACCGCGCTTTTGATCCTTTCCGGACCCGCTTATTTGTTATTTAGCTATTTGCTGAGTATTAATATTTTGCTGGGAAGTGTGTTCGGCGGTTTGTTTATCGGTCTGACATTTAACGGCGGTATCGGCGTTTTGGAGTCCTACACCGAGCGAGTTGCGCGTCAGAGTACCTTTGAGTTTGGTCGGGCACGCATGTGGGGGTCTCTGGGCTGGGCTGTGGCTACCTTTTTTGCCGGGCTACTGTTTAACATTAACCCTGACCTTAATTTCCTGGTGGCCTCTTGCTCCGGGATTATCTTCTTCTGTCTGTTGGCCCGT
The DNA here is from genome assembly GCF_019584005.1 of Citrobacter sp. EC_71. Classification (NCBI taxonomy): domain Bacteria; kingdom Pseudomonadati; phylum Pseudomonadota; class Gammaproteobacteria; order Enterobacterales; family Enterobacteriaceae; genus Citrobacter; species Citrobacter sp. EC_71. Next base: position 105,742 of record NZ_VDAY01000011.1, read on the forward strand.
TTAAAAGTCGCGGCTCCGGCAAGCATGGAAAAACTCGAAATCGGCGCTAAAAAAGTTTCTCTGGAAGATGCGCTGAATTTGCTTACTCTGCCACGTTTCTGGGCGTTGATATTCTTCGTGGTCGGTACCTGCATTTACGGCGTTTACGATCAGCAATTCCCAGTCTATTTCTCTTCACAGTTCCCGTCATTAAGAGAAGGGAATGAGATGTTTGGCTATTTAAACTCTTTCCAGGTTTTTCTGGAGGCGGCAGGCATGTTTTGTGCGCCCTGGTTGGTTAATCGCATTGGCGCTAAAAATGGTCTGATATTCGCCGGAATGGTGATGGCGATGCGTATGATCGCTTCCGGGCTGGTGGAAGGACCGCTACTTATTTCCATTACTAAATTACTTCACGCTGTCGAACTACCGATATTGTTAGTCGCTATTTTTAAATACAACAGTCTGAATTTTGACAAGCGTTTGTCCTCCACGATTTATCTGGTGGGATTCGCCTGCACCAGTTCCATTATTGGCACCGTTTTATCCCCGCTGGCAGGCTTTAGCTATGAGAAATTTGGCTTCGCCCAGTCCTATCTAATCATGGGCATTATGGTGTTCTGCACCACGTTCATTTCAATTTTCCTTTTGCGCTCAAATAAGTCTTCATCTGAGCCATCCTTTCTGCAGCAAAATGCTGTGTAATGTACTGAGAGTAAAGACGATGACATCCTTATTAGAACAAGCCGAACAGACGCTTGAAAAAGCACAATCCAGTATTAATCCGCGATGGTATCCACGGTATCACCTCGCTGCTCGCGCAGGCTGGATGAACGACCCTAACGGCCTGGTTTGGTTTGACGGTTGGTACCACGCGTTTTATCAACATCACCCTTATTCTCCTGAATGGGGGCCAATGCACTGGGGACATGCCCGCAGCAAAGATTTGGTGCACTGGGAGCATCTGCCAGTCGCGCTGGCGCCAGAAGGTCCGGCGGATGTGGATGGCTGTTTCTCCGGCTCCGCCGTGGTGGATGGCGATATGCTGGCGCTGATTTATACCGGACATAAATTTCACGGTTCGCCAGACACAGACGACAATCTCTACCAGGTGCAGTGTCTGGCCACCAGTCGTGACGGTATCCATTTTGAGCGGCATGGGATGGTGATTGATACGCCCCCTGGACTGCATCATTTTCGTGACCCGAAGGTATGGCGTGAAGGGGAATGCTGGTACATGGTGGTCGGTTCCCGTGTAGAGAATACGGGGCAAGTGCGTCTGTATAGTTCATCCGATCTCCGCAAATGGCAAGACGAAGGGATATTCGCTGAGGCTGATGAGGGGAAGGGCTATATGTGGGAATGTCCTGATTTCTTTACTCTGGGAGGGAAGCAGATCCTGATGTTTTCTCCGCAAGGGATCGCGGCGAAAGGTTATCACCATCGCAACCTTTTTCAGAGTGGCTATTTACTCGGGGAATGGCAGCCCGGTCAACAATTCACCCATGACGGACAATTCATTGAACTGGACCATGGCCACGACTTTTATGCTCCGCAAAGTTTTCTGACCCCGGATAATCGCCGCATTATTATCGGTTGGTTGGATATGTGGGAATCACCGATGCCCGAACAGCAGGACGGCTGGGCAGGCATGCTGTCTCTCCCGCGCGAACTGAGCCTTGGTGACGACCATCGGGTGAGGATGAAACCCGCTGACGAAGTCTCTGCGCTGCGTGGCAGCTATTATCCAACGCCTGCTTGTTGCCTGCGGAATCAGAAAGTCCTTATGACGGCTGATGCCGAAGCGGTCGAGGTGCAACTGCTATGGGATCTAAACGCCTCTACAGCGGAACAGTTTGGTATGTCATTAGGGGATGGGCTGAGAATTTACGTCGATAATCAGGCCCAACGTCTGATAGTGGAGCGTCGTTATCCAGAATATTCGCTGGAAGGAACTCGCAGTATTTCGTTGCCAGCACACGGTGTACTGTCATTACGCATTTTTATCGACCGCTCATCAGTAGAGGTTTTTGTGAATGAGGGTGAGGCATGCTTAAGTAGCCGAATTTATCCTCATCCGGCGCAGCGCGATCTTTCGCTGTTTGCGAATCATGGTGTTGCCTCATTTCAGGAAGCCGGATATTGGTCTTTGGAGTAATAATTTAGTCCTGATTCGCCTTACCTCTTACCTAGTGAGCTTTTATTTCTGCCAGTCTTAGGCTGGCATGTTATTGCCTGGAATAATGAGATAATGAAATGGATGAAATATTAATACCTCACTATCGCGTAACCGCGATAAACATCAAAAAATTTGTTTTAAAACAAAAAATCCTGGCCTGTATGATAACGTCAGTTACGGCATTTCCCGCTATTGCAGAGGATAATACCGAACAACCAGCTACCTATATCGGTAGTTATCAAAGCTATTTTTCTGATGAATATGATACGCCACAAGAGAATATTGGCCAGCCAACAAAAGGAGGTGAACAATCGACCAATCGCGTCACTGCTCCTCCTGTTACTACAGGGGCAGAAAATAAACTGGCAACTTCGTCGATGCCGACAGCCTCGCATCGAGAAACTGAAAATAAAACAACTGAGGTGAAAAAGAGTAATACTTTAGATAAGTCTGATGATGTCAGCGTGTTGCGTTTAAGACAGGAAGATCCTCCTGTTCACTGGGACAGTATTGGTCGTAATATGGAGGCTGGTGGCCTGCATGGAAACATCAGCACTCAGATAGAAATTGATGATGTTCGTTGGAGTGATAATAAGAAAAATAGCGGGAAATTTAAACTCGCCACCATTCAGGCTTTTTTAAGGCATGATGAGCTACCAAACTGGTACTTTGGCTTCTGGAATGCCCGCGAGGATAGCTATAAAGGACAATTTAGTAATCAGGATTACAAAGGCACAAATACGATCAATGAGTTTTTTGTCGGCCATATTTTTGAAACCTGGCGCGGTAATATCGGTACGGAGGTCATGGTTGGTTCGGAAACAGCAACTAAACGTTGGAAAAACAGGTACAAAATCTGGCAAGACCTGCGACTAACCAACAAATGGAGCCTGGCCGGTTACGCCTATGGCGAATATCAGCCGCAGGGTAATGAACCGGGAAATGGCGATCTCGAGCAGTACATTTTTGAAATTGAACCCGCCATTCAATACCGTGTGAATCCCGATCTCGGTCTGTATTTGCGGCCTTATTATTACTATAACCGTCAGGAACGTGAGAGCTGGGGCGACATTGTAGAAGAAGAATGGAAGGTGACGGCTGGACTCTGGCGAAACTGGTATCCTCTGTTAACCTCCCTGTATTTAGGCTTCGGTCAGGACAAAATAGATAACGCCAGCAATGGCAAAGAAGTTTTCTATGATGGTCGTTATAAATTCATTGGTGGCACAATTAGTTATCCAGTTTTTGGTGAAGTTAGATTATATGGTGAGTTCAAAGCACAATTCACGAAAGAAACCGGGCTCTGGACTTCTAGCGGCCATTCGTGGAATCCCTTTACCGTGGTTGGCGTGAATTATAACTTCTGATATTCAGGTGTAACATGAAAAAAATAATATTAGTGGTATCTGCCGCTCTGTTGGCACTTTCGTTTATCAATATGCCAGCCTGGTCGCAGCCTTCTAAAGAAACATTACACAATAAAAGTATTCGCTATATTAATGATTTTTTTCCCCGGGTGGAGGGATCATTTATTGGTGACCCAATGCCGGTCTATAACGATGGTGAATTTGATATTTTTTATCTCAATGATGTGCGCGGCGGTAGCGATTTAGGCGTACATGCTATTCATTTATTATCGAGCACCAATTTATATAACTACCAGAACCATTCTGAAGTGATTCCCTACGTTAACGACGTTGACGATCCTGAACTGTTATTGGGAACCGGCTCGATTATTAAAGTCGGCAATACCTGGCATGCTTGGTATACCGCGCACAATGAAAATGTGTTCCCGGTTGAGTCCATTATGCACGCGACCAGTAAAGATCGTCTTCACTGGGTAAAACACCCGCAGGATACGATTCTGCCAGGTGATAATTATCGCGGTAATGACTTCCGGGATCCTCATGTTGTTTGGGTTGCAGAAAAGAAAGAGTACTGGATGTTAATTACCACGCGTAGTGAGGGGCGCGGTGTCATAGCCCGGTACAGTTCAACCGATTTAAAGAACTGGGAAGACCGTGGTGTATTTTTTGATAATGACACGATTACCAGTAACTCTAACCTGGAATGCCCAACGCTGGTTTTCTTTAATGGACGTTGGTATCTCAGCTTTAGCGACCAATGGCCGCTACGCCTGACCCAGTACCGGGTTGCGGATAATCCGGATGGACCGTGGCGAAAGATGGACAATTATGTGGTTGATGGCTCGGGGTTTTACGCAGGAAAACTTGTACTTAAAAACGATCGCCTGTTTGTTTTTGGTTGGATCCCAACCAAAGCAGGAAGCAGTGACAATGGTAATATTGACTGGGCAGGAAATCTGGTTGCTCATGAGCTCATCGCGGATAAGCAGGGGCAGCTTAGCAGCATCCTTTCACAGGAACTTCAGACGGTCATTAATGATAACCCCGGTCCGGTGACCAGCTTAACAAGCAGTAAAATGATAAAAACAGCCACACAGTTTGGTCCATTACAGTCTGTTGTGTATCCACCTCTGCCCAAACGAGGTGAGTTAAGTGCAACTGTAGATATCCCTTCTGCCGGAATGGTGATGAGTTTTGGTCTGACTGACGACAGAGTAAGCGATGCAAAGCTTAACGTTGTGTTCAATAAGAGCAAAGGCAAGGTCTACTTTTTCAATGCGCCACTCGCATCTATTCACCATGCGAATGCGGAATCATGGGTAAATGTTCCTCTGGATGAAAAAATTGAGTTACGTGTGCTGATTCAAAACTCAATTGCTGTTTTTTATATAAATAATAAAGCCGCATTCAGTACCCGAATGTATTCCATGCCGGAGAAACCATGGAGTATCAGCTTGCCACAAAATGATAATTTTCACGCCACATTGAAAATAAAAGAAATAATATAACGAGATATCACTATGAAAAACTATCATGCCCTGTCTGTTATTTTTGTTCTTCTTTTTCCGGCGCTGGCGAATGCGAGCATGAGCATCATGAAAGATGTATCTGGAAAGGTGATTGCTGTAGATCCGTGGTCATATCTGGATGAAGACGTAATGTGGACCTCAACCCGTTCCTCAAATCCTGCTGGCGGTCGTGTTCATGGTCAACTGAAAATGAAATATGCTATCGAGGATAATAACTGGCGTAACAGCCATTTTCATAACGGAAATGATTCACTGACATTTGTACAAGGGGTGATGCGTCATGATGCGTTACCCGGTTGGTATTTGGCATTTTCTGAGGGCCGAACTACCAACTATAACGGGACATGGGAGGATCAAACATACCTCAGCCAAAATCAGTGGACTCAGTTGATTGTTGGTCATGAATATTTCTACAAGCGTCTACGTTATGGTTGGGACGTGATGGGCGGAAGTTCATCACTTGATGACCGTTGGCAGGGGCGCGTCAAGTTCTTTACCGATTTGCGTGTTACGGACAACTTCTCGTTCTTTAACTATCTGTATCAGCAGATTGATCATCGCCGTAATGGTGGTTCACAAAATGACCGGGATAGACGTTCATTTCAGATTGAACCCGGCGTTCAATACATTATTAACAATACCACTGGAGCCTGGTTCCGCCAGCAATTCGCTTCTGCAATTTTAGACCGCGCGCAATGGGGAGATATTGATGAAAAAAGTTGGACAACATCACTTGGCGTCTGGCACAACTGGGGGAAATTATCCACGACATTCAGCGGTGGATATGGGCATTACAAAAAGAATAATGCGCGAGTTGAAGATGGCGAGGTATTCCAGAATACCCGTAACCGCTTTCTTAAATTATCAGCAAATTATCCATTAACTTCTCGTTTTACGGTATCCGGGGAAATAACCGGTTCGTTAATAAACCAGAGTGGCAGTTGGGTCACTAATGGTGATGCCATAACCACCGACTATAAGCTGATGCTGGATTATAACTTTTAACCGTCACGTTTAAATAAATGCGTTAATTACCATTGAGGAAATGTCATGAATATCTGGACGCTTGGCGATGCGGTGGTTGATCTTTTGCCGCTTTCAGACATGCAATATCAAGCTTGTGCAGGAGGAGCGCCATTCAATGTGGCAATTGGTACTGCGCGTTTACACAGGAAAAGTGGTTTTATTGGTCGGGTAGGTGATGACGACTTTGGCCACTTTCTAAAAAAGACGCTGTCTGATGCAGGCGTCTCAACTGCAAGCCTTCAGATGGATAATCAGCACAGAACCAGTACGGTGCTGGTCTCGCTGGGTAACGGTGGCGAACGTGGATTTACATTTTTAACCAATCCCTCCGCGGATCAATTTTTAACATCTGCCGCGCTACCAGATTTTAGCGACGATATTCTGCACTTCTGTTCTCTGGCTCTGGTGGCTGAAGGTTGCCGTGATACATTGGCTTCTGCCATCGCTCAGGTTAAACAACGGGGCGGATTACTGAGTTTCGATGTAAATTTACGCGAGCAAATGTGGCCCGATAAGAAAGAAATGCTCAAAGTGGTACGCCACTATTCTTTACAGGCTGACATTCTTAAGCTTTCGGAAGAAGAGTGGTACTGGATGACCGGTACACACGATTTTGCCCATGCGCTTGACGGCCTTAAAGCGCTCCCTGCACAACTGAAAGTAGTAACCTACGGAGCGCAGGGCGCGATGGTACTTTGGCAGGATAATGTGATCCATTTCAACGGCTATACCGTCGACAGTATTGATACGACTGGGGCGGGGGATGCTTTTGTCGCCGGTTTGCTGGCCTGGCTGGCAGACAACCGGATGCCGGAGTGTGTTGAACAGCTTCGCCAGGCTATCGCCTGGGCCAGTGGCTGCGGTGCGCTCGCGACAACCCGCAAGGGCGCGCTGACTGCACTGCCGGATATCGAAACGCTGAATGCTTTTATTATGCAATGTCATCTACCGGACTACGAAATAAAAGACCTTTAAGCATGATAACGGCGAGCTAAATAATTTTAGCTCTCTGTGATTTTTGTGAATGTCCCCGCATCCTCATCGGATGGCGGGGATTTTTACTTTATCGTTGCCATACCGGCTCTGTACCTTTTTGATGCTTGATAGATACAGCCTTTGAGTATATCTACTCAGAGGCTAATCTTTGATTTTTTAAAACTGAATGATTAACGTCTGTTCGAAGTGTTATTTCGCTCACATACGATATTCAATCATCCCGCTCTTTTTGGCCACCCAGTCATACAGTCGTTGTCCACGCAGATTGGTTTCATGCGTGTGCCAGTATAATCTTGATGCGTGGTTTTTTTGGGCTTGTTGTTGTACATATTCGATAAGCTGTTTACCGATATGTTGACCGCGTACATCTTCGCTAACAAATAGATCTTCGAGATAGCAATAATTTGATTCTGCCCAGGTTGAACGGTGAAAGAGATAATGCACCAGTCCCACTATTTTTCCATCATATTTGGCAACTGCACAATAAACAGGTTCGCCAGGCGTCAGAAAACGCTCCCACGTTAATTTTGTTACTTCATCTGAAATTTTAGTGCGATAAAATGTCTGGTAGTTTTTCCATAAAGGAAGCCAGCTGGCGTAATCTTTTTGTTCTGCACTTTCAATAGCAACGTCATTCATGTTAATCATATATATCCTGATATTTTATACGAATAGTGTGTTAGTATGATGATACTAAGAATTTTATAAATTCTCGTAAAGAGACACTTTCGATATATTGATAGGATCCACTTTTAGTATAAAGGTTAATACAATGAAGAAAAACAATGCGCCTTTATTTCAAGGATTTGTTTTAGGAAAAGGTGCGGTTAAGGAGCAGGTCTACCACATCCTCCGCGATCACATCCTCGAAGGGCGATTGCCGCCAGGAACAAAAATGCCGTCAACCCGGGCGTTGTCCGAGATGATGTCAATTTCACGAAATTCAGTGATTGCCGGTTATGACCGGTTATTAGATGAAGGGTATATTCTGACCCGGAAAGGGTCTGGAACCTATGTTGCGCATCATATTCCGGATCGAAGTATCAGCAATTGCTATCCAATAATGGTGCCGGAGAAAGTCGTCACGCCTGATGAACAGCTAAACAGCCAAAATAATCCTGTGCGCGATTTATGGTCGAATGAGTATGAAGGGCGCGGTATGAACCGTCTGTTTGCGGTTGGCGTTGGCTGTACGGATCTTTTCCCGCACGCACTATGGGGCAAATTACTGCAACGAGTCTGGAGACAATCCCGGCATCAACTGGGAGCACACACTCACCCTTGCGGATACCTTCCTTTGAGAAAAGCGGTTTGTCGTTACATCAAAACAACGCGTGGCGTGAACTGTAACGAAGATCAGATAATCATCGTAAATGGTATTCAACAGGCATTGAACATTACCGCACGAGCGTTGCTGTCGCCAGGAAGTGACGTTTGGCTGGACGAGCCGGGTTACAAAGGTGCCCGCGGAGCCTTCTTGTCTGTTGGCGCGATGGTAAGGCCGGTACCGGTAGACAGCGAAGGAATGAACGTCCGCTATGGTATTGAGCATTTCCCTGACGCTAAGCTGGCCTATGTTGTCCCGTCGGATCAATATCCATTAAGTGGAACGTTGAGTTTATGCCGGCGTTTTGAGCTGCTGGAATGGGCGAAGTCGAATCAGGCATGGATATTTGAAGATGACTATAATAGCGAGTTCCGCTATGCCGACCGTTCCTTACAGGCATTGCAGGGATTAGATCACAATCATCGGGTTATTTATGCTGGTACATTTTCGAAAATGATGTATCCAGAATTTCGTTTAGGTTTTTTAGTTGTCCCGCCCGGTTTACAAGAACAGATTATGGTGACGAAATATTTTACAGATCTCGGTACCAGTTATCTTGAGCAGGCCGTGATGGCGAATTTTATTGAGGATGGGCACTATGCCAGTCATGTACGCCGAGTTCGTAAGGCGTGTTATGAAAGAAGAGCTGCGCTGGTCAATGCTATTCAAGAATACCTTGCTGATAAAATGATTGTTCAGCCTTCTGACTCTGGCGTTCATATTGTGTGCTGGCTACAAAACGGATTGACCGGAAATGAAGTCGAGGAAAAAGCCAGGGTACTTGGGATGGGAATATTATCACTGGGCCGTTATTACCAGGGAGATATCACCCGACAGGGGATTTTGATTGGTTTTGCAAATCATCCTGCTGAGGCAATTGTTGATGGGATACGCCGTCTGGCCCAGGTTATTTAAAGAATATTTTATTCAGCTCTTATCATTAATGCTGCAATACGCTTGTTTGGTTCCGTCTAAGATATTATGCCTTTTTTGTACAATGAAAAGCTGTGGATCCGTAAAAAACACGCATTGTGGTTCTTTTGATCTGGTTAGTTTGATCATACCCTGCGCGGGTTTAGTCCTGTTTTGTCAGAGGTACGGATATGTCGGGCATCTTTAATCAATTCCATCAACCCGTAGGTATGTCTTTGTCGGACTGGAAAGGCGCCCCCTTTCCACAGGCTCAGCAAATTACAGGTCGCTATTGTAAGCTTGAACGTATTAATGCCGAACGCCATGCCAAAGAGTTGTATGAAGCGTACTGCGAAGCGAGTGATTTTCGTGACTGGACATATCTGGCGGCAGGGCCTTTTGAAACTTTTGACTCCTTCCTGAACTATGTAAAAAACATGGAAGAACAGACAGATCCGATGCATTTTGCCGTGATTGATTTAGTCACTATGCAACCTGTTGGTACGTTTGCTCTTATGCGTATCGATCCCTCAAATGGTGTGATTGAGGTGGGGCATATTTCTTACTCCGTACGCATGAAACGCACACGAATTTCAACGGAGGTCATATCATTGCTTTTAAAGTACGTTTTTGAGGATCTGGGCTATCGCCGTTTTGAATGGAAATGTGATGCGCTTAATGCGCCTTCCCGTGGGGCGGCGGAGCGTTTTGGCTTCAGTTTTGAAGGCATATTTCGGCAGGCTATTGTTACCCATGGGCGAAATCGGGATACCGCATGGTACTCAATCATCGATAGTGAGTACCCGACACTCCGACCGGCCTACGATCTGTGGCTTAATGAGCGTAATTTCGATAACCAGAGTCGGCAGATTAAACGTCTTGGGGAATTGATGGAAAGGGTATAAAAGGATCACTGCCCCATACCGTCAGTGGTTACGTGAGTTTCGGTAATGCAAAGACCGTAGATTCGACTTCTATTATCGTGCCAGATGAGCATAGCGCTGTATTATCGCTATGCTTTCCCAACCACCCATTTCCTGAAGTGCTGATAGCTGAATACCGGACTGGTACATAAACTAAAGGTAGTAATGATACTAAGGTGAAAATATGAATGACGATCACCTTTAACGAGACAGGCAGTTACACATAATCACGGACAGGCTCAGATTCAATTATAATATTTCATTATCTAATATTCCTGCGTTACAAAGTTTATTACGTAGTTTTTTGGCGCCAAACATATTCAAATGATGTCCATCGAGAAAATCACAATAATGAAAATCACGATCTGTGGAATAATCATATACATGGAAATGTTGTGACTTTAATGTGCTTAAAAAATTATATACTTTATGTTTGATGTGTTTGTCTAAGTTTTCAATATATGATCTTTGTACTGGTGGTATAATGAAGTAAACTTCTTTTTCTAAATGATTAGCATTGTTTTTTAGTTCTTCCATTAATCTGCAATTTAGTTCAAATGAGTCTTCGTATTTAATATATTTGTTATGCACGGACACTGTGTGAATCCCCAGTTTTTCACCTTCCTCTTTTGATATTTGAACTGCGGAGTTTATTTTTTTTTGCATTTCCAGTATAACGTCATTGTCATCATTTTTGTTTTCAAATCTATTGTTCTCGGCAGTGCCATCGTCTAAATAACGTGAGCTGACCAAAACATCAACAGAAGTAGATATATTAAGGTTTGTCGTATGATTATGTAATCTGCCGCTCTGTGATTCGGGAGATAGATCTTTACCATTCATGAAACTCGTTACGGCTTTATACGCATCAACATATACTTTAGCATTTCCTTTTTTTATTTCTTTAAAAAAATCATACAAGCCAAAACAAAAGATAACTTTATTATCTAATGGTACTTTATGTATCTCATGGTACAATTGCATAGCGCTGATTATATCTAAGCCTGGTATTGAGAAACTGACAGAATTCTCTGAATTCACATCTGTTAGGGCATGGTAAGCATACGAAGAGCCGAATATGATTTGTTTGAATTTTTTATCCAGTAATCTCATGTATTGATATGCAAAAAATAACGTCCAGTCTTCATGTGATTCGCGTGTGATTTTTTGTGGTGCTTCGTAAAGATAATGAGAAAAAGGTCTGCATACACCTTTATTCAAAACAGCATTGCTTCCATGGTAATCATAGGCAAGCACAGAAAATGGGCTATTATAAATTTCTTTACTAAGCTTCTCAATATCAATAAATTTTTCTGAATTATAAAAATGGATATTGAAATTTATAATGTTTACACGCGTTGTAAAATCTTTATAAGCACTCTCTTTGCCGATAAAAAATACATCCTTGGTTTTTATATCCATCATATACCCATAAAAATTACATGAGGTCATATAAAAAGAATCAATACAGTCTGCGTGGAAAAATTCACATAGCATGAATAAAGCATCGATAAAAGCTACAGTTGCATCACCGTCAGGCAGGTGATGACAGTTATCCAGCAAAAATTCTTTTAACTCCAGAGCATTAGAGACATCCCGGCTATTATATAGCGCTAAAATAAAGAATCTTAAATTTAACATAAATTTTACATTGCTGTTCATCTATTCCTCCGTTACATATTAATATCCATCCTTATAAATGCGGCAGGGAAGAAAAAAACTTAAAATGTGAGTCCACCGGAACGTTACACTGAAAGTGACAATGACAGTCGATGGATACGGCTCGGAATTTTCAATGGCAATAAAAAAACGCACAGGGGAGACCGCCCTGTGCGTTGGGTTTATCGCGGAAGAACTCAAACCCCAAGGCGATCGCGTAAGCTGTAATAGGCCGCCCCCATGGCGGTAAAGGGAATGCGCAGGCTGCGGCCTCCCGGGAACGGGTAGTGTGGCAGATTGGCGAATGCGTCAAAGCGCTCGGCATCCCCGCGTAACAGTTCGGAAATCAGGCGTCCAGCCAGATGGGTGCAGGTCACGCCGTGACCGCTGTAGCCCTGCATATAGTAAATATTGGTATCAAGACGGCCGAACTGCGGCATACGTGATAACGTCAACAGGAAATTACCGGTCCAGCGGTAATCAATTTTTACCCCCTGCAATTGCGGGAAGGTCTTCAGCAGATTCGGCATCACCAGGCGCTCAATATCGTTCGGATCGCGGGCGCCGTAGACTACGCCGCCGCCGTACAGCAGGCGGTTATCGCCGGTCAGACGGTAGTAATCCAGCAGGTAGTTACAATCTTCCACACAGTAGTTTTTCGGGATCAGCGAGCGCGCCATTTCAGCGGACAGCGGTTCGGTGGTTAATACCTGTGTGCCGCACGGCATGCTGCTTTTTGCCAGCGCCGGTTCCAGTTTGTCGCCGAGGTAGGCGTTGCCCGCCACGATCACAAAGCGGGCGGTAACCTGACCTTTTTCCGTGCTGACCACCGCCGGGCTGGTGTGCTGAATGCGGGTGACCGGCGACTGTTCAAAGACGCGCCCGCCGTTCAGACGAATAGCGTTAGCTTCGCCAATCGCCAGATTGAGCGGATGAATATGACCACCGCTATGGTCGAGCAGCGCGCCGACATAACGATCGCTACTGACTTCGCGGCGAATTTCGCTGCTGTCTAACAGTTCAAGCTGCGTGTTGCCGTAGCGTTCCCAGTTCGACTTCTGCTCTTCCAGCGTTTCCATCTGCTTATGGTTCAGCGCCACAAACAGCCCACCGGGGCGATAGTCACAGTCAATCTGATAACGCTTGATGCGTTCGCGAATGATATCGCCGCCTTCAAACATCATGCTGCCGAGCATTTTGGCGGCGTCCGGGCCGTAGCTGCGTTCGATAACATCAATATCGCGACTGTAAGAGTTAACCAACTGGCCGCCGTTGCGTCCGCTGGCGCCAAAACCAATACGCGCGGACTCCAGTAGCACCACGTCATAACCCATTTCCGCTAAATGCAGGGCGGAGGAGAGTCCGGTATAGCCACCGCCCACGACACAGACATCACAGCTAACCGATTCGCTAAGGGTGGGAAACGGTTCGTACTGATTGGCGCTAGCGGCGTAATAACTGCTGGTATGTTCAGTCATGATTAAGGCTCCAGGGAGATCCAAATGGTTTTCAGTTCGCTAAATTTTTCCAGGGCATGCAAGGACTTATCGCGCCCGTTGCCGCTTTGCTTATAACCGCCGAACGGCACGGTCATATCACCGTCGTTGTAGTTATTCACGAAGACCGACCCGGCCTTCAGGCGACGACTCATGCGATGGGCGCGCGACAAATCGCGGGTCCAGACTGCGGCACCCAGGCCGTAGTCGCTGTCGTTGGCCAGCGCCAGGGCTTCGGCTTCGCTGCTAAAACGGGTGATGACCAGTACCGGGCCGAAGATCTCATCGCGGCTGACGTGGGCTTGCGGTGCGGTATCGACAAAAATCGTCGGGCCGATAGCCGCCGGATGGACATGGCTGCGGCCATCCAGCGCCAGCGTGCCTTGCGTTTCACCGTCGCGAATAAAGGTGTCCACGGTGTCAGCATGCGCATTGTCGATAAGCGTGCCCATCGTGGTTTCAGGATCCAGCGGGTTGCCCGGCTGCCAGTTTTTCGCCTGCTCTTTCAACAGCGCGATAAATTCGTCGGCAATACTCTCTTCCAGCAGCAGACGCGTACCGGCGATACAGACCTGACCCTGGTTGTAGAAAATGCCTGCCGCGGCAGTGGCGGCGGCTTTTGGTAGATCCGGGCAGTCGGCAAACACGATGTTGGCGCTTTTACCGCCAGCTTCCAGCCAAACGCGTTTCATGTTGCTGTCGCCAGCATCTTTTAGCAGTTGCTTGCCGGTGCGGGTTGAGCCAGTAAAAGTGATCACATCGACATCCGGATGCTGCGACAACGCCTGGCCTGCTTCGTGGCCATACCCGCTAACCACGCTGAGAACGCCATCGGGCAAACCCGCTTTTTTAGCCAGCGCCGCAAGGCGAATGGCGGTCAGTGGGGATTTCTCCGAGGGTTTGAGGATCACGCTGTTACCGGCGGCCAGCGCGGGGCCAAGTTTCCAACAGGCCAGTAGCAGGGGAAAGTTCCACGGAACGATAGCCGCGATCACGCCCACTGGTTCGCGCACAATCAGCGCCAGATCGTTTACCGAGGTGGTGGCAACTTCGCCATAGACTTTATCAATAGCTTCGGCGTACCACCGGATGGCGCGCGCCGCACCTGGAATATCATCACGCAGGCTATGGCGAATCGGTTTACCGGTGTCGAGCGTTTCCAGTAGCGCCAGCTCCTCGTGATGCTGCTCCATTAAATCTGCAAGCTTGTGCAGAACCGCCTTGCGCTCAGCGGGTGACGCCTGCGACCAGTCACCGCGTTCAAAGACGGCGCGGGCGGCGGTGACCGCACGATCCACATCCGCTTTTTTGCCGCGGGCGACTTTGGCGAGTGGGCGCTGTCCGGCCGGATCCTGAGTAATAAAGGTTTCGTTATCGGCGGCGGCGCAATATTCGCCGTTAATAAATAAACGGGTTTCCGGCGAATAATGACTGGCTTTCTCACGCCAATATTTAAGGTTCTGAAAGTTCATAGCTACTCCTTTTATATCAATAAGATAAAGTTCGTTGCTGATCTTTTTCAGGCAAAATCAGGCTGCACGATGCCCCAGGGATTTACCCTGTTAATGCGCGTTATTTAAGAAGGCCTGAGAAACTCAGGCCGCTACTTATTAGAATGTGGTAGGAGTGTGGGCACTGATAATGCGGCAGATCCCTGCCGAAGTGTTGCTGAAGCTGTGTGGAATGCCGGTGTTAATGGCATAACTCTGCCCTGCAACAAGATGATACGTTTGACCGTTGATGGTCAAAACCACTTCACCTTCCAGTATTGTGCCTATCTCTTCACCCTGGTGCTTAATTCTCTCCCCGGTTGTCGTGCCTGGCTGATAGGTTTCAAACATCATTGCCAGCGTACGATTCGGATTTCCGTTGTGAACTAACTTCATGGATACTCCCTGACTCCCGATCTCAATCAAATCATCCTGATTGATAACCACCTGCGGTTCGTCAGGCTTTTCCGGTTCCGCGAAGAACTCGGAGAGCGACAGCCCATATACTTTCAATAGCTTTTGCAGCGTACTGATGGCAGGACTGACTTTATCCTGCTCTATGGTGCTGATGGCGCTATGCGTCAACCCAGACAGTTCGGCGGCACGACGCTGCGAAAGACCCAATTGCTGGCGGA
Source organism: Citrobacter sp. EC_71 (assembly GCF_019584005.1). Taxonomy (NCBI): domain Bacteria; kingdom Pseudomonadati; phylum Pseudomonadota; class Gammaproteobacteria; order Enterobacterales; family Enterobacteriaceae; genus Citrobacter; species Citrobacter sp. EC_71. Next base: position 121,260 of record NZ_VDAY01000011.1, read on the forward strand.
TCTCTGACAAACGTTTACCCGGCGCCAGGCCGTCATCGCTCATAATTGCATTTCCTTAACAGTAGTGGTCAGAGTCGCTGTTTTTCAGCGAGGTGGTTCTGACAAGCGGTGATAAAACCTTCAAGTAACAAACGCGACAGGGCGTATTCGCTACTGTTCCATTCCGGGTGCCACTGCACGCCGAGCGCGAAAGGATGGTCGTGAACGCTGGCAGCTTCCACTAATCCATCCTGCGATCGTGCTTCCACACGCAGCTGCGGGCCGAGCGTTTTTGCGCCCTGACCATGTAAGGAGTTAACCCAAAACGTGCTGCAACCTGGTATTAATTGCGACAGCAATCCTCCCTGTTGAACCTGGACTTCATGAGATGGGGCGTACTGCTGCTCCACCGGGAGTTCCGCATCTTCACGATGCTCCAGGAACTGTGAGTGATCGCACAGGCGACGATACAGAGTCCCGCCAGTGGCGACAACTAATTCCTGTAAGCCCCGGCAGATGGCGAAAATGGGAATGCGCCTTTCGAGCCCGGCGGTAATTAGCGCCATGCTCAGAAGATCACGCCCCGGATCGGCGTCAGACTCATCGCCATTTTCACCATATAGGTGCGGCTGCACATTGCTTGGGCTTCCAGGCAGGAAGATACCATCCAGTTTTGGTAACAGCGCGTTCAGTAATTCTGGCTCCGCGAGCGCATGAGGTAACGCTATCGGTAATCCCCCGGCATTCAAAACCGCATTCAGGTACTTTTCTTGCAGAGTCTGGGTCTCGTGACCCTTAAGCCTGTTCCTACACATCACGACACCAATAACTGGCTTGTCAAATATATTGCCCATGATCGACCTCACGTTTTGGAATAAATTATTGCCAAACGGTTCCTTGTTGTGCCATTCCGTTCATTATTTTCTCAATCTAGCAGCGCAATAACCTTCTGGCAAACTTAATTTAACATTTGACAAACAAATTGTTTGCATCCAGAGTCGAAGAGTGGACATTATATTTAACAGTCAAATCACAGAAAGCTTACCAGGCCAACGGCGGTGAATCATGGAAACCAATATCGTAGAAGTTGAGAATTTTGTGCAGCATTCTGAAGAGAGGCGAAGTAGCGCGTTTGCGCGCGAAGTGAAGCAATATCTGGAACGTTATCCCAACACGCAGTTTGTGGATGTGCTGTTAACCGACCTGAATGGCTGTTTTCGCGGTAAACGCATTCCCGTGTCGGGATTGTCTAAGTTAGAGAAGGGCTGTTATTTTCCGGCATCGGTGTTCGCGATGGACATTCTGGGCAATGTGGTGGAAGAGGCGGGGTTAGGACAAGAACTTGGCGAGCCGGACAGGACCTGTGTGCCAGTGCTCGGAACGTTAACCCCTTCGGCCGCCGATCCGGAATTTATTGGGCAGATGATGCTGACAATGCTGGATGAAGATGGCGCTCCCTTTGACGTTGAGCCGCGGAACGTTCTCAACCGACTCTGGCAGAAACTTCGCCAGCGCGGTTTGTTCCCCGTCGTAGCGGTAGAGCTGGAGTTCTATTTACTCGATCGCAAGCGCGATCCCGAAGGTTATCTGCAGCCGCCGTGCGCGCCGGGAACGGACGATCGTAATACCCAAAGTCAGGTTTATTCCGTTGATAACCTGAACCATTTTGCTGATGTGCTGAACGATATCGACGAACTGGCCCGTCTGCAGTTGATCCCGGCCGACGGTGCGGTGGCCGAAGCATCGCCTGGTCAGTTTGAAATCAATCTTATCCATACCGATAACGTACTCGACGCCTGTGACGATGCGCTGGCGCTGAAGCGGCTGGTGCGGTTGGTGGCGGAAAAACATAAGATGCACGCCACGTTTATGGCAAAGCCTTATGAGGAGCATGCCGGTAGCGGGATGCATATCCACATCAGCATTATGAATAACAAAGGCGAGAACGTGCTGGCCGATGTGAATGGCGATGACTCCGCGTTGCTTAAGCGGGCGCTTGCCGGGATGATTGATCTGATGCCTGCGTCGATGGCGCTGCTGGCGCCAAATGTGAACTCTTATCGTCGCTTCCAACCTGGGATGTACGTCCCGACTCAGGCTTCCTGGGGGCATAACAACCGTACAGTGGCGCTGCGCATTCCCTGCGGCGATCGTGATAATCATCGGGTTGAATATCGTGTGGCGGGGGCTGATGCCAACCCTTATCTGGTGATGTCGACCATTCTGGCCGGGATCCTCCATGGTCTGGATAACGAACTGCCGTTACAGGAAGAGGTGGAAGGCAACGGACTGGAGCAGGAGGGTTTGCCGTTCCCGATCCGTCAGAGCGATGCGCTGTGGGAGTTTATGCAAAACGACAGTCTGCGTGAATTATTGGGTGAGCGCTTTAGCCACGTGTATCACGCCTGTAAAAACGATGAATTAATCCAGTTTGAACGTCTTATCACCGACACCGAAATTGAGTGGATGTTGAAAAACGCCTGACCGTCGTACAGGTCGTTTAAAAAGAAGTCGCATCATGCGGGCTGAGCGGAGCCAGCCCGTAAAAATTGCAGGAATACCTGCCATTTCCCGGATGTCGCGTAATGGAGCGCGGGCGACAACGGGTCTTCAGATAACCGACAGAGTTTGTGACGAGGAAATGTGATGATGCCAGTGTTTAAAAACCAGCCCCGCGTGAGCATCCATGGCTCCCGCAGTAAGTACGGACCACACCTTTGCCGTACGACATTGACGCCTTACTTTTGGAGATCCACCCCGACACGACTCAGGTTTGCGCTACCAACATTTCGAACGCAGACCTGGACTCGTTGCGGGGAGGATCGCTATGTCGACTAATTCTCCTGTGGACGTTGCAGCCCAGCCGGGCAAAACACAGCTGCGAAAATCCCTGAAGTTGTGGCAGGTGGTGGTGATGGGGTTGGCCTATCTCACGCCGATGACGGTGTTTGACACCTTTGGGATTGTTTCGGGCGTCAGCAATGGCCATGTTCCGGCCTCCTATCTGCTGGCCCTGGCGGGCGTGCTGTTCACCGCCATCAGTTACGGTAAGCTGGTACGCCAGTTTCCGCAGGCCGGTTCGGCCTACACCTACGCGCAAAAAGCCATCAATCCGCATGTGGGGTTTATGGTTGGCTGGTCGTCGCTGCTTGACTACCTTTTCCTGCCGATGATTAACGTCCTGCTGGCGAAAATTTACCTCTCCGCGCTGTTCCCGGAGGTTGCGCCATGGATTTGGGTGGTGATGTTCGTGGCGATCCTCACCGCGGCCAATTTGAAAAGCGTTAATCTGGTGGCGAACTTCAATGCGCTGTTTGTACTGGTGCAGGTGGCGATAATCGCCGTGTTTATCTTCCTCGTGGTACAAGGGCTGCATAAAGGCGAGGGGGTCGGCACCGTCTGGTCGCTGCAACCATTTATTAGCCAGAATGCGCATTTGATCCCGATTATCACCGGGGCGACCATCGTCTGCTTCTCGTTCCTCGGCTTTGATGCAGTGACGACGCTTTCTGAAGAAACGCCGGATGCGGCGCGTACCATCCCGAAAGCTATTTTCCTCACCGCCCTGTACGGTGGGTTGATCTTCATTGCCGCTTCGTTCTTTATGCAGCTGTTTTTCCCGGATATTAGCCGCTTTAAAGACCCGGATGCGGCGCTGCCGGAGATTGCGCTGTATGTCGGCGGCAAACTGTTCCAGTCCATTTTCCTGTGTACGACTTTTGTGAATACGCTGGCGTCAGGCCTGGCGTCACATGCCAGTGTATCCCGTTTGCTGTACGTGATGGGCCGCGATAACGTCTTCCCGGAGAAGTACTTCGGTTATGTCCATCCGAAATGGCGCACCCCTGCGCTAAACGTCATTATGGTCGGCATTGTGGCGCTGTCGGCCCTGTTTTTTGACCTGGTGACCGCCACGGCGTTGATTAACTTTGGTGCGCTGGTGGCCTTTACGTTCGTCAATTTGTCTGTGTTTAACCACTTCTGGCGTCGTGAAGGGCGTAAACATACCTGGCAGGAGAAATTACACTTTCTGGTATTGCCAATGGTTGGCGCCGCCACGGTTGCCGTACTGTGGGTCAATCTGGAGGTGACATCGCTGACGCTGGGACTGGTATGGGCCGGGTTAGGGTTGGTGTATCTCGCCTGGCTGACCGGACGTTTTCGTAAGCCGCCGCCGCAGTTTGACGCGGCGAAAACCGAACGGGCCTGGGAGTGATCTGACGACGAACCACATTGTTGTTTCAGGTATTAACAACAGGGCGTGCCTTCAAGGACGCCCTCAGCCGTAAAAGAGTTCATGTATCGTAATTTCTTCGTAGAGAGATATAGCACCAGGTTGGATAAACTTTTAATGCCATACTTTTTCTATTCGAGGTTCACATGCCAAATCATATTGATTTAGCACAAGTTAAAGCGATGAAAGTGGTTAATTATGCCACTTTGCGTGAAACGTTAAAATCAGGTGACCTTTTTTTCGCTTCCGGAGACTACCTGGTATCAAAAGCAATTGAAAAGATGACTGACTCACCATGGAGCCATGTAGGGATTGTTTTTGTTTTACCGCAAATAGATCGTGTGTTGCTCCTGGAGAGTGTAGAAGATATGGGCGTACGGCTATCTCCATTATCAAAATATTTATCCGATTATGATGATATTGGGAAACCTTACAAAGGCCGGGTTGTTCTCGCTAGATATGAGGCATTGTCTAAATCCGCCGTTGAGCAAATAGCGGCTTTTGGTCTTAATGAACTAACCCGCCCATATGATAAAGAAGAAATAGCACGCATCCTTGCGAGGATCACTCTTGGGAAAGGAAAATCGAAAAAGGACAGGGAATATATCTGCTCTGAACTCGTCTATGCTTGCTTCAACAATGCCGGAATTAACATTCCATATAATCAGAAAGGATTTATTAGCCCTGAGGATGTATGGCAGGAGTCACATATTTCTTTAATAAACAGAATATTGTAGAGACCGCCACTGTCAAAATAGCATCGAAAATCGGCGTATGTAATCTGCGCCGCTATTTTTACTACGAAAGATAAATTACTCGCGTGGTTGCTGCGTAACGTATTGAGTAGCGTAGTCGCGTATATATCTGACGGAGGGGGACGGCCCTTCAATTGTGACCACCTTCAAACCTCCGATGACGGCGCATACTGCTGTATTTATTAATGTCGGGATACGCGTGGGCTATAGTAAAGATGGCCGCTATTTCTCATCATTAATCACTGTGAGTGGGGGACGTGAATGAAGAAGATACTGATGTTGGTTGGCGATTATGTCGAAGATTATGAAACGATGGTTCCTTTCCAGGCGTTGCAAATGCTGGGCCATCGTGTTGATGCAGTCTGTCCGGATAAGCGTCAGGGTGACTACGTTCAAACCGCGATTCATGATTTTGATGGGGCGCAAACCTATAGCGAAAAACCGGGACACCGTTTTACGTTGAATGCGAATTTTGCCGAAGCGCGGGCCGTCGATTATGACGCGTTGGTGATCCCCGGCGGGCGTGCTCCGGAATATCTCCGGCTGAACCCGGATGTCATCCAACTGGTACAGGATTTCAACTCGGCGGGTAAACCTATCGCCGCCGTCTGTCATGGTCCTCAATTATTGGCGGCAGCGGGAATATTAGAAAATCGTACCTGTAGCGCCTATCCGGCCTGCGCGCCTGAAGTGCGTTTGAGCGGCGGACATTATGCGGATATCGGCATTGATCAAGCCCACGTCGACGGTAATCTGGTGACTGCGCCAGCCTGGCCCGCGCATCCGCAGTGGCTGGCTAAATTTGTTGAAGTATTAATGCAGTCAGCGGCAAAGTGATGAGAAAGTCGGTATAACCTCCCGGTTATACCGACCACACAGCTTACCTCTTCATGAGTGCGAACACGCCCCAACCAATGTATTCTCGGGTGAAGGTGACGTGGCGTCCGGGTGAACTTCTCAGTTGCTCCCTGACTTCCGGTGCAAACTCATCGTTTTGATTAGCTTCCAGCCAGCGGCGCATCGTCAACCATTTTGCCGCCTCGTACCTGTCCCAACCTTCCTGGTCAGCCAGAACCATTTCAACCACGTCATAGCCGAGCGGGTCAAAAGAAGAAATGAGTTCCGCCAGGGAAAGAAAATCGGCAACAGCGGTCGCGCCGCAGGACTGGGCGATTTCCTCCGTTGCGGGCATCTGGCGCCAGTACGGTTCACCGATGAGTATGATTCCACCTGGCTTAAGACTCTGCTCCAGTTGTCTGACCGTTCCGGTGACGCCGCCTGCAATCCAGGTTGCGCCCACGCAGGCGGCAATATCGCATTTTTCTTCAGCGACATAGCCCGTTGCATCGGCGTGGACAAAACTCACCTGCTGACTGACGCCCAGTTCTGCTGCGCGCAGCGTTGCTTGTTCGCTAAACAGCTGGCTCATATCGATACCGATGCCGAAAATGCCATGATCGCGCGCCCAGGTACACAACATCTCTCCTGAGCCGCTACCGAGATCCAGAATGCGGGTGCCCGGTTCCATGCGCAACACCTGGCCTAACGTGGCGTATTTCTGCGCGGTGAACGGGTTATGGATGCGATGAGCGCTTTCGCTGATAGTAAAAATTTTTGGGATATCCATTTCTCTCTCCTTAGCGATTATCCAGTTGGGCGCGAACGTTGTTCAGCCCGGTAGTATTGATGCGATAGGGCTGACCATTGACAGATTTGATCAGCTTTTTGGTTCTGAGTTTTTTGAACACGGCGAGGGTGCAGTCGCAGAGCAGTAGTCCTTCGCGGCTGTAGCATTCGACGGAGGTGACGCGGCCTGAGGCGTCGCGGACGTGAACGATACGGCCACCTTTGGCGAGAACGTGTAAGGTACGTTGTTCCTGACGGGATAAATTCATACTGGAAAACCTGTTTAATCATCATGTGCAAAACGTGCAAACACACTGCGGTGTCCGCATTCGATTTCGGCGCATTGATAACCAGTCCGGCCTGAAAAGGTCGGTAAGCTGATTATCTGATGATTACATTCTCCAGCATCAAAGCCTCGGGTTGAGTTGAAAGGTATTTACCTGATGAATCATACCAGCCAGAATCTCCAGAGAAAACTCCTTGTACATAAAATGTGATCTATAACGAGTTATTGCGTTTAGTGACTTTATTAACTGCAAATTTTCGTTATGTGAGACATTTATTAAAGTATTAAATTAATTTGATATTCTGTCTGTGCATAGCGTGATGTCTGTGGTAACTCAGCATTTTGAGCGCATTCAGTACCATGTAATTGATTAGTATAGGTTAATATTTGCGAGGTTTTATTTGCCTTTTTGATAAGGTATTTTTTATTATTTTAATAATTTTCTACCGAGTTTGCGATTAATCAATTTTAAGAATTTTCTTAATGTTGCGAGTTGTGTATACTCGGTTCCGCAAGAAGCTCTTCCGTTATCACTAAAACTATAAATCTGTCCTTAACACCCGTATTACCTCTGCCCTGAATCTCTTCTCAGGGCAGAGGTTTTTTTTGCCGGTGCAGGATTTTATTAATCACCAATATATACAAATATTATGGTGGGTAATGTTTAAAATTAATGGTTAGGGAAGTATTATCCATCGATAATAAGGTAATGTCGAATAGTATCATAATGAATCTATTTACCAAGGGACTATATAGTATTTCTTATAATTCACGGTTTTTCAGTATGATAGAAATTTTTGCTATTGATATAATTGTGAGTTTGTTCACGGATTTTAGTGCGCTAAGTGGCTATTTCTAGAGAAGTGCAAACGGTTGCATGTTGCAGTTACAGTATTCGTTCATTAAAAAAATATAGCGATGGTATATCTTAGGCCGGTATGGATGAGTGGAGTCTAAATGATTTCTATTATCTCTTAGGCTTACGAGTACCGTTTATGATTTCTGTTAGCTAAACACCATGGGAAATAGCAGTAAACACGGACAGGGAGTATGATTTTACCCATCAGTAAGGCGTTTTATCACAGGCATAATTTATATTCATTTATATAAATCAACGTCGTAATGTTCATAAAACCAGCGTTCCGGGATGAACGCTGGTTTTATCCAGTTCCCTGTTTTATATCACTCGCGCTGTACGCGAGCCTCCTCTCACAGTATTTCGTCAATAAAATATTAAAGGACCTCCTGGAATGGATATTGTTGAACGTTTTATCAACTACACCAAAATTAATACCACGACTTCAAGAGAAAACGGCGCCAATGGGATAATGCCTTCTTCTGCTGGTCAAATGGTACTGGCAAAACTGCTTGCAGCAGAACTTGAAGCATTAGGAATGGAAAACATTGAGGTCAGGGATACCGCTATCGTAACGGCAACACTTCCCGGGAATACTGATGACACGGTTCCTGTCGTTTCATTCTTTGGACATCTGGATACCAGCGCGGAACAGACTGCGGACACAAATGCACAACGTCTTCACTATAGCGGTGGGGATTTGTGTCTGAACAAAGAGCTGAATATTTTTCTGCGCGAAAGCGAATTCCCGGAACTGAAAAATTATATCGGTGATGATCTGCTCGTCACTGACGGAACCAGTCTGTTAGGGGCTGATGATAAAGCAGCCATCGCCGCAATTATGAACGCATTACAGTATCTGGTGGCACATCCGGAAATCAAACATGGGCCGGTGAAGGTGGGTTTTGTGCCTGATGAAGAGCAAGGATTACGTGGCGCAAAAGCGTTTGATGTTGCGAGCTTCGGCGCTGATTTTGGTTACACCCTGGATTGTTGCGGTATCGGGGAGTTTGTTTATGAGAACTGGAATGCGGGCGATGCGGAAATCATCTTTACCGGCCAGTCTGCGCACCCCATGTCAGCCAAAGGTAAGCTGAAGAACTCGCTGCTGATGGCGCATAAGTTTATTGCGATGCTGCCTGGCGGAGAAGCGCCTGAATATACGGAAGGGCGCGAAGGTTATTACTGGGTTAAGCAGTTGCAGGGTAACAGCGCCCGCACGGTGCTTAAGCTGGATATCCGCGACTTTAGCGAAGAAGGCTATAAGGCGCGTATGGCATTTATCCGTCAGCTTGCCGTCAGTACCTGCGCTCTATGGGGCGAAAATAGCGTGGTCTGTCATTTAGCCGATCGCTATGCGAACGTGTTCAATAGTTTGCAGGGTGATGCTCACTATCCGATTGATATTGCATTACGCGCCTATCAGAAATGTGGGATTACCCCGGCTCCTGTCGCCATGCGCGGCGGATATGATGGTGCGGTTTTATCGCAGAAAGGATTGCCATGCCCGAATATTTTTACCGGTGCTCATAATTTTCACTCAATCTATGAATATCTGCCGGTGCGTTCACTGCGGGCCGCCAGCGATGTCGTGGTATCGGTTATTGAGGAAACCTTTGCTGAGTTCACGCAGCGGAGAGCTCAGTCATGATTCAGGTGTTAATTGCCCTGCTGGTTATCGTGGTAGTCGCGCGTCTGATCCTGAAAGGTTATCGTGCCGAGCCCGTGCTATTTATTGCGGGTTTGGTGCTGATGATTTGCACCGCACTCACCGGGTGGGGTTCCGTACTACCGAAAGGCGTTGCTGGCACGGGGATTTCCTTTCTCGATCCGTTCGAGGTTATGCGCGATCTTTTCAGCACGCGAGCTGCCGATCTTGGCCTGATGATCATGGCGCTGATGGGATTTGCGCACTACATGGATCATATCGGTGCAAATGAGGCGGTGGTGCGTGTCGTCACAAAACCCCTGCGTGCGCTGCGTTCGCCCTATATTCTGCTTTTTTTCTCGTACCTGCTCGCCAGTCTCCTGCAGTTAGCTATTCCTTCCGCCACTGGACTCGCCGTACTGCTGATGGGAACAATGTTCCCCATTATGCTGGGATTAGGGCTTTCCGCTGCCTCTGCTGCCGGGGTAATTGCCACCTCGCTTGGTGTGGCGTACACCCCAACGGCAATCGATGCTATCAGGGGGTCGAAAGCGGTCAATATGGATGTGGTGGAATACGTTGTCTACCACCAGGGACCGGCAGCTCTGGCTACCGTTTTGGTCGTGGGAGTCTGCCATTTTTTCTGGCAGCGCTATTGCGACCGTAAAGCGGGGACCTTACCACGGGAAATCGGTAGCACTGAAGTGACTGACTCAGGGAAAGCGCCTGCTTTTTATGCGCTGCTTCCCATGCTTCCGATACTGATGGCAGTGGGATCCTCCGAAATGTTCGTCAGTGGTATTAACCTGAATATCATTACCATTGTGCTTATTTCAATGGCTATCTGTATGTTGATTGAATGGCTACGGGTGCGAGATTTAAAGGCGGTGTGCGAAGGGTTTAGCCATTTTCTGAAAGGAATGGGTACTGCCTTTACCGGTGTAGTAGGACTGCTGGTAGCGGCGGGTGTTTTTGCTCATGGTATTAAAGTCATTGGTGCAATTGATCAATTAATCCTGATGGCCGAACATGTGGGATTACCGCCATTCGCCATGGCGGTGGTGTTTGCGCTGGTAACGCTTGCGGCGGCTATCATTATGGGATCGGGTAACGCGCCATTTCTGGCATTCGTTGAGCTTATCCCGCAAATCGCTGCCAGTATGGGGGCTAACGCCGTTGCCATGATTCTGCCGATGCAGCAGGCATCGCATATGGGACGGGCCATTTCACCGGTATCTGGCGTGGTGATCGCCGTTTCCAGCGGGGCAAAAATAACCCCATTCGATGTGGTTAAACGCACCGCCGTGCCGTTGATTGTCGGCTTTGTTACCCATACGCTAATCATCGGTATTTTCTACTAACAATTGCAGGCACAGACAAACCTCTGGTTCATTGAATCTGGAGGTTTTCTGGTTTGATACGTTGGTGTATTGATTACGGGGGATAATTATTAGTTTTCATCTTTATCGAGCTATTCTTATTATTTGTGGTCAACCTTGTTAACTATAAATGGTTAATAAAAATAATGTGTTTCATGGCTCTTTTTTTACATTGAGATAAATTAATCTGGATCATATTATGCTGATTTTAGTTGTAGTAGGTTTTTAAATTGAGCAGTAACAAATTAAATACAATAATGATTTTTTCTGGGTGGGTTTTAAGTGGTAAAAAATTTAGGAAAAGTGAGTAAATCGAGGCATCATTATCAGGATGAGCTGGAAGCGTTTACCTGGAGCGCGTTAGTGGCAATTGGTATCGCAATACAGGATCACAAGATCCACTCTAAAATGTCAGAGCATATTTTTATTATGCATTGGTTGGCTATCGCAAAAAAAAGAAAACTCTTCTCACGAAGTGTTGCCAATGAGCTTCAATGGTTAATTGATGAAGGCAAGAAAAAAAACATTAATGCACAACTAAAATTTAAAATTGAATACTTGTACGCCACCTCAAGTGGTGATGTGACAATGCAAAATGATTATTTTAAATTCACCCACACGATTGAAATATTGAGAAATAATGGATGGCAGAACTTTCTACTCACACCAGAGAAGTGGCGTAACCTGCATGATAAGATTAAAGTGAGAAAGGGTAACTTTATTTTTATGGATGATACCCGACTCCAGGAGTGCTTTGGTACTCAGGGCGAGATAGTCAAGCCTTTCTGTATCCGGGTGTATGGTGATGTTGAGTTCGCAAAATTAACCTTCATCAAACACCACCTGCCGGTAGAGTTTGTGAAGGATATTTCAAATGAATTTCATCACTTCCAGTTTCTTACTGATAAGTAATGATTAGCACAAGTTATGAACAGAGAATTGTTAAAGCAAAAGTTAGAGATCGCGACCGAATGGATTAGGTTGTCTGATGCCGCTGACAATTTATCTATAACTTTTCGGGGCATTCTCGAGATTGGCGAAAGTTCTTCTGCGCCAGATGACAGCACGCCGCTACTTCGGTTAGAAAATGAAATGGCGACAATTGCAGTTGATTCAATGTCATGGGTAAGGGTGCCGGCAGATCTTCAGGAAAAAGTTACCGTCTATATTCTCTGACGTTTGGCTGCTGCTTTGTTCGTTTTATGCCAGTCAGATACGGCTATCGTGCCCATTCTCAGTGGCGCATGATGTTTAATATAACTGTTTTTTTTTCATTCATAAATAATATTAATATTGGTTTTTTTATAGTGTGATTGTTCCCGGTAATAAAACGGCGATTTGCCGCCATGTATACGACGGTGTACGTAATTTATTATGCTATGTTGAGCCGGGAAACTTTCTCATAATTAACCATTTTTAGGTTAAGGTATTACGTGGCGTGTCGATAACAATTTAGTCAGAGATGATTGTCTAATTGTTATGGAGATGTTCAAATGTTAAAGAATATGAGGGTTAAAACCAGTCTGTTATTATTGCTTTTGGTATTTACCTTTATGCAGTTCCTTTCTAATGGGTTTGAGTTGGTCGATCTCAAAGGAAATCAAAAAAGTACCCTTCTACTGCATAATATAGTAAAGGAACAGGATTCGCTGCATAACGTCGTTGGGGCTGTTTATAAAGTAAGAAGCGTTCTAGATAATATTCAACTGCAAGATATGGCTGCTACCCAACAAAAATTGAGACAGGTACAGGATGAGATCGCCTATGCCAGAAAGCAGTTCGCTATTTTTTGGGATATACCTGGACTGACGGCGGATGATCCCCAGATTGGTAAAATCGTCAGAACTGCTTTTGAGCAACAAATGAATGCTGAACAAAAGTATGTTGATAAATTAAATGAGGCTATTTCTAACGGTAGTCTTGTCGGTACACAAGCAAATGCCAACACTGAGCTGCTGGCTTTGCGAAAAAATTTTGATAAGGAGATTGAGAACTACTATAAATCAACCATGTTGGTCGGTAAAAATATCGTAGAGCAGACACACGTTCAGTTTAATGTCTCAATACTTAAAATATCCTTGCTGCTGGCCGTTACAGTTCTTATCTTTATTCTCTGCAATATCTGGATAAACCGAACAATCATTCGGCCATTAAATATCGTGTCTGAGCATTTTTCACGGATTGGTAAAGGCGATCTGAGTCATCCCGTTAAGGTGCCGGGTAACAATGAAATTGGCTTACTGTGTTTAAATTTACAACACATGCAAAACGGCCTGCGGGAGACTGTCAGTACAATTCGCGATGGCGTTGAGTCTATTAATATCGGAATGCAGGAAATTGCTTCGGGTAATTCAGACTTATCCACCCGAACGGAGCAACAGGCTGCGGCAGTGGTTGAAACGGCGGCCAGTATGGAACAGATTTCCGTAACAACCAAAAATAACACCGATAAATCACATCAGGCTTCTGCCATGACGAGTGAAAGCACGGAAATGGCATTGCGTGGCGAGCGCTTAATGAGCGACATGGTTGAGAAAATTCACCTGATCAGCCGCAACGCGCAAAGCGTGAATGAAATCTCTCATGTGATTGATAGTATTGCTTTCCAGACCAACATTCTCGCTTTAAACGCCGCGGTAGAAGCGGCGCGCGCTGGCGAATCCGGGCGTGGATTTGCCGTTGTAGCGAGTGAAGTCAGAACCCTTGCCCAACGTAGCGCCTCCTCAGCGAAAGAAATTAGCGAACTGGTTGCCAAAGCGGCAATCAGCGTCAAGGAAGGGGTGGAGATAGCTGAAAGCAGTGGGGCTATGATGGCGGACATTGCTAAGGCAATACGCAATATCAATATACTCATGGAAGATATATCCGGCGCATCGGGGGAACAGAGTAGCGGCATTGAGCAGATCCGCGTTGCTGTCACGCAAATGGAGCAAGTCACTCAACAAAACGCGTCTCTGGTTGAGGAAATCGCCGCCACGACAGGCAGTGTGGAAGAGCAGTCGGCAATGCTTTCCCAGGCCGTGGCTGTGTTTCAGGTTGATGAAAAGCCGCAGGAGGGTACGCAGGACAAGCAGTAGAACATGCCATCTCATCAGCTGTAAATTCAGTCTGATGAGATGGCTGGCTGTCAGGAAAAGCGCCTTAATCATATTGATAATAATTCTCATTATTATTGTTGTGTTGCGCAGGGAATGGTAATGTTGCTCCTGGCCATAAACTGTTAATCCCATTTTCTGTGCAGAAGACAGCATGAACAACACCACTCTGAATGCGTCCAGACGCGTAGCCCGTACTTTTTCCGTCAGCGAGTTTATGGATTTTGGTGAGCGTTACGGGATCGACTATCGCTTTCCCCAACTGGCACAAAAGCCGGACTTGCCGTCTGCTAGCCCTGTGCTGCAAGGTGAAATTGAGGAGATGACGCTCCCCTGCGGGATGTGCGTGACGCACTCTGATGTACAGGTATTGCAACCCTACGAAACCACCTCCCGCCACAGCAGTCCCCTGTATATGTTGGTGGTACTGGAAGGCTGTGTGGTCCTCTCGCTTAACGGTCAGGAACACGTGGTGCGTTCCGGCATGGCGTTTAGCTCACGCCTGAGCGAGCACCAGACGATGCGCGCCCGCCATCATGCCGACTGCAAACTGCGAACCTTATCTCTCGGTCTGTATCCCGGCGGAGCGTGGCGCACGGGGCTGCTCGAATCGTTGATGCGTGAGTGGGAAAGATGCCAGACGCCGACGCTTATCTGGCAGGTGCCGGGATTTTTACTCAGTGGCCTGGAGTATGCGCAGCAGATCACGCTCAGCAATGTTTCTCGCCAGTTGATGCTGGAAGGGCTGATATTGCAACTGTTCGGCCATGGCCTCAGCGTGTGCCAGGTCGAGAGCGGCAAACGCCTCGCCGCCAGCGGTGAACAGCAGCGGCTGGAAGTCGTTCGTCGCCTGTTGGAACAGAATCCTGAGAATGACCACACGCTCAATGAACTGGCGCAACGCGCGGCAATGAGTCCCAGTAGTCTGCGTAGCAAGTTTCGCGCAGCCTATGGCTGTTCGGTCTTTGATTACCTGCGCGATTGCCGCCTGGAACGCGCTCGCGGTTATTTACTGGAAGGATACAGCGTACAGCAGGCAGCCTGGATGTCGGGATACCAGCACGCCACCAACTTCTCTACCGCCTTTCGTCGTCGTTACGGTTTTTCGCCAGGCGATATGCTCAAGCTTTGCTAATCCATTTTTGCGTTTTGCGCACGTTGCTGGCAGACAATTTGGCACTGCGCATAGGTAATCTGGCATCCGGCATAGCTATCTCCGTCAGCAAAAAGGTAATAATTCTCACTTACAATTAGAAATGCCTTTGGAGATACTCATGTTCGCGAAGACTCGGTTGGCGCTGCTGGTAGGATGGGTGACCGGCAGCGTGGCTTTTCCTCTGCTGGCGCAGGAAACAACAAAAAACGATACAGTCGTTGTCACCTCGCAAATGCAGAGCGGGGCTACTAAGCTTGCCACGCCGGATATTGAAACCCCGCAATCGGTATCCATCATTACCCGCGAACAGTTTGAAGAGCAGGGTGCAACCAGCGTGCGTCAGGCCGTTAGCTATACGCCGGGGGTATACAGCAACCAGATTGGCGCCTCCAACCGCTTTGACTACATTGTGCTGCGCGGCTTCTCCGATGGCAGCCTGGACAACGTCTATCTCGATGGTCTGAAGATGATGGGCGACACCAACTCACATAGCTCGCTGGTGGTCGATCCGTGGTTCCTTGAAGATATCGAAGTGGTGCGCGGCCCGGCTTCCGTGCTGTACGGGCGTTCTTCTCCGGGGGGGATCGTCGCGTTGACGTCGCGCAAGCCGTCGTTTGACGCGGGTGGGGAAGTGAAGCTGTTTGCCGGCAACAATAACCAGCGCGGCGCGGCGTTTGACGTCACCGGAGCGCTGGATGATAACGATCGTGTGGCGGCGCGCCTGAGCGGGATGACGCGTTACGCTGACTCACAGTTTGGCCCATTGAAAGAAGAGCGTTACGCGCTGATGCCCAGTCTGACCTGGCGGATCACCGACCAGACGCGTCTGGATCTGATGGCCTATCTGCATCGCGACCCGGAAGGCGGTAGCCACTCCGGTCTGCCTTATGACGGCACCGTGGTTCCGCATTACGGGCAAAAGATCTCCAACACCTTTTACGAAGGTGAGGATGATTACGACAAATACGATCGCCGTGAAAACATGGTGGGCTACAATATTGAGCACATGTTTGATAGCGGCTGGTCGGTGCGGCAAAAGCTGCGCTATCTGCATACCGACGTTGAACTGAACCAGGTGTATGCGGCGGGCTGGTTGAACGAAACCGAGCTTAATCGCGGCTATTCCGGCTCTGATGAAAAAATGTCGGCGATTACGCTGGATAACCAGCTCGACGGCAGCTTTGATACCTGGCAGGTCAACCATCGTCTGCTGGTGGGCATTGATTATCAGGATCGCAGCAACAATACCACCGGCTACTACGGCGCATTCCCGCCGATCGACGCTTTTAACCCGGTGTATGGCGCGAAGCCGGATTATATCGACATGTATGCGCGTGAGAAGCACAAGCTGCGCCAGACGGGCTACTATTTGCAGGATCAGATGTCATGGGATCGTTGGCGTATTACGCTCGGCGGTCGCTACGATCAGGTCAGCGTGTCTAATATTGATAAGATCAACGATACCCGCAGCGATCTGGATAAAAACAACTTTAGTACTCGCGCCGCATTGCTCTACTTGTTCGATAATGGCTTTGCGCCGTACGTGAGCTATTCCACCGCCTTTACGCCAACCAGCTTTGCCGATGAGAACGGCAATCTGCTGGATCCGATGAAAGGCAAGCAGTGGGAAGCGGGGCTGAAATATGAGCCGGAAGGGCTTAACAGTCAGTTCAGCGCGTCGGTGTTCCGCATTAATCAAACCAATATCGCCACCAAAGAAGAGCCGACCGATCCGTACCGCTCGATTGGGGAAATTGAATCTGAAGGGGTGGAGCTGGAGGCGATTAGTCAACTTACGGACAGCTTCCGTCTGCAGGCGGCATATACCTACACCGACATCCGCTACAAGAAAAGCAGTCCGGAGGAGCAGGGCAAGCGTGCCGTGTATGCACCACGGAATCAGGCCAGCACCTGGCTGAGCTACGATGTGAAAAGCGGCCTGCTGGATGGTCTGACGCTCGGCTCGGGCGTGCGATATGTCAATGGGATCACCAGCGATCGTCTGAATACGCATACTCTGCCATCCTATACGTTGGTGGATATGGCAATTGGCTACGATTTAACGAATATCGGTATTAAAGGACTGAGTGCCCAGTTGAACGTCAACAACCTGACCGATAAACGCTACGTTGCGGCCTGTAATTCGCTCTCATACTGCTACTTCGGCGCTGAGCGCAGCATTGTCGGCAGCGTATCCTGGAAATTCTGATGCTTTAGCCGGATGCGGCGTTGACGCCTTATCCGGTCTACAACAGAGTGCAAATTGTATGCCTGATAAGCGCATCAGGCATAGTGGATTGCGGCTATTGCGTAAAACCGTTTTGCATACAAATCTGCGCGCTGGTTCTCAGAGTGAAGGCGACTTTGTCTGGGTACTGGCTGTAATAGTTATGCTCTTCTTCCAGCCCTTTCGCCTGCGCCAGACGTACCGTTTCCAGCGAGCAGGTACGGTAGATCAGATCCTTATTCATATTGATCTGCTTCTCGCGCTGTTTGTCCGCAGACAGCGCCAGCCATTTCTCTGACAGCGAGTAATCGTAGACCACCCGATTTCCTTTCGCCTGCACGTTCTCAATGGTAATGAATTCGTCGATTTTCAGTCTCGGTTGCCCACGCATTTTTTTCTTATCTTCTGCGGCGGCATATTGGGCCAGGGTATTAATATCCATGCTGGCTATCTTCTGTTTATAAGTCTCGACATAGGCGGCGGGTTGCTGATAATGCTGAGCGTAAGCGTTTCTTAATTCCCCGTCGCTCATCGTACAACCCGCCAGAAACAGAGGTAATAGCAGTGCCAGTTTTATTTTAGTCATAATGCTGTCCCGTTTATTATTGGATGCAGTCGCCCATAACATAATAAAAAATGAATGATCACAGGTGATAGTTAAGGTTGTATAAACCGGGGCGCGAAGGCACAAGTTCAATAGTCTTAAAATGGCGGAACCGGCGGGAAACCCTGCCAGAATTGGCAGGGTTATTAAAAATTAATGGCCGATCATTTTAGCCTTCGGGATTAGCTGGAAATACATGTGATCGGGCACCGGCGTATCCCAGACATTGGCATAAACCGCATAGCCAATGGTGGCAAAAAGGATACCCAGCACCAGGATAGTCATGACAACGCCTGACAATGCCGTTTGCCGCCATAACGATTTTCCGTTTCCTTGTTCCCCCGCAGGGGGGGGCAGTGAAAAGCTCAGCGTAGAGGCCACCGGGCAGGATTCAACGCAGGTCATACAGCCGGTACATTCCACGGTACGCACCTGAATCAGTCGATCAACCGGGATAGTAGACGGGCAGTTTTTCGCACATTTACCGCAGTCAATGCAACTGTCTGGATTACGCCGGATTTTAAACGGCGAGAGCAGTGAAAACAGGCCAAGCAGTGCGCCATAAGGGCACAGATAACGGCACCAGGCATTGCGAATAAACAGGCTCAGAACGCTGATAACTACCACGAAAATAAGCGTGGCGGAGCCGATATGACGAAAAAAATCGAGCATCTTCACGTCAATGATCATGCCGTAGGCCGACATCAGAAAGTACTGGATTCCCTGGGCGGGCATCGACAGAGCGATATACAGGAAGAAACCCAACAGCAGATACTTCAGACTGAGCAGTGGGATGTCCAGCCAGCGCGGAAGCGTGAAATTGCGACCCAATACTTTTTTTCCCAGAGTACCAAGCAGTTCGGAAAGCGTGCCAACCGGGCATAGCCACGAACAGAAGGCTTTTTTTAACAACAAGCTAATCAGGATAAACGCAACTAACAGCAGCATGGAGGCGGCATGGATGGGCGGGAGAAAACCGGTCTCCAGCGTGTAGCGGATATTCATCAAACCCGCGATCGGCAGCCACCCCTCAATACCGCCGGGTCTTGGAATATAAACGCTGGTACCGGCAGTTTCAAAATAGCGGACCCAATAATAAAACGTCACGCCAATATAGACATTGCTGGCCAGCAGGAGAAACTGGGTGGCTTTTCGCCAGGTGCTGGCGTTACGCCAGTCATTCCACGGCAGTTTGCCTCCGGTCGTGCCTGGGCGGCGCTGCCAGCGTGTTCTCTTTTTCCCGTTCATGGTTTTACACTATCCCTCATATTTCCCCTCCTGCATTCAGAAGGCGTCATCACCGGGATATGCTAGCGCTATTCAGATTTGGTGTATTTGATTTGCATCTTATTAAGCGGCTGTTATTTTTATGGTACGTATATACCTGAATAAAAATAACAGCCCGATACTTATCGCAGGTCAGATAAATACCCTTAACGGGGTATTTATTTCTCCGTGGGAAAACAGGTTATTCCTGAAATATCTCGATGCGGTCACGGCCATTACTTTTTGCCAGGTACAGTGCCCGATCGGCTTTATCAACCAACTGCTTGTAGTCAGGATGGTAGTCATATTCGGCGATGCCAATACTGACGGTAACAGAAAACACTTCTGTTGCTGAGGCCGCCATACGCATCTCGGCAATTTTCATGCGTAGCGTTTCGAGGATAATACTGGCCTGAGACTGATCTGACTCGACAAGCAGAATCATAAATTCTTCACCGCCGTAGCGGAAAACGTAATCGCTGCTGCGAATATGATCATAAATAACCGCCGCGACGTTTTTGAGCGTCATATCACCGGTGTTATGCCCATAGTTGTCGTTAATTTGCTTAAAGTAGTCGATATCCAGCATCGCCAGGGTAAAGGGCTTCCGGGTATGTAACGCCAGCGAGATCTCACGCCGCATAATGGTCGGGATAAAGCGTCGGTTAAGCAATTGAGTCAATGAGTCTTTACCATTTTCCTGCTTCACCAGCGCGTCGAACATTGAGGCGAGCAGGAAATGGATTTTTGCCGAGAGCTGGCGTACATCCTGCAACAAGCTCATCCGTTCAGGTTCTGTCGCCTGATGCTGATGCGACAGCGTGGTTGTCAGGCGGTTGTCGATTTCCGCAATCAGCGACTCCATTTCTTTCAGCAGATTGCTGTTGCCCAGAATGTATTTTACCTTGTGTGCGAACCACATACCAAAATCAGAATTCGCCAAAAGGACCAGCTCACCGAAAGGCATTCCGGTGGCGATGTTATAGATAAACTGATTTTCC
Source organism: Citrobacter sp. EC_71 (assembly GCF_019584005.1). NCBI lineage: Bacteria > Pseudomonadati > Pseudomonadota > Gammaproteobacteria > Enterobacterales > Enterobacteriaceae > Citrobacter > Citrobacter sp. EC_71. The sequence goes on from NZ_VDAY01000011.1 coordinate 141,372, forward strand.
CAGTCGGTAAATGAGCGTATTTGCCGCTCGCGTTCGACGTTAACGTCATCGTAAATGGTCTGCAGGCGATACTGTTCCTGGGTATGCAGTGAGTTTTGATAGCTGGGGGAATAGGAGACGGTCATGGCCTCCAGGGCGGTATCCATTGCCAGACTGCTGAAACAGATGGCATCGCTCAGCAGGGCGGGCGAGTATTCCGCTTTCTTTTTCAGGACCCGATACAATTCATCTTTCAGCTTGCGTGCGCCGCGATTAACCAGATCGATAGGCAGCCCGATGCGGGCATGCACCACGCCAATTTTGCGCTGTTTTGCCAGCAGTTGTGAGAGATCTTCGTTCGCGCTACCAAGTACGCTGCGTAGCCAGTCAAACATACTGCCGCTGAGGCGGGTGCTGACCTGTTCTGTATTGAGGAACAATGCGCTCTCCGCATGGGAGAGCATATAGTCATAAAAAACGCTCACTAAATGGCGGATCTCTTCGTCGCTTAATGATGTCAGGATCGTATGAACTTCAGGGGATGTTTGACGTAACAACGCCTGCCATTCTGTAAGGAGTAATGTGTCGTTTACCGAAGCAACCTGTTCCATCTCACTGCCACTCAAAATGCGATTTAAAAATTCAGGCGGTATTACGGACAATTACGTCACAATGGTCAAGTTAAACTCGCTTAACGATGGCTGACACCTTCATAAATCAGCCTGAGCGCGAAGACGCCGATAATGGCGCCTATCACCCGGCTGGCAACCCTCTGGATTCGACCATACGCACGGCGCACAGCGGGCAAAGAAAATGCCTGGCTGAGAAAAATCCGCCAGATAACGGAAGACAACACAATACCTGCCCAGGCCATTAGCCTCGCCCACGTAGGCGTTTCTGCGCTGAGGGTGACGGAGAAGATACTAATAAAAAACAGAACGGTTTGCGGATTAGACAAATCTGTTAATAACCCGCGGCGGAAAAATACATACCAGGGGGCGGAAATCGGCTGCTGTAACGTTGGCATTTGCGGTGTAGCCTGATGGCGAACACTGTTCCAGGCAAACCACAGCAAATAGGCGCCGCCGACAATTTTAATCAGTGAAAATATCTCTTCACATTGGGTAATGAGCGTCGCCATGCCAAAGAGCCCGAGGCCGGAGTAGAACGCATCGCCTAAGGCCACACCCAGACCGGTCATCACCCCTGCGCGCCGTCCTGACGCCAGACTGGTTTGCACCACCACGAACAGGTTCGCGCCAGGATTAAAAAAGGTTAAAACAAACAGGCTGATGGTGAGTACGACGGCGTGTAAAGGTTCCATAGACAACGATTCCATTAGTGAGAGCGGGCCAGGGGCATGCTTAGACTGCTAACACTATAATTTTAGCGCGCTCGTCATTCTGCGTATTCACTCACACTGTATTGTGAAATGAGCTCAAATTTGCAAATAGCGTCTACGCCTGGTTTCTGTAACCCCGCTGCGCCGGATAATGCTGCGGCGTGGGATCTTCTGTTATACACGATGCGCAAAATATCTTTATATTTCCGCCAGCTCTGGATCTTTTTAGCGGCCTGAACTACTTATTAATCATCCTTGACTCGCATGGCGAATGTTCAGGGGGCGATGATGGCATATATAACAAAACCTGGAGCTTTTATATGAAAACTGGAATTAAAGTACTTATTGGTGCGTTAGCTTTTGTTGTGTCCAACGCGTATGCCGCGGAATTTATGACAAAACTTGAGTTTGAAAAGGTTGAGTCGCAATATACCAAAATCGGTGATATTTCAACAAGTAATGAAGTATCAGCCGCTGATGCGAAAGAAGACCTTCTGAAGAAAGCCGAAGAGAAAGGTGCCGATGTGGTGGTATTAACCTCCGGCCAAACGGACAATAAAATCCACGGTACAGCCAATATTTACAAGAAAAAATAATGCGCAGTACTGAAAGATAACATACCCGCCAGTCATTGCACTGGCGGGTTTTCTTTTAGCCTGCGCCAGAACGTAGTTCTGCTGATACCGAGATATTGCGCCGCCGCGGTTTTATCGCCATTGAATTGCGCCAGTACCTGCTGCGGCGTCAGTGATGAAGTGACCTGCGGCGGGGCAGCAACCGCGGCCAGTTCAGGTAACAGCTGCTGTAGAAATTGTTCGTTCAGCTCCGGCTGTGGTTCGACGCTTAAAAACAGCGCCAGACGCTCCATCATATTGCGCAACTCGCGGATATTTCCCGGCCAGCCATAATTGAGCAACGTATGCTGGCTCAGGGCTAATCCCTTACGCACCGCGTCAGAAAACGGCGCGTCCAGTTCCGCCAGCGACTGTTTTAAAAAGCCTTCCGCCAGCGGCAGAATATCGGGCAACCGCTCGCGTAGCGGCGGCAGTTTGAGGCGCAGAATGCTCAGGCGGTAAAACAGATCGGTACGAAATTCTCCCTGTTTCATCTCTTGTTCCAGGTTGCAGTGCGTGGCGCTAATCACCCGTACATCGACAGGAATCGGCTGATGTCCCCCGACCCGGGTGACCTCTTTTTCTTCCAGCACGCGCAATAACCGGGTTTGTAACGGTAGCGGCATTTCGCCTATCTCATCAAGAAACAGCGTCCCGCCGTGGGCAATTTCAAACAGGCCCGCGCGTCCTCCCCGGCGAGAGCCGGTAAACGCGCCATCTTCATAGCCGAACAGCTCCGCTTCCAACAATGATTCGGTGATGGCACCACAGTTGACGGCAACAAACGGCGGCGAAGGTTTTCCGCGCCGATTCTCCTGACGTGTGAAATATTCACGATGAATAGCCTGCGCCGCCAGCTCTTTACCCGTGCCGGTTTCCCCCTGAATCAGCACCGGCGCACGCGAACGGGCGTAGAGCATAATGGTGTGCCGCACCTGCTCCATTTGCGCAGAGTGACCGCGCATATCCCCCAGCGCATAGCGGGTGCGCAGCGTGTCGCCGGAGGCGTATTGCCCGTTTCTGCGCAGCGTCAGCCGGGTCATATCCAGCGCATCGACAAAAGCCTGGCGCACGGTAGCTGCTGAATAGATAAAAATACCGGTCATACCTGCTTCTTCCGCCAGGTCGGTAATCAACCCCGCGCCGACCACCGCCTGGGTACCGTTGGCCTTCAGCTCGTTGATTTGTCCACGGGCATCTTCTTCGGTGATATAGCTGCGCTGTTCTAGCTGCAAATTGAAGGTCTTTTGAAAGGCGATTAGTGCGGGGATGGTTTCCTGATAGGTAATGACGCCAATCGACGAGGTCAGTTTTCCCGCTTTCGCCAGCGCCTGTAGTACGTCAAACCCGCTGGGTTTAATCAGGATCACTGGAATCGATAAACGGCTTTTCAGATACGCGCCGTTGGAGCCTGCCGCAATGATGGCATCGCAACGCTCAGTGGCCAGCTTCTTACGGATATAAGCCACCGCTTTTTCGAAACCCAGCTGAATAGGAGTGATGGTCGCCAGGTGGTCGAACTCCAGACTGATGTCGCGAAACAGTTCGAACAGGCGCGTGACCGAAACCGTCCAGATAACTGGTTTGTCGTCGTTCACCCGCGGCGGAAGATGCGTATCAGCCATAAGTAACCCAAAAAGTAAGGAACCGAGTATAAGGGTTTAGTTGTGTTTCATAAATGTTGCAATGAAACGTTCAAGTCGGTTTCATGAAACGATAGCTGACACGCTTTTGTGCAATAAAAATACAGGTTATAAATGTAATCATCTGTTTTAAAAAGTAAAAATGGAATTTGAATAAAAGTTTTGGTCTTTGGCATACCCCTTGCTTTAGGTAAATCAACGAATGATAACAAGTTGATAACAAGAGGACGGGATATGTCTCTACACTCTCCAGGGCTGGCGTTTCGCGCCGCGCTCAGCAAAGAAAACCCATTACAAATCGTCGGTACGATCAACGCCAACCACGCGCTGCTGGCTCAGCGTGCCGGGTATCAGGCGATTTATCTCTCCGGCGGCGGCGTTGCGGCGGGGTCGTTGGGTCTGCCGGATCTCGGTATTTCTACCCTTGATGATGTACTGACCGATATTCGTCGTATCACTGATGTTTGCCCGCTGCCATTGCTGGTGGATGCGGATATTGGTTTTGGATCGTCGGCGTTCAACGTGGCGCGTACCGTGAAGTCGATTGCCAAAGCCGGTGCCGCCGCGCTGCATATTGAAGATCAGATCGGCGCCAAGCGTTGCGGGCATCGTCCGAACAAGGCGATCGTCTCTAAAGAAGAGATGGTCGACAGGATCCGCGCCGCCGTGGATGCGCGTACCGATCCCAACTTTGTGATTATGGCGCGAACCGATGCGTTGGCGGTGGAGGGGTTAGAAGCGGCCATCGATCGTGCCCAGGCATATGTTGAAGCGGGGGCCGACATGCTGTTCCCGGAAGCCATTACCGAGTTGGCGATGTACCGCCAGTTTGCCGATGCGGTGCAGGTTCCGATCCTCGCTAACATTACCGAATTTGGCGCCACGCCGCTGTTTACTACCGATGAACTGCGTAGCGCGAACGTCGCCATGGCCCTGTATCCGCTGTCTGCCTTCCGCGCCATGAACCGTGCGGCTGAACGGGTCTACAACGTGCTGCGCCAGGAAGGCACGCAAAAGAGCGTGATCGACATTATGCAGACGCGCAACGAACTGTACGAAAGCATCAACTACTACCAGTTCGAAGAGAAACTCGACGCGCTGTACACAAAAAAGTAGCCACGTAGGCCTGATAAGGCGAAGCCGCCATCAGGCAATGCCGGATGGCACTGCGTTTATCCGGCCTGCGTAGCTACTCGCACACCCTCAGCACCCTACATATTATAAAAATGACGAGGACAACATGAGCGACACAACAATCCTGCAAAACAACACGCATGTCATTAAACCTAAAAAATCGGTTGCGCTGTCAGGCATCGCCGCCGGAAATACCGCGTTATGCACCGTGGGTAAAAGCGGTAACGACCTGCATTATCGCGGCTACGATATTCTCGACCTGGCGCAACAGTGCGAATTTGAAGAAGTTGCGCACCTGCTGATCCACGGGAAATTACCTACCCGCGACGAACTCACCGCCTATAAAAGCAAACTCAAAGCGCTGCGCGGCTTACCCGCAAATGTGCGTACCGTGCTGGAAGCGCTGCCTGCCGCATCCCACCCGATGGATGTGATGCGCACCGGCGTCTCCGCGCTGGGGTGTACATTGCCGGAAAAAGAGGGGCACACCGTTTCCGGCGCGCGCGATATTGCAGACAAGCTGCTGGCGTCCCTCAGTTCGATCCTCTTGTACTGGTATCACTACAGCCATAACGGCGAGCGCATTCAGCCGGAAACGGACGATGATTCCATTGGCGGTCACTTCCTGCATCTGCTGCATGGCGAAAAACCGTCGCAAAGCTGGGAAAAGGCGATGCATATTTCGCTGGTGCTGTATGCCGAGCACGAATTTAACGCATCCACTTTCACCAGTCGTGTGATTGCGGGAACCGGCTCCGATATGTATTCCGCGATTATCGGCGCGATTGGCGCGCTGCGTGGGCCGAAACACGGCGGGGCGAATGAAGTGTCGCTGGAGATCCAGCAGCGTTATGAAACGCCGGATGAAGCCGAAGCGGATATCCGCAAACGCGTGGAAAACAAAGAAGTGGTGATTGGCTTTGGTCACCCGGTTTACACCATTGCCGACCCGCGTCATCAGGTGATTAAACGCGTGGCGAAGCAGCTTTCTCAGGAAGGCGGTTCGCTGAAAATGTACAACATCGCCGACCGTCTGGAAGAGGTGATGTGGGAAACGAAAAAGATGTTCCCCAACCTCGACTGGTTCTCGGCGGTCTCCTACAACATGATGGGCGTCCCGACCGAAATGTTCACTCCGCTGTTTGTTATCGCCCGCGTTACCGGCTGGGCGGCGCACATCATCGAACAGCGCCAGGACAACAAAATTATCCGTCCTTCCGCCAACTACACCGGCCCGGAAGATCGCGTATTTGTGCCGATCGAAAAGCGTTGCTAATTAAACCCTCTAAATATAAAAACAGGAGTTGTACCCTATGTCCGCACATATTTCGAACGTTCGCCCAGACTTTGACCGTGAAATCGTTGATATCGTTGATTACGTTATGAATTACGAGATCACCTCAAAGGTGGCGTACGACACCGCGCATTATTGCCTGCTCGACACCCTTGGCTGTGGTCTGGAAGCGCTGGAATATCCGGCCTGTAAAAAACTGTTAGGACCGGTGGTGCCGGGGACCGTAGTGCCGAACGGCGTTCGCGTACCGGGCACCCAGTTCCAGCTTGACCCGGTGCAGGCGGCGTTTAACATCGGCGCGATGATCCGCTGGCTGGACTTCAACGACACCTGGCTGGCCGCGGAATGGGGCCATCCTTCCGATAACCTCGGCGGTATTTTGGCGACGGCTGACTGGCTGTCACGCAACGCGGTGGCGGCGGGGAAAGCGCCGTTGACCATGAAAAAAGTGCTGACCGGGATGATCAAAGCCCATGAAATTCAGGGCTGTATCGCGCTGGAAAACTCCTTTAACCGCGTTGGTTTGGATCACGTTCTGTTGGTAAAAGTCGCCTCCACGGCGGTGGTCGCGGAGATGCTTGGGCTGAGCCGGGATGAAATCCTCAACGCCGTTTCGCTGGCGTGGGTCGACGGCCAGTCGCTGCGTACCTATCGTCATGCGCCAAATACCGGCACGCGTAAATCCTGGGCGGCAGGCGATGCGACCTCCCGCGCAGTACGTCTGGCGTTGATGGCAAAAACGGGCGAGATGGGATATCCGTCTGCGCTGACGGCGAAAACCTGGGGCTTTTATGACGTCTCCTTCAAAGGGGAATCGTTCCGCTTCCAGCGTCCGTACGGCTCTTACGTGATGGAAAACGTGCTGTTTAAAATCTCCTTCCCGGCCGAGTTCCACTCGCAGACCGCGGTAGAAGCGGCAATGACGCTGTATGAACAACTGCAGGCCGCGGGTAAAACGGCGGCTGATATCGAAAAAGTGACCATTCGCACCCACGAAGCCTGTATCCGCATCATCGATAAAAAAGGCCCGTTGGATAACCCGGCGGATCGCGATCACTGCATCCAGTATATGGTCGCCATTCCGCTGCTGTTTGGGCGTTTAACCGCGGCAGATTACGAAGACGGCGTGGCGCAGGACAAACGTATTGATGCCCTGCGCGAGAAGATCACCTGCTTCGAAGATCCGGCCTTTACTGCCGATTATCACGACCCGGAAAAACGTGCCATTGCTAACGCCATCACTCTCGAGTTCACCGATGGTTCACGTTTTGAAGAAGTGGTGGTGGAGTTCCCAATCGGTCATGCGCGCCGTCGTCACGACGGTATGCCGAAGCTGGTCGAGAAGTTCAAAATCAACCTGGCGCGTCAGTTCCCGACCCGTCAGCAGCAGCGCATTCTGGATGTCTCCCTGGACAGAGCCCGCCTGGAGCAGATGCCGGTCAATGAGTATATGGACCTTTATGTAATCTAAACCTGCGTGCGGCAAGGCGTAAGTTCAACAGGAGAGCATTATGTCTTATAGCGAGTTTTATCAACGTTCGATTACGCAACCGGAGTCGTTCTGGGCCGAGCAGGCCCAGCGTATTGACTGGCAGCAGCCGTATACGCAGGTGCTGGATCACAGCAACCCGCCGTTTGCCCGCTGGTTTTGCGGCGGCAAGACCAATTTGTGTCATAACGCCATCGACCGCTGGGTGGAGAAACAGCCTGAGGCGCTGGCGCTGATTGCGGTGTCATCGGAAACCGAAGAAGAGCGTACCTTTACCTTTCATCAGCTGTACGACGAAGTGAACGTGGCGGCGGCAATGTTATTGTCTCTGGGCGTACAGCGCGGCGACAGGGTACTGGTTTATATGCCGATGATCGCCGAGGCGCACATTACGCTGCTGGCCTGCGCGCGCATTGGGGCGATCCATTCGGTGGTGTTCGGTGGCTTTGCCTCGCACAGCGTGGCGGCACGCATCGACGACGCCCAACCGGTGATTATCGTTTCGGCGGATGCCGGCGCGCGCGGGGGCAAGATCCTGCCGTATAAAAAGCTGCTCGATGATGCAATCAGTCAGGCGCAGCACCAGCCGCGTCATGTGGTATTGGTCGATCGTGGTTTGGCGAAAATGGCGCGGGTAGAGGGGCGCGACCTCGACTTTGCCGCGCTGCGCCAACAGCATCTTGGCGCGCGGGTGCCGGTGACGTGGCTGGAATCGAATGAAACCTCCTGCATTCTCTATACCTCTGGGACAACCGGTAAACCGAAGGGCGTCCAGCGCGACGTTGGCGGCTATGCGGTCGCGCTGGCAACCACGATGGACACCATTTTCGGCGGTAAAGCGGGCGGCGTGTTCTTCTGCGCGTCGGACATCGGCTGGGTGGTTGGGCATTCGTATATCGTGTATGCCCCACTGCTGGCGGGGATGGCGACGGTGGTGTACGAAGGGCTGCCAACGTACCCGGACTGCGGTGTGTGGTGGAAGATTGTTGAGAAGTATCAGGTTAGCCGGATGTTCTCCGCGCCAACGGCGATACGCGTACTGAAGAAATTCCCGACCGCGCAGATCCGCAATCACGATCTCTCCTCGCTGGAGGTGCTGTATCTGGCCGGGGAACCGCTGGACGAACCGACCGCCAGTTGGGTAACGGAAACGCTGGGCGTCCCGGTTATCGACAACTACTGGCAGACCGAATCCGGCTGGCCAATTATGGCGATCGCCCGTGGGCTGGACGACAGGCCTTCGCGGTTGGGCAGCCCTGGCGTGCCGATGTACGGCTATAACGTGCAGTTGCTCAATGAGGTGACCGGTGAACCTTGTGCAGCGAATGAGAAGGGGATGCTGGTCATTGAAGGGCCGCTGCCGCCAGGGTGTATTCAGACCATCTGGGGCGATGACGCACGGTTCGTAAATACCTACTGGTCGCTGTTTTCTCGTCAGGTATACGCCACTTTTGACTGGGGCATTCGCGATGCCGACGGCTACTACTTCATCCTCGGCCGTACGGATGACGTTATTAACGTCGCCGGACACCGACTGGGTACGCGTGAGATAGAGGAGAGTATTTCCAGCTATCCAAACGTCGCAGAAGTGGCGGTGGTCGGCGTGAAAGATGCATTGAAAGGGCAGGTGGCGGTTGCATTTGTTATTCCGAAACAGAGCGATAGCCTTGAAGATCGCGACATCGCACATTCGGAAGAGAAGGCGATAATGGCGCTGGTGGACAGCCAGATTGGTAATTTTGGCCGTCCGGCACACGTCTGGTTTGTGTCACAGTTGCCGAAAACGCGCTCCGGTAAAATGCTCAGGCGGACGATTCAGGCAATCTGTGAAGGCCGCGATCCCGGCGATCTGACGACCATTGACGATCCGGCGTCGCTGCAGCAAATTCGCCAGGCGATCGAGGAGTAGCCGTTATTAATTGGCCCGGTGGCGCGATGCTTACCGGGCCTTGTTTCTAATCGACTTTCTTATACGGTCCGTGATAGTAATCAAACGGCGCATAGACCGTATCCGCCACAAAAGACAGCGGCACATCGATAAATAGCAGCGCTAAATCGAAATAGTTATAATCGTAAGCGCCTGGATTTTTTAGTTTATCAATGTCGTGGTGCGTACCCACATAATAGGTATTCGAATCCTCGCCTTCCGTGCGTGCATTAATGCTGCCACATCCTGAAAGTAATGTGCTGATAAAGAGTGCCATTACCGCAACCGTCTTTTTGCTCATCCTGTGACCTGGGTTTTACCGTCTCGTTTACCATAGCAGGTTAAAAGCGGCTTTTTGCCCGCAGAACTTAAACCCTCAGGTCAGGACTCATAGAGTGAGGATTGCACGTTATAGGCCGGATAAACCACGTGAATGGTGCATCCGGCAAAGAGGCTTTTACAGCGCGACGCTTTCGCGACGACGCAGCAGGGAAAATGGCCCCGGCCCGCTAAGGGTAAATACGGAAATCAGCGTGAAGCTCAGCGCAATTATCCCCAGCACCAGATAAGCCCCCTGGAAACCAATACTCTCATACATTTTTCCGGCCAGAACTGACATGAAAATCATTGCCAGCTGTTTGAAGAAACAGAAACACACAAGGTAAATTGTGGCCGAGAAACGCACTTCAAACTGACTGGTGATGTATTTGAAGCAACCAACAATCAGGAACGGTATCTCGAACATATGCAGCGTTTTGAGGATAACGACTTCCAGCGCCGTGGTGGCGAATGATGAACCAATGATCCGTACCGACATGATCGCACCGGCCAGCAGCAGGGCGTTCTTTCCGCCGATGCGGTTCACAATCAGCGGCGCAAAGAACATGATCGAGGCGTTGAGTAATTCCCCCATGGTTGTGACGTAGCCAAATACCCGCGTGCCTTGTTCGCCGGTGGCAAAGAACGAGGTAAAGAAGTTGGCGAACTGCTGGTCAAACACATCATAAGTACAGGAAACGCCGACCACGTACAGGGAGAGGAACCAGAGTTTTGGTTGTTTGAATAATTCCAGCGCCAGCTTCAGGCTGAAGGCTGAGTTGTTGGCGCCTACCGCATCCGCGACTTTTGCAGAAGATGGGGCATCTGCTTTTGAAAAGAACAGCAGCAATGCCAGAATGACCGCACAGCCAGAACCTAACCAGAAGACAAACTGGTTATTGATGGTGAACATAATTCCTGCAATCGAGGCGCACAGCGCCCAGCCCACACAGCCAAACATGCGTGCGCGACCAAATTCAAACTTGCTTCGGCGGCTGGCCTTTTCAATATAGGCTTCAATCGCCGGAGCGCCGGCATTGTAAATAAAGCCAAGATAAATCCCGCCGACAATCGACCCCAGTAAAATATTAACCTGTAATAGCGGGCCAAAAACGTAAATAAAGAACGGGGCAAACATTACCAGCATTCCAGTAATTACCCACAGCAGGTGTTTTCGCAGGCCAAGCTTATCGGAAAGTAGTCCGAAAATAGGCTGGAATAATAATGAAAACAGTGAAATACAGGCGAAAATGATCCCAGTGTCACCTTTACTGATATGGTTCACATCGTGTAACCAGATCGGAAAGAAGGGGAAATAAGCACCCATAATGAAAAAGTAAAAGAAAAAGAAAAAGCCGAACACCCAAAAGTTAGTGTTTTTTAAATAATACATGACAGACTTCCTCAGGAAAAATAAGGGCAGGTCATAACCTGCCCATTATTATTATGTTTAACCCCAGATAACCTGGTAGTGATAACGTCCGGCACTCAGCAAAAACTCCGGCGACACGGAAGGACTCCATGAATCATCGCCGCCGACACCCATATGGAAGCCATCAATATTGAGCCAGGTACCCGCCTCCGGTTGCAGCAGATGACGGTGGCTGGTTTCCATTAGTTGCTGTTGGCTAAAGCGGCTGATGTTGAACAGGAAGTCGCCACGCCATTGATGCGTGCCGTATCGCAGTTCGCGCGTGCCGCAGCGCAGACCGTTTTCGCTCGGGAAAATATACGGGGTGTACATCTCATCGAGTGACAGATCCCAACGGTCAAAACAGGCGGCGCTCAGGCGATCCGGGTAGTTCTCATGTGGACCGAGACCTAACCAATTCACTCGCTCGACGACCTGCGACAGCTGGCAGCTCAGGCCAATACGCGCCGGATGCGGCGTGCCGCTGGCGATGTCGACATCCACCGTTATCTGCATCTCGCCATGACCGTCGATACGATACGATTTACGGCTGATAAACAGTGTTTCATCCAGATACTGCCAGGCATGCGCGGTGGTGATCAGCACACTGTTTGCCAGCGTTTCGGCTTCGCATAACAACAGCAGCGGCTCTACGCGGTAATGGCCTGCGGCCTTCCAACGTTCAACCCAGGCATTAGGATCGATGCGGGATGACTCGCTGACGCCGATATCGTTGTCCAGCGGCGCGCGGGTGAACTGGTCGGTCAGTGGGGATAACAACTGGGCGGTATCATCAAGCCAGTATTGTGTCAGCAGGCCAGACCGACGGTCGAATTGCCAACGCTTGTTGTCGTTCTCAACAGTAAAGCTGTTTTCGCTAACGTTGAGCTGTGGCGCGTTGCGGACAGTTGGCTGCCGCACCAGGCTGAGTTTCTCTTCCAGCTTCCACTGCTGCCAGGCGCTGATATGTCCGGCGTCTGACCAGGCGGTGGCGCGAGGCTGTTCCACGCGCACCGTCAGCCACAGTTGGCCTGCGGTTTCCGGCATCGGGCAATTTGGCAGGGTAATCACCTGGCGGCCCTGCGGGGCAATATCCAGAACGATTTGTCCGGCGGCCAGCAGGTTGCCGTCCTGGGCAATCGACCAGTGCAGAACTTCGTTATCGCTGCGGCGGAACAGATATTCGCTGGTCACTTCAATCTGGCGTTCAGCGCCCGGCAGTAACGTAAACTGGAAAAACTGCTGTTCATGTTTGGCCTCGTATAACGCCGGATGCGGGGTGCGATCGGCGAACACCAGTCCGTTCATGCAGAACTGACGATCGTTAGGCGTGTCGCCAAAGTCGCCACCGTAGGCTGACCATGCCTTACCGTTCTCATCATATTTAATCAGCGACTGATCCACCCAGTCCCAGACAAACCCGCCCTGCAGGCGCGGATACTGACGAAATGCCTGCCAGTATTTGGCGAAGCCGCCGAAACTATTGCCCATCGCATGGGCATATTCACAGAGAATGAGTGGACGCTGCTCACCGGGCATCGACAGCCACTTTTTAATCGACCATTTAGGTACCGCCGGGAAGGGCTGATCCTGATCGACGCGGGCGTACATCGGGCAAATAATGTCGGTCGCCGCGGTATTCGCGCCGCCGCCTTCGTACTGTACCGGGCGTGACGGGTCTTCTGATTTTATCCAGCGATACAGCGCGTCGTGATTGACGCCATGACCGGATTCATTGCCCAGCGACCAGATGATAATGCTCGGATGGTTGCGATCGCGCAGCACCATGCGCGTCACGCGCTGGCTCATGGCAGGCAACCATGTGGGATCGTCGCTCAGGCGATTCATTGGCACCATGCCGTGGGTTTCGATATTGGCTTCGTCGACCACGTACAGGCCGTAGCGATCGCACAAGGTGTACCACAACGGATGGTTCGGGTAATGGGAGCAGCGCACGGCGTTAAAGTTGTTCTGCTTCATCAGCAGAATATCCTGCACCATCGTCGCCTCATCCATCACCTGACCGTTGACCGGATGGTGCTCATGACGGTTGGTGCCGCGAATCAACAGCGGTTTACCGTTTAACAGTAGCAGGCCGTTTTTGATATCAATCTGACGAAAGCCGACGTCACAGGCTTCTGCTTCAATCAGCACCCCATCCGCGCTACGTAACTGCACAACGGCACGGTACAGATTGGGCGTTTCGGCACTCCACAGCGCTGGCTTTTCGACGTTCAACCGCAGGGTAACCCGGTCATGATAAGCGCCGCGCTCATCAATAATCTCGCTGCCGAGTGGGGAGGTCGTTTCGTCAGTGAGCGTTTCACCTCCCCACAATTGCAGGGAAACGCGTAAATCTTCGCTCGCGTTGCCTGCCACTTTGACTTCCGCTTCCAGCACGGCGCGGCTGAAGTCATCGTTAAAACGGGTGTTAATGCGCAGGTCGCTGATTTGCGTGGTGGGCTTATGCAGCAAAGATATGTCGCGAAAGATACCGCTCATGCGCCACATATCCTGGTCTTCCAGATAGCTGCCGTCGCTCCATCGCAGCACCATCACGGCCAGGCGGTTTTCGCCGCGCAGCAGATAATCGCTCAGATTGAATTCAGACGGCAGACGACTGTCCTGACCGTAGCCGACCCAGCGACCGTTGCACCACAGATGAAATGCGGAATTGACGCCGTCAAAAATAATGCGCGTCTGACCTTCATCTAACCATGCGTCTTCGATATTAAATGTGAGCGAGTAACATCCCGTTGGGTTCTGTGCCGGAACGTACGGCGGATTAACCGGGATCGGGTAGGTGACGTTGGTATAAATTGGCGCGTCGTAACCGTCCATCTGCCAGTTAGAAGGGACGTTGATAGTGTCAGCCTGTGGCAGATCGCTTGTCAGCCAGCTTTCCGGCACAGCCTCCGGCGCGGGAAACCACGCGAATTGCCACTGGCCATTCAGCGAGCGTAACTGGGCTGAGCGCTGATTAGTTCGCGCATCATCTGCTGAGCGCCAGCTACAGAAAGGTGGGTGCGCCTCCAGGCGGTTGAGCTGCGTGACGCCGGGATTTTCCCAGTCGCGGCGGGCCAGAACAGCGGAGAGTGAATCTGGGTTCAGGTTCATAACGGTATCCTGTTTGAATTTGTTATTCGCTCACAATTTCAATCAAAATACGGATAAGCGTTCCCAACTGTAAAGGATGGGGCGTGTAATGAGTGAACTGACTCACACAATTGTTATGCGTTCACATTTTAGGTGTGAGCTGAGAGACTTGCCTCGCCAACTGGATGAGTGTATCCGCCAGCGCCTGGGGAGAGGTGGTTTGCGTATCGGGAGGCAGAACCGTTTTGCGCTTAACCAGAGTTACGGGCAGCAGTTGGTTGCCCACAGTTGATTCGCCATGGGGAAGTTGCAGCAGCCTGTCGACGCTGGTTTCGCCTAATAACGGAAAATCCTGCCTGATGGTAGTCAGCGGTGGAATGTAGCAGGCGCTGTCTTCGGTGTCATCGTAGCCGATCACCGAGATATCAATCGCCACCCGCAGGCCGAACTCGCTGATTGCCCGCATCGCGCCCAGCGCCATTTGATCGTTAGCAACCAGCATAGCGGTGGGGAGATTACCGCTATTGAGCATATGCAGTGTTTGTTGAAAACCGGACATGGCGCTCCAGTCGCCTTCCAGCTCCGCGACGGGTTGCAACTGGTAGTACGCCAGATATTTATGCCACCCCGCATGGCGAAGCCTTGCCGAAACCGAAGTGCGCGGCCCGCTCAGCAGGGCGATACGCTGATGTCTGTGCTGTACCAGATGTTCAACGCCGAGGCGTGCGCCGTCATCATGGGAGAAAATCACGCTGTTAATTGGCGTCTGGTCAGAGACATCGAGAAACAGCACCGGCACCGTACCGCAGGCGGCAGCCACGGCAATAGCGTCTTCTTCATCCAGCGGATAGTTAATGATAAGCCCGGTAACGCGTTGGGAAAGCAGGTTGTGGACCGCGGCTTTGCATGCTTCAACGCCGCTGCGCTCGACCATGGCGATCACCACGCTGGCACCGGACTGGTCGGCGCGGGATTTTATGGCGGCAACGATTTGTGAAGGGGCGTGCAGGGCAAGGTTCGCCGTCACGACGCCAATCAGCGACGTCTGTTTACCTGCCAGCTGCTGTGCGACGCGGTTAGGGATGTAGTTGAGTTCCGCCATCGCGGCCTCAACTTTCTGTCGGGTTTTTGCAGAAACGTGGCTGGCCTGATTTACGACGCGCGAGACGGTCTGGTAAGAGACTCCTGCATGGTCTGCCACATCGTATAGCGTTACCGGTTTCACGTTTATCACCCCTGTCATGATGTTTTCTACGCGCTATGATGCCACAGCGGGACGGTTTTAGGGGATTTGCGCATTGGTTCTGCGAGGCGCATTCCAGGGTTGCGTCTCTGGCGCCGGAGGATTTATCGTCGTGATTATTAACAGAATAAAAAGTGAGGAGATGGTGAGCGACGTTGCGGCAAATAACATTCTGTCCATCTACAGGCGTCATGCGGATGCCTTTGCCAGCCAGCGCTCTCGTGCACTGTTTGAAAAAAGCTGGCTGGACAAGTTCATCTCGGTTATGGACGGGCAGGGCAGCATTGTGGATATTGGCTGCGGGAACGGTCAGCCGATTGCCGGGTATTTTATCCAGCAAGGTTTTCAGCTCACAGGGATTGATGGTTCCGCAGCGATGCTGGCGCGGGCCCGGCAATCCTTTCCCGCGCAGCGCTGGCTGGAGCAGGATATGCGTGAACTGGCACTCGACGAAACCTTTGCCGGCCTGATTGCGTGGGACAGTTTTTTCCATTTAACCCAGCAAGACCAACGAAAGATGTTCCCGATTTTTGACCGGCTTAGCCATCCCGGCAGCGCGCTGATGTTTACCAGCGGTACCGGGAATGGCATTGCTATGGGGCAATTTGAAGGCGAGCCGCTATTTCACGCCAGCCTTGCACCTGATGAGTATCGCGTATTGCTCTCAGCGCACGGCTTTACGGTGATTGAAATGGTGATGGAAGATCCGGAATGCGCAGGGCACACGGTGTGGCTGGCGAAAAAAGGCTAAACGCCGCGAAAGGTTTTGCGCCATTCGGCGGGGCTGACGCCGAAATGAGATTTAAAATGCTGACGCCAGGTGACAGGCGACTGAAAACCGACCTGTTCGGCGATGCGTTCAACGGGCAACTGACTGGACTCCAGTAGCGCCTGGCTGCGGCGAAGACGCTCGACAATCAACCACTCTGCCACGCTCGACCCGGTGGCTTTCATAAAGTGACGGGTTAACGTGCGACGGCTCATCATCACCCGCTGCGCCAGCGCATCGAGACTATGCTGTTCGTGGATATGCAGGCGTAAATAATCAAGCAGCGCATTGATGCGCTGATCCTGGGTGTTTTTCGCCACCGGCTGTTCGATAAATTGTGCCTGACCACCTTCGCGATGCGGCGGCACAATCATCCGCCGCGCAATCTGATTCGCTACCGTGCTGCCAAAACGTTGGCGGATCACGTACAAACAGCAATCCAGCGCGGCGGCAGTGCCTGCGGAGGTAATAATACCGTCGTCATCCACATACAGAGCGTTGATATCCAGACGCGCCGCCGGGAAGCGGGCCTGGAAATCCTGCTCGAACTCCCAGTGCGTGGCCGCCCGTTTGCCATCCAGCAGACCGGCATAGCCGAGGACAAATGCGCCCAGACACAGCCCGACCATTTGCGCGCCGTTTTGCCGCGCACGGTTGAGCGCATCAAGCAACCCCTGCGGCGGGCGATGTGCGGTCGTGCCCCAGTAAGGGATCACCACGATGTCGGCTGCCTCCACCGCTTCATAGCCATAAGCTGCGTTAATCGAGAAACCGTCCTGCGAGGAAACAATACCGGGCTGTTCGGCGCACAATTGCACGTCGAAGCGCTTTTTCGCCGCCACTTTGTCACTGAAAATGATGCACGGCACCGAGAAGTGAAACGGGCTGAAATCTTCCACGGCGACAATAGCGACGGTAAGTGGCTGCATACAATTCCTCTGCGGATATTAAAACGTCAGGGTTTCACCATCTTCCGGCACGTTGACGCATTGCGCAATCTGGTTGTCGCTGGCATATGCTTTCAGCGCGGCGCGGGTCAACAAACAGTGGTTTATCGCCTCCATATGCGTGGCCACAATTTGTGCATTAGGAAGCGTGAAGTGGGTTTTTAGTACATCTTCTGCGCCCATAATAATTGGGCCAAAACCGATGACGTGGGCAAAACCTGCGTTCAAAATCACCACATCCGGCTGGAAAGTCAGCATGTTGGCTTCCACTTCGTCACGCCAGATAGTGTCCCCAACCAGATACAGCGTTTTTTCCGCCGGATGTTGAAAGATAACCCCGCAGGCATCGCCTAAACGTTCCGCCATTTGCGGGATGGCGTAAGCGCGATCTGAACCATGCTGACCGCCGGTTTTACGTAAGGTGATGTCGCCCAGCGTGGTATTGTGTGTCAGTACATTAAGTTGGGTGAAACCCTGATCTCGCAGTACCTGCGCATCCTGCTCATTTTGCACGTAAATCGGTTTGTCTTTCGGCACGACGCGTGCGGCAACCTCATCCCAGTGATCTTCATGCAGATGCGTCACGATCAGCGCATCGACGTTAAGCAGATTATCAATATTAACAGGCAGATCGACGGTCGGATTGCGGATCTCCGCACGTGCCGTTCCGGCAAAGCCCGGATAAGCACCTTTTGCCGCCAGCATTGGATCGATTAGAAAGGTTTTGCCGCCAAAGGTGATGCGCTGCGTGGCGTTGCGGATTTGCGTGATGTTCATGATGTTTGCTCCACGTGTTGGGTCAGTGGTGTCATCGTAGAGTGTTATGCATAAGTTGAATGTGGGCAAATGGGCGAGTAGCGATGGGATCGGGCCAATCTGCGGGTCATTCAACGTAACAGGAGAAAATATTTAACTGTGGGGTGGGCGCTTTTCCTAAAAAGCAATAGGAAAGCGGTTACAAATTGAATATCACTGTGTCATTTATTTACATTTTGTGCCTTTTAACCTAGTTTGCTCATTTTTTAACGACCATGATGGATTATGGAAAGTGGGGCTGCGGGTGAAGATCAGGGACGTCGGGATGACTTTTTTACTGTCAGGGGGGGGGCTGTTATTGACCATGACGGGTCACGCCGCGCCTTTATCTCCTGCCGATCACAGTTCCGTTCAGCAACAGCAGCAGCAATTGCTTGATGAAAACCAGCGACAGCGCGAAGAGTTAGGCCGTAGCGTGGTCCTCCCTGAATCGGAAAGGTCAACCCTTCCTGCCCCGCCCTCCGGGGCCTGCTTTACGACCTCTCGTATCAATATTGAGGGGGCAAACCAGTTATCACCGAAAGCCGCCAGAAAATTAACCGCGCCGTGGGTGAATCAGTGTCTGGACATTGCTCGCCTGACGGCGCTGACGAACGCGATTTCTGATTGGTACATCAGCCGCGGGTTTATCACCAGCCGTGCTTTTTTAACCGAGCAGGATCTCTCCTCCGGTGTGCTGCACATTGCGGTACTTGAGGGAAAATTGCAGGAAATTCGCCTCGAAGGCGTCCCATCGCGCACGCTGAAAATGACCTTTCCTGGACTGGAAGGGAAGATCCTGAATTTGCGCGATCTTGAACAGGGCATGGAGCAGTTGAACCGGGTTCGCCGGGCGCCGGTGGAAATTGAAATTTTACCCGGTAGCCAGCAAGGTTTCTCGATAGTTAACCTGACGGTTGCCCCTGAATCTCTACTTAATGGCTCCGTAAGTTTTGATAACAGCGGGCAAAAGAGTACCGGAACCGGACAACTGAGCGGGGCGTTGTTTGCCAATAACCTGTTCGGCCTTGCGGATAAGTGGTTTATCAGCGGTGGGCGCAGCAGCGATTTTTCCAGCAATAAAGATGCGCATAATTTTGCCGCTGGGGTGAGTATTCCTTACGGCTACGGATTGCTTGATTACAGTTACAGCTGGAGTAACTACTTCAGCACCATTGATAACAATGGCTATGCCTGGCGATCCACCGGTGACAGCGAAACCCATCGTCTGACCGGTTCATGGGGGCTGTTTCGCAATGGTGACATCAAAACGACGGCTTCGCTGGGACTGACGCATCGAATAAACCGCAACAAATTGAATGATGTCCTGCTGGAAACCAGTAGCCGTAAGCTTTCCAGTATTTCGCTGGGTATCAACCATACGCAAAAAATCGCCTCCGGCGTTGCCACGTTCAATCCCACGTTTACCCAGGGGGTGCCGTGGTTTGGCGCAGAGAATGACAAGAATAAACAGGGTGATGTTCCGAAGGCAGAATTTCGCAAATGGAGCGTTAGCGGCAGCTTTCAGCGACCCCTGACAGAGAATCTGTGGTGGCTGAACAGCGTCTATTTTCAGTGGTCACCGGACCGGCTTTACGGCAGCGAACGCCTGACGCTGGGCGGTGAAACATCAGTACGTGGCTATAAAGAACAATACATTTCAGGAGATAACGGCGGCTACTGGCGCAACGAAGTGAATTACTCGCTGTTTACGCTGCCGGTATTCGGACAGATTGGCGCGATGGCGGCATTTGACGGCGGCTGGCTGAAACAGGATGGCTTTGATCGTTATGCCTCCGGCACGTTGTGGGGGGCCGCGCTGGGATTAACCAGTTCAGGGCGCTGGTTCTCCAGTCAGTTTATCGTAGGAACGCCAGTGAATTATCCGGACTGGCTGGCACCAGATCATCTCAATATTTATTACCGCATGGCCGTGGCATTTTAAGGAAGCAGGATGATGAAAAAGGATCAGATTCGTTTCTCTCAGCGTGTACTTAGTGGGGTAGTGAGCGCTCTGTTAGCCACGCAGCCGCTGTTTCCGGCCATAGCTGCCACCATCACCCCTGCCGGCAATACGCAAATGGATAAAGCCGCCAACGGTGTTCCGGTAGTGAACATCGCTACGCCGAATGCGTCCGGGATTTCACACAACAAATATAACGACTACAACGTGGGAAAAGAGGGGCTGATCCTCAACAACGCCACCGGGCAATTTAATCAGACTCAGCTTGGCGGCATTATCCAGAATAACCCGAACCTGCGTTCAGGAAAAGAAGCGACAGGGATCATTAACGAAGTCACCGGGAGCAACCGTTCACAGCTACAGGGCTATACCGAAGTGGCGGGTAAAGCGGCCAACGTTATCGTTGCCAACCCTTATGGCATTACCTGCAATGGTTGCGGATTTATCAATACGCCCAACGTCACCTTGACTACCGGCAAACCGGTGCTGGATGCTGACGGTAATCTTCAGTCGCTGGATGTGAGCAAAGGCGGTATCACTATTGAAGGTCAGGGATTGGATGGCAGCCAGAGCGATGCGGTGTCGATCATTGCCCGGGCCACAGAAATCAATGCGGCGCTGCATGCAAAAGATCTCAGTGTTATCGCTGGAACCAACCGCGTAACGGCGAAGGGACAGGTGAGTCAACTACAAGGCGAAGGAGAAGCGCCAAAGGTGGCGGTGGATACCGGGGCGCTAGGCGGCATGTACGCCAATCGAATTCGTCTGGTTTCCAGCGAGAAAGGGCTGGGGGTCAACCTCGGGAATCTGAATGCCCGTCAGGGTGATATCACGCTTGATGCGAATGGAAAACTAACCGTTAAGTCCAGCCTGGCCAGCGGGGCTATCTCCATGAAAGGACTAGACGTTGCGCTTTCTGGCGATCATAAAGCGGGGGAAAATTTATCCGTCGCCAGTCAGCGTGATATTGCCCTGAATGATGGCGTGCTGGTCAGTGATAAAAACCTGCAATTGACTGCGCAAGGAAAGCTGGAACAGAAGGGCGGCACGCTTACCGCGGGCCAGGACGTTGCGCTTGCTGCCAGTGACATTACTCAGCAGCACGAGGCGCAGATTGATGCTGCTGGAAATGTTTCGTTGGCCGGACGGAACAGTGTCGACACGCAGGGAAAAGCCGCTGCCGGAAAACAGCTTAATGTTAACGGTGATTCGCTGAGTAACGGCGGCCAGTGGAGCGCGGGTGACGCCGCCCGTATTCAGGGCGGCAGCGTAACCAACAGCGGTGTGATGCAGGGGACATCGCTGGATATTGCCGCCACGCGTGATGTTAATCTTAGTGGCCAGCTCAATGCGGCAGATACGCTGACGATTAAAGGCCAGCATATCTCTACAGCCACGGATGCTCAGATGCAAAGCGGGAAGAATATTGCCCTGCAAGCCGGGACGGTAAGTCTGAACGGCACCCACGCGGCGAAAAATGACCTGACCGTGACGGCAAACACCCTCACTCATAACGGTAAATCAAGTGCCACGCAGATGAACCTGAACGTGGCGCAAACTACCACTCAAAACGGCACGCTGGTGGCAGACAGTCTCAGACTCGACAGCCAGCATATCGCCAACAGCGGTCTGCTGCAGGGTAACGCAGCGTTGGCTCTGCATACTGATAATCTGCAAAATCTGAGCGGCGGTACTATCTACAGCCTTGCCGCTCTGGCGCTGGATATTCCTTACCTGACTAACGACGGGACTATTGCTACCGATGGCGATCTGCGCCTTGGCGGTCTTCAGTTGATTAACGCAGGCGACATTCAGGCTGACACGCTTGAGCTGCAACTGCGCGACGCGATAAATAATTCCGGGCGTCTGCTCGCACATCAGAGCGCGCAACTCACGGCGCAAACGCTGGAAAACGGCGGCATGCTGGTGGCGAATACTCTCACTCTCGACGGAAACACTGTTCAGAACGGTGGTCTGGTTCAGGGTAATGACAGCGCGTTGATTTCTGCGGGTACTCTGACGACGGAGACGACGGGGCAATGGTTAACCGGTAATGCGCTGACGGTGAACGCGGGTACGGTAGAACACGCCGGGGTGATGCAGGGTGATACCCTTACATTGACAGCCGATGCGCTCAATAACAGCGGGGTGCTTAACGGCTTACGTGGCCTGGAAGGGACACTGACCGGGCAACTGACCAACGTCGGGCAAATTCAAAGCGGTGGTGGGCTCTCGCTCACCGCAAACAACCTGATCAGCGCCGGGCGTATCGTGGGGGATTCGCTCACGCTTGCGGCAACGACGCTACGTAACAATGGCTTGTGGCAGGGGGCTAACGGACTGACTTTACGCAGCGATACGCTCAGCACGGACACAACGTCACTGACGCTGAGCGGCGGCGCGCTGACCGTTGATGTGGATACTCTGATCACGCAGGGCACGTTGCAGGGACAACAGGTCGCGGTGACGTCTGATGACTGGCGGCACGAGGGGGCGTTGGTCAGCCTTGGCGCACTGACGGCTGACATCAGTAACCGATTTACCCTGCCGGGTGAATTGATGAGTCAGGGCGCTCTGTCGTTAGCTGCACAGCAGTTGAAGAACGACGGAAACATCCTCAGTGAAAGTGACATTACGCTCAATGGTCAGCAATTTACAAACAGTGGGGTGGTACAGGGAAATACCCTGACGCTAAGCCAGGATCGTATTCATAACCAGGGCGTATTGATTGGCCGACAAAACCTGACGGTGGCAGCCCCGCAGCAGGAGCTGATTAATGCGGCGGGGGGGGCGCTACTGACCCAGGGAATGCTGAAAGTGACGTCCGGCGATGTGACCAACGCAGGAACGTGGCAGGGGCAATCGATTCTGCTCAATGCGCAGTCGCTGACTAACAGCGGAGCAATCCAAAGTGCGGATGCGTTACAGCTTATGCTCGTCAAAAATTTCACGTCTGCAGAGGGCAGCAAAGTCACCGCACTCGGTAATGCCACGCTCCAGGCGCTATCCCTGACGAATAACGGGCAATGGGCGGCGAGTCATTTGACGTTAAACGGCACCACGCTGGATAACGCCGGGGCGATCAGCGGAGTCAATGGCCTGACGTTAGCCATGAATGGCGCGGTCAACCAACAGCCGTTGGGCAGCATGCTCACCGGCGGCGCATTGGATCTCAATGCGGCATCGGTGGCTAACGCAGGCAGCATTCAGGGGACGACGCTAAGCATAACGTCCGGTGTGTTAACCAATAGCGGACGGCTGCAGGGGGATAATGACGCCACGCTGGCGCTGAACGGTGAACTGACGAACCTGGCAGGGGGGGAAATTGTAAGCCGTCAGGGACTGGCGATCGCCACGCCCGTAATGTTTAACTACGGCGTCATTCAGAGCGGCGGCAACACACGTATTAACGCCACAACCCGCGCGCTGAACGAGGGGAAGCTGCTTTCCGGCGCCGAGTTGAGACTCACCACGCCGCAGTATTCCGGCGCAGGCTGGTTACAGGCGACAAATCTCATTCTGAATGCGGCAACGGCCACCAACGACGGAAACTGGCTTGCCGACAGCGCAACGCTGACGGGGAGTCAGTTCACTAACCAGGGGACGACGCAGGCGGGACAACTAACACTCAATTACCAGCAGTTGACCAATAACGGTACGGTGTTAGGAACGTCTCAACTGACGGTTAATGCCGAACGCGTGAACCAGAATGCGGCTGGCAAACTGTTCAGCGGTGGCGATTTGACTCTCACTAGCCAGTCTCTGGAAGCGCTCGGGCAGGTGGTTGCGCTGGGTAATCTGACGCTGAAACTGGTGAATGCGTTCATCGCCAACAGCACGCTTGCTGCGGGCAACATCCTCACGATTAACAGCGAGGGCGCCATCGACAACCGCAACGTCATGCAGGGGCAGGCGGTCAACCTGACGGCAGGCGGGCAGTTGAGTAACAATGGGCAAATCACCACCGGCAGCGGTACGAGCAGCCTCAGCGGCAGCAATGTGGCGCTTAATGCCGCCGGAACGGTACAGGGTGGGGGTGACATCATGGTCACCAGTCACGGCAATATTACCGTAGACGGTTTTACCGGCACGCGCGGAACGCTCACGCTCAATACGCCGGGGGCAATCATCAACACGGCGCTGCTGTATGCGGCAAATAACATGGCGCTGTATGCCGACGCTATTACCAACCAGCGCGGCGATATCCTTGCGGGCAACAGCCTGTGGATGCAGAAAGATGCGGCGGGAAATGCCAACCGCGAGGTCATCAACACCTCCGGCACCATCGAGACGCAGGGCGGCGATATCACGATTAAAACTGGGTATCTGCTGAATCAGCGAGATGGGCTGGTGGTAAGCAAGGGTAACACTGAAGATCTGACACAACAGTATGCATGGCTGAATGAGGGATATGCCGACATTCCCCTGTCAGAGCTTATTCTGGGAACCGACTATGGCTATGTTGTTAGCGAATCCTGCAGTGGAGGTGGTAGCCCAGGGCACGGCGCGGCCCCCAGCTGTAGCGATATCGCAACGCCTGTGGCGATGAAAAATAGCCCAGCAAAAGAGATCGCCATTTCACGTTCTACACTTTCAGTCTCCGCAAACGGCGGTGCCGCGCGCATCAGTGCCGCGCGCGGGATGGTAATCCAGGCAGATCATCTTGAAAATAATGCCAGCACGTTGCTTGCGGGCGGGGATATGTCCCTTTCCGGTTCAACCCTGCAAAATCAGTCATGGACTGACGGGACGATCACCCGTTATCGGACGTATGTTGCTGATCAGCAGGGCAACCGCTGGGAGACTCCTGCCGCTTCGGTAGACGCGGATAGATATAATAGCGGCCCGATTCACTATATCGCTCAGGGTAATGACAGGGAGGAAACCTCTGGAGGAACGGTATACCGCGCGGTTATTCAGTCTGGTGGAACTGTTCTGGCTAATTTTTCGCAAGATATCAGTAATACCACTACCACTACCACTCCCAGTGCGGGTGGGGCGATAAACACCCTCGTTACCCCTACCCTGAACGCACTCAGTAACCAGACCATCGACGCTGGGGTGCAAAAGCAGACACTGGCAGATAGTGAAGCGGTTAGCGTTAATTCGCCGCAGTGGAACGATCAACTGCAAGATGCCCTGCAGCAGATTAACGGTGGTACGCTGGATGCCGGGAATGTCGCGGATACCACGCTGGACACGGTCTCTACCGATAAGAACAGCCAGATTAATCAGGGGAAAACGGTGGATACCAGCGCGTATCCATTGCCTTCTGGTCAACACGGCTACTTTGTTGTCTCTGACGATCCGCAAAGCCCGTACCTGATCAACATTAACCCCAAGCTCGATGGTTTGGGTCAGTTGGACCCGGCTCTGTTTGCCGAGTTGAACGCACTGCTGGGGATTATGCCTGGCGATGCCCCACGTGAAACCAACAGCGCCTATACCGATCAAAACCAGTTTCTGGGATCGGCGTATATGCTGGACCGTCTCAACCTGAACCCGGAATTCGATTACCGTTTTCTTGGTGATGCAGCGTTCGACACCCGCTACGTCAGTAATGCGATGCTGAATCAGACAGGAAGCCGTTATATCAACGGTATAGGTTCCGATCTGGATCAAATGCGTTATCTGATGGACAGTGCCGCCGGCGCACAGCAGTCGCTGGGGCTGAAATTTGGCGTAGCCCTGACGGCGGAGCAAATTACCTCTCTTGAACAAAGCATATTGTGGTGGGAAGCTGCGACCGTCAACGGTGAAACGGTGATGATACCGAAGCTCTATCTGTCGCCGAAGGATATCACCGTCAATAACGGGAGTGTCATCTCCGGGAATAACGTCCAGTTGGCAGGCGGTACTATCACTAACGCCGGTAGTACGTTGCTGGCGAATAACACACTGACCCTCGACAGCCAGAACAGCATTAACAATCTCAACAATGGCCTGATGCAGGCCGGGGGCAACCTCGACCTGAGCGCTATTGGTGATATCAATAACATCAGCGCCGCTATTAGCGGAAAAACGGTTCAGTTGACAAGTCTCGACGGCAGCATCAATAACCTGACGCAGGTGGAGCAGATTGACATCAATGCGTGGGATAAATACGGCAATGTGAGTTTTAAAGACACGCTGCTGGGCACGACGGCGTCGATTACCGCACAGGATGGGCTGTCGCTATCGGCAGGCACAAATATCACCGTCACGGGCGCAACGCTTTCGGCGGGCGATTCACTGCAGATGAATGCTGCGGGAGATATTGCGGTGAATGCGAATCACATTAACGATGCGCAGAGCCATGCCGGACGATGGACTGACGAGACCAGCCGTTCATCACTGGGCTGGCAGGGAAGCAGCATCAGCGCGGGAGGGGACCTTGGCATCAATGCCGGGAATAACCTCAACCTGACGGCAAGCGACGTGAACGCTGGCGGCAGCGCGATGCTGACTGCGGGTAACGATCTCAACCTGAATGCGGCCAGCACGCGTGAGAACAGCCGCGACGGGGGCAGCGAATCACACCGTTCCGGGCTGGATCGCACCACTATTTCTGCGGGCGATAACCTGGTCCTGATCGCGGGTCAGGATATTAACGCCCACGCGGCGGGCCTGGCGGCGGAAAATGATGTGGGTCTGCAGGCCGGACGTGATGTCAATTTGCTGGCCGAGGCCACGGCTGAAGGCGACAGTTACCACGCGAAGAAAAAAACCATCATCAATGAGTCCGTGCGCCAGCAGGGTACGGAAATTGCCAGCGGTGGCGACACGGTCATTATCGCCGGGCGCGATGTGAATGCGCAGGCAACCGATGTGATTGCTCAGGGAGATATCGGCGTAGCGGCGGGCCGGGATGTGAATCTCATCACGGCGACGGAAAGTGACTACCACTACGAAGAAACCACCAAAACCAAAAAAGGATTCCTCAATAAAAAGACCACCCACACGATTGAGGAGGACAGCGCCACGCGTGAAAAAGGCGCGTTGCTGAGCGGTGACAATGTGACTGTAGCTGCCGGGAACAACATTCTGGTTCAGGGCCCTGCCGTCGTCGGTGATGGTGATGTGGCGCTCGGTGCCGGAAACAACGTCGACATTATTGCCGCAACCAATACCGATACCTCTTGGCGGTTTAAAGAAACGAAAAAAAGCGGCGTGATGGGAACGGGCGGGATCGGTTTTTCCATCGGCAGCAGTAAAACCACGCATGATTTGCGCGAGCAGGGCACCACCCAGAGCGAGAGCTTCAGCACTGTCGGGTCAACCGGCGGCAACGTCAGCATTACAGCCGGTCAGCAGGTGCGTATTGGCGGTGCGGATATCATCGCGCAGAAAGATATTGCTATGCTCGGTGACAGCGTGGTGATTGAGCCAGGCCATGACAAACGTACCCGCGATGAGACGTTTGAGCAGAAGAGCAGCGGCCTGACGGTGGCGCTGTCGGGGGCAGCAGGCAGCGCAGTAAACAGCGCAGTGCAGACTTCGCAAGATGCGAAGGGGGAGAGCGATGATCGTCTGGCGGCGCTGCAGGCCACCAAAGCGGTGCTTTCTGGCGCGCAGGCGGTGCAGGCGGCAGCGGTTGCCCGGGCCAGCGACAAAGCGGACAGCGGGCTGGGTATCAGCGTCTCGCTGACGTCGCAGAGCGCCAAATCTGAGCAACATGTTCAGACGGATACCGTGACGGGCAGTACCCTGAATGCCGGTAATAATCTGATTATCGCTGCGACGGGCAGCGGCCAGAGCGGCAACAGCGGCGATATTCTGATCGGTGGCAGCCAGATAAAGGCGGGCGGTGACACCACCCTGGTGGCGGCGAATGATATTGTGCTGAGCGGTGTGGCAAACACCCAACAGACGACAGGCACAAACAGCAGCAGCGGGGGCGGGGTGGGCGTCGGTATCGGCGTCAACGCTGACAGTTACGGCATCAGCGTCTTCGCCAACGTCAACGGCGCAAAAGGCAGTGAAAAGGGCAACGGCACGGCGTGGACGGAGACCACGCTGGACAGCGGCGGTACGGTTTCGCTGGTCAGCGGGCGTGACGCCATCCTGAACGGGGCGCAGGTCAGCGGTGACCGCGTGGTGGCGGATATCGGTGGCGACCTGTGGATGAGCAGTGCCCAGGACAGCAATGACTACCGGTCGAAGCAGAGCAGCGCAGCGGCCGGGGGCAGCTTTACCTACGGCAGCATGTCCGGCTCAGGTTATATCAGCGCCAGCCAGGACCAGATGAAGAGCGACTACGCCTCGGTGCAGGAGCAGACGGGTCTGTTTGCCGGCGACGGCGGATTTGACGTAACAGTGGGCGGGCACACGCAGCTGGACGGCGCGGTAATTGCCTCAACGGCGACGGCGGATAAAAACAGCCTGGACACCGGAACGCTGGGTTTCAGGGATATTCATAACGAAGCGGACTTTACGGTCAGTCATGCGGGAGCCGGCATGAGCGCTGGCACCGGAGACACGGGCGGCGGGTTCAAAGGCAACATGCCGGTCGGGATGGTCACGGTCGGGGGCAACAGCGGTCATGCGGACGGGACGACGCAGGCGGCGGTAGCGGGCGGGACAATAGCGGTTCGCGACGCGGCGAATCAGCAGCAGGATGTGGCGGGTCTGAGCCGTGACGCGGAGCATGCGAACGACAGCATCAGCCCGATTTTTGACAAAGAGAAAGAGCAGAAGCGGCTGCAGGAAGTGAGTCTCATCGGGGATATCGGCAGCCAGGCGGCGAATATCGCGCGGACGCAGGGGGAGCTGAATGCGCTGGAGGAAGCGCGGAAGGTTTACCCGGATAAAACGGTGGAAGAGCTGAAAGAGACGCAGACCTGGCGTGATGCACAGGCGGAATATGGTACGGGGAGTGATTTTCAGCGTGGAATTCAGGCAGCGACGGCAGCGCTTCAGGGGCTGGCGGGCGGAGATGCCGGCGCGGCGCTGGCGGGGGCATCGGCCCCGTACCTGGCGAATATTATTGGTCATGATTCGGGATTAAGCGATGAGGCGGCGCTGATAGCACATGCGATACTGGGTGGCGCGGCAGCGGCGATGCAGGGAAACAGCGCGGCGGCGGGAGCGGCAGGGGCCGTCTCGGGCGAGCTGGCGGCAAAAGCGATAATGGAGGCGATGTACCCGGATAAGCGGGTCAGTGAGCTGAGCGAAGCGGAAAAGCAGACCATCAGCATGCTGGCGAGTCTCTCCGCGGGAATGGCGGGCGCTCTGGCGGGGGGCAGCTCATCATCCGCGGCAGCAGGTGCGCAGGCCGGGAAGAATGCGGTTGAGAATAATTACCTCAGCTATGACGAGGCACATGCTTTCGATAAAGAAATGACAGCCTGTCGAAAAGCCGGGGGGGATTGTGGCAGCATCCAGAATAAATATGCTGTAATTAGTGCTGATAACCGACTGAAATTGCATATTGATGTGGCTGCCGCCCCTCTGACTGCTCTGTCCGGGGAAGATAAATGGAATATTGAGGGTGGGCTCAGCGCGGCGGGTCGACCTGACTGGTTATATGGTTCACTGGAAAATCAGGATGTGAAGGACTACGTTACTGAAGGCAACAGCTACGACCTGGACTATCTGAATAGTAATACGTCACAGGGTGATAGAGCTTTGGCTTTCTTTGGGGAGCCAGAAAATTACTGGGGTACGGTAGCGGGAGCTGGTTCGTTGTTAACGTCATCAGCCACGCTGACGGAAAAATTTGTTAGTGCCGGGCTGAGTTACGGGGCAAATGGTGCAGTCCAGGTTGCAACCGGCAATACTGGTGAGAAGTTCGATTATCTCAGTTTCACGATGTCAGGATTAACCGGGATAGGGACAGCCGGGAAAGGATATTACGCTAACCAGTTATTGGGGGCCGGTAGTGCTTACATGAGCAGCCAGATTGAAGGCCAGGACAGTACCTCATCAGTAGTGGGCAGTATGGCCGGCACAGGAATTGGTTATGGTACAGGAACAGCAGTTACCAATAAATTTGAGTCTCAGTACATAAAAAACCAGCTGGGAATGGATGCCAGCAAAAATGCTTTAAAATACTCTGAATCATCTTTTGGTCCGGGGTATTTGCTTAAAGGTGGTGAAATGAGCTCCGTTCCAGGGATTGCTGGCGGATCCGTTGGTTCGTTAATGTCGGAAGGTGCAAGTAGTGGAGTTCAGCAAGAAGTTAATGGAGGTGGTAAATGAACCGTCCTCTATTAGAACTTATTAAGCTAATATTTATTTTTTCTGCGACTTGCTCTATAGGAATGGTTGTTAGTATCTGGCTTATCGCACGAAATCCCATCGCTCTAACTGTATATATAAAGTATGGATGTATTGGTGCTGCAGTTGGGGTTTGGATCGGTGCTGGAATTTGGTTGTTATTCTATCTGCAAGTACGACGACACTTTCGTAAGTAGTTATTGTTGAGAATAATGCGCTGGGAGATAAGGACAAGAAACTTCCGATACTGGATATACGTCCGGGGTGGCTGAAACCTGGAGTTGTGGATGCTGATGGAGACATTCAAGGGAATGGAATGTCAAAAGCTTCAATTCCTAAAGTCCCCCCAAAACTACAGCCTTTTACAAACCCGCCTCAGGGACCTGTTATCCCTCAGGGTTGGGTTAGTAAGCCAGGTAGAACACCAGGAAGTACAATTTATTATCCACCAAATACTGACCCGGGCAGTCCAGGAAGCTCATATATTAGAGTGATGCCGCCAGGATCGACCCCGGTTCCTGGGTTAGAAAATGGATACTGGATATCGGTTAAAAATGGTCAGCCAACAAATCCAGCCACAGGTGGCACTGGCACTCGAGGTGAAACTCATGTACCACTACCAACAGACACTATGCCGCCAGAAAGGTAAGGACAATATGATTACTGATGCCGAACTTCATGAATTTGAACAATCTATATTTACCGGAGTAACGGTTGGTGTGGGATCTTTAGTTTTGCTGTTTTCATCAGGCGCTAGGGTAATGATCCAGTGTCCATTTCAGTGCGGGGAAAAAGGACATTTACATACAGGGCATGGTGAGAATTTATCGACTAGTAATTTTTTATTTCCTTTACTTAACCAGGTAGTCAGAAGCTGTTCTGTTGTGGATGGTGAAATACTGAGACTATCCTTTGATAATGAAAGATATATACAAGTTTTGCCTGAAAATAACGGGTTTGAGTCTTATGTTATTACTACAAGTTATGGGGATTACCCCGTAATTACTTACTGAACGGGTACTGGTTCTTGCGTTAGGATCTTATCAGTTGCTCTTTAACAATATTGCTGGGTAGTGCAACGAACTGAAAAGGCGCGTCGGGGCAAAAGTTGCCGCGCCGAAAGTCCTGCAAGGAAAACCGCCTTTAACTCACGGAAAATATAGGGAAAAACCGGGTTCATCACAGCAATGTGCACCGGATCGAGTTGTTGCGGAGAATAACCTGATGGGCGGGAGTGAGGATGCGCAGGCTGCCTGGATACGCCAGCACGGCATCGATATGGCGACCTGTTCCGACAATCCGAGTGGGGCCGCATGTCAGAAAGCAATGAATGAACGTGATGCGGTAGGGCTGGCGCTGGCAACAGGTACAGTGGCTCTGCTTCCTGGCAGTGCTCAGGCGATGTGGGGACTGGGCGCGGGGGCAAATGCAGGAATTGGCTACCTGGCGGATGGCACTATAGATCCGGCAAACGCAGTCATTGCGGGCTGGGTGAATGTATTCAGTATGGGAAATGGCCTGGTGGGTACTGTTGGCTGGAATGCTGCAGGCGGTGCGTTGGGTAACTGGATTGACAACAAAGATCCACTGTCTGGGGCAGTTACAAATGGTGTCGGTGCAGGTTTGGGTTATGGAATAGGTAAGGGCATTTCCTGAGGAGCAAATGCCGGAGCAAACTGGTGGAAAGGTGGCTGGGATCCGAAATTTAACCCGACACTTCAGAAGTATACTGAAGTAAAAGGTGATTTTGGAATTTCGAAGGAAATATCCCCTGGCCGTGTTCCAGGTGCTTTTGGTGATTTTGGTGGCTCACTCTTCTCTGAAATAACAGGTAAAGGTATAGAAAAACGTATGGGTTCTGCGGGAGAGGGAGATAAATGATTAATGTTCTCTTTTTTATCTTCTCTGTAGTTGCGGGGATTATCATGGCTGAACTGGCTTATTTGTCATTACTTATTATTGATTATGTCATCCGGGGTAGCTTCAGTTTTTCTTTGCCCGAAGCCCTGCATAATCTAAAAGTAGGTGGCGGCGGTGGCTTTATTATTGGCGTTGGGATCGTTCTATGTCGTTTTTTTAAGATCAAAGGATTTTAATCGCGGAGAATAATATGCTGAGTGTTGCTCAAAACAAGTCCTATGCTCAGAAAATGACTCAGTGCCCGGGCAATGTGGTTTGAGAAATTACGCCTCGGTGCAGGAGCAGACGGGGCTGTTTGCCGGCGACGGCGGATTTGACGTAACAGTGGGCGGGCACACGCAGCTGGACGGCGTGGTAATCGCCTCAACGGCGACGGCGGATAAAAACAGCCTGGACACCGGAACGCTGGGTTTCAGGGATATTCATAACGAAGCGGACTTTACGGTCAGTCATGCGGGAGCCGGCATGAGCGCTGGCACCGGAGACACGGGCGGCGGGTTCAAAGGCAACATGCCGGTCGGGATGGTCACGGTCGGGGGCAACAGCGGTCATGCGGACGGGACGACGCAGGCGGCGGTAGCGGGCGGGACAATAGCGGTTCGCGACGCGGCGAATCAGCAGCAGGATGTGGCGGGTCTGAGCCGTGACGCGGAGCATGCGAACGACAGCATCAGCCCGATTTTTGACAAAGAGAAAGAGCAGAAGCGGCTGCAGGAAGTGAGTCTCATCGGGGATATCGGCAGCCAGGCGGCGGATATCGCGCGGACACAGGGGGAGCTGAATGCGCTGGAGGAAGCGCGGAAGGTTTACCCGGATAAAACGGTGGAAGAGCTGAAAGAGACGCAGACCTGGCGTGATGCACAGGCGGAATATGGTACGGGGAGTGATTTTCAGCGTGGAATTCAGGCAGCGACGGCAGCGCTTCAGGGGCTGGCGGGCGGAGATGCCGGCGCGGCGCTGGCGGGGACATCGGCCCCGTACCTGGCGAATATTATTGGTCATGATTTGGGATTAAGCGATGAGGCGGCGCTGATAGCGCATGCGATACTGGGTGGCGCGGCAGCGGCGATGCAGGGAAACAGCGCGGCGGCGGGAGCGGCAGGGGCCGTTTCGGGCGAGCTGGTGGCAAAAGCGATAATGGAGGCGATGTACCCGGATAAGCGGGTCAGTGAGCTGAGCGAAGCGGAAAAGCAGACCATCAGCATGCTGGCAAGTCTCTCAGCGGGAATGGCAGGCGCTCTGGCGGGGGGCAGCTCATCGTCTGCGGCAGCGGGTGCGCAGGCCGGGAAGAATGCGGTTGAGAATAACTCGCTTGGAAGTGTTTTAGCTGCCGCAAACGCGAATAAACCAGGTACAACAGAAAACTACGCGTCAGGTACTCAGGCCGCAATCAAAGAAGCCTGTAGCGGAAATACACCGGTATCGTGCCAGATGGCTGTAGCCGCATTGGGCACTGTGATGTCTGGCGGCGTGCTTCCTGAGGCTATGGTTATTTCTGGTGTTATCAGTGCCGGAGCTGTTGGTGGTGTTGATTATGTGATGAATGGTTCCGTTGATCCTAAAAATGTTATTGCTGCCTACTGGAGTGGTGCTTTAACACGTTATACTGGATTTGAATCAACAGTTCTTATCAATGCTGGTAGCAGCGCCATCGTAAGCTACCTGGATGGAAAAAATCCATTCCTGTACGGGACTATCGGTGGTCTTGGCGGTGCAATCGGTTATGGTATCGGTAATAAATTTATAGAACCAATGTTGGGTGACGTAGTTAATCCGACATGGAAAGCATTGCGTTGGGATGATATTGGCATTGGAGTTTCTCAGCCTTCTAAATAGCTGCGCGGAATAGTAGATCACTGAAAGGGAACTCAGCCCGGATTGTGCGATCTGATCAATCGCCAAACCAACCAAAATCACCAACCGGACTGAGCGATGCCGATCAT
>NZ_VDAY01000110.1:0-231 GCF_019584005.1 Citrobacter sp. EC_71
CAATATGGAACGATGAATTTTTATTACGTGCCAAATTGGAACGAAATTAATTTTATTTTTTTATTGCTGTGCTCATTTAGAGTTCGGCCATTGCTGATGAAAGGCGAATGCCGGGAGGTGTGTCCCCGGCAATACGGCCCGGCGTCCCTATTTTTTATCTTTTGAGTCCATAAACTATGAGAAGATCAAAACGATTCGAAGTGCTTGCGAAGCGCCCTGTAAATCAGGATG
>NZ_VDAY01000111.1:0-231 GCF_019584005.1 Citrobacter sp. EC_71
GTGACCCTGCTGAACAAAAACATTGAGGCGTTGTCCGGCGGTGGTGCTGACCTGACGCAGCGGCTTGCTGAAAGCAAAAGCCATGAGTTCAACAGCATTATTACGAACTTTAATATGTTCATCGCTTTTCTCCAGGATCTTATGCAACAGGTTGGCCAGAGTTCCGCGGCGATTGCATCCGCTTCCCGCCAGATTGCAGGAGGCAACCTGGATCTCTCCTCACGTACGGAA
>NZ_VDAY01000112.1:0-231 GCF_019584005.1 Citrobacter sp. EC_71
TCCCTATTTTTTATCTTTTGAGTCCATAAACTATGAGAAGATCAAAACGATTCGAAGTGCTTGCGAAGCGCCCTGTAAATCAGGATGGGCTGATTGGCGAATGGCCTGAAGAGGGACTGATCGCCATGGAAAGCCCCTACGATCCGGCTTCGTCGGTGAAGGTAGAGAATGGTCGTATTGTTGAGCTGGACGGCAAGAGCCGCGCCGAGTTCGACATGATTGACCGTTTTA
>NZ_VDAY01000113.1:0-231 GCF_019584005.1 Citrobacter sp. EC_71
AGTCCGCGGTGTTGCCCGCGAGGTCGGTGACGGTGGCCACGATGGTGTGGTCACCGTCGGCCAGCTCGCCGGACGTGATATGCCACTGACCGGCCGCGTCTTTCGTTGCCGCCACTGGGGTGCCGCCGTCGATGCTCACCATCACGCTCACGGCGTCTTTATCCGTGGCAATGGCAAAGCCCGGCGTAGTGTCGTTAGTCTGGTTATCTCCCGCCATGCCGGTGTCATCGC
>NZ_VDAY01000114.1:0-231 GCF_019584005.1 Citrobacter sp. EC_71
GTGACCCTGCTGAACAAAAACATTGAGGCGTTGTCCGGCGGTGGTGCTGACCTGACGCAGCGGCTTGCTGAAAGCAAAAGCCATGAGTTCAACAGCATTATTACGAACTTTAATAAGTTCATCGCTTTTCTCCAGGATCTTATGCAACAGGTTGGCCAGAGTTCCGCGGCGATTGCATCCGCTTCCCGCCAGATTGCAGGAGGCAACCTGGATCTCTCCTCACGTACGGAA
>NZ_VDAY01000115.1:0-231 GCF_019584005.1 Citrobacter sp. EC_71
CGTCGATGCTCACCATCACGCTCACGGCGTCTTTATCCGTGGCAATGGCAAAGCCCGGCGTAGTGTCGTTGGTCTGGTTATCCCCCGCCCTGCCGGTGTCGTCGCTCAGCGTGATCACCGGGGCCGCCACGGTGGTGTCCACGGTGACCGCCAGCGCCGCCGAGGTCGCGGTGTTGCCCGCGTCGTCGGTGACCTGCACGGTGAAGGTGTACTCCCCGTCAGCCAGCGCCG
>NZ_VDAY01000116.1:0-231 GCF_019584005.1 Citrobacter sp. EC_71
GCGCGCCGCCGTCAATGCTCACCATCATGCTCACCGCATCCGCATCGGTGCTGATGGCAAAGCCCGGTGCCGCTACGTTGGTCTGGTTATCCCCCGCCGTCCCGGTGTCGTCGCTTAGCGTGATGACCGGGGCCGCCACGGTGGTGTCCACGGTGATGGCCAGCGCCGCCGAGGTCGCGGTATTGCCGGCGTCATCCGTCACCTGCACCGTCACGGTATAGTCACCGTCTG
>NZ_VDAY01000117.1:0-231 GCF_019584005.1 Citrobacter sp. EC_71
TATAAGGCCGTTACAGATAGACTGTAATGGGGGGTGTGTCAAATTTACCGATTAAACGGAATATGTCAGAAGGAACATTCCACGATGTTTGTTCCGCAGTATTACTTAACCTTTATGGTAATGACTCCAACTTATTGATAGTGTTTTATGTTCAGATAATGCCCGATGACTTTGTCATGCAGCTCCACCGATTTTGAGAACGACAGCGACTTCCGTCCCAGCCGTGCCAGG
>NZ_VDAY01000118.1:0-230 GCF_019584005.1 Citrobacter sp. EC_71
TATAAGGCCGTTACAGATAGACTGTAATGGGGGGTGTGTCAAATTTACCGATTAAACGGAATATGTCAGAAGGAACATTCCACGATGTTTGTTCCGCAGTATTACTTAACCTTTAGGGTAATGACTCCAACTTATTGATAGTGTTTTATGTTCAGATAATGCCCGATGACTTTGTCATGCAGCTCCACCGATTTTGAGAACGACAGCGACTTCCGTCCCAGCCGTGCCAG
>NZ_VDAY01000119.1:0-229 GCF_019584005.1 Citrobacter sp. EC_71
TCGCTGTATTGCCGGCAATATCGGTCACCGTCGCCACAATGCTGTGGTCGCCGTCGGCCAGCCCGCCGGATGTGATATGCCACTGTCCGGCCGCGTCCTTCGTCGCCGCCACCGGCGCGCCGCCGTCAATGCTCACCATCATGCTCACCGCATCCGCATCGGTGCTGATGGCAAAGCCCGGTGCCGCTACGTTGGTCTGGTTATCCCCCGCCGTCCCGGTGTCGTCGCT
>NZ_VDAY01000012.1:0-155824 GCF_019584005.1 Citrobacter sp. EC_71
TGATCGGCATCGCTCAGTCCGGTTGGTGATTTTGGTTGGTTTGGCGATTGATCAGATCGCACAATCCGGGCTGAGTTCCCTTTCAGTGATCTACTATTCCGCGCAGCTATTTAGGCAGTAGTGAGCCTTAATGTTAACGTGGCTTATATTTTGTTAAGGGAATACGCAAATGAAAAATCTCGTCACTGAGTTGTTGCTTAAGCTCGCCCAAAAAGAAGAAGAGTCACAAAACCTGGCGGCGCAGGTCGAAACGTTAGAGCAGGTCATCACCGAAATGCTGCGCAATATGGCGTGGAGCGAGCGGCAAATAGTGCTGCGTCAAATTGAAGGTGCTCTGGCAGGCGTAAACCGTGTGCCAACGTTTATGACGACCCTCCATAACGCTGGCGAGAGCGTGCCAAAAGCGTTTTGAGTAATCCGAGGGTGCGCCCACAAATTATCATAAAAGTGTCACATCAAATACTTATAGTCGCTTTGTTTTAATTTTACCGTATTTATACATGGAGAAAATAAAGTGAAACAAAGCGCACTCGCGATTGCCCTGTTACCTTTGCTGTTTACCCCGATTATTAATGCAGAAACATCTACCGTAGCGGTTATGGATAATCGTGCCGCTCAGGGTGATATCACCACGCCAGGCGGTGCCCGCCGATTGTCAGCCGATCAAACGGCAGCGCTGCGTGAATCTCTGAACGATAAGCCTGCTAAAAATATAATTTTATTGATTGGCGATGGCATGGGTGATTCAGAAATAACGGCCGCACGAAATTATGCCGAAGGCGCGGGCGGTTTTTTTAAAGGTATTGATGCTTTACCGTTGACCGGGCAATACACGCACTATGCGTTAAATAAGAAAACGGGCAAGCCGGATTATGTGACGGACTCTGCGGCCTCAGCGACGGCATGGACCACCGGGGTTAAAACTTATAATGGTGCCCTGGGCGTTGATATCCATGAAAAAGATCATGCAACAATTTTGGAAATGGCAAAAGCGGCAGGTCTGGCGACGGGCAACGTTTCTACCGCTGAATTGCAGGATGCTACCCCAGCGGCGCTGGTTGCGCATGTGACTTCACGTAAGTGCTATGGTCCAGGCGTGACCCATGAAAAATGCCCAACCAATGCGCTGGAAAAAGGCGGCAAAGGGTCAATTACAGAACAGTTGCTGAATGCCCGACCTGACGTCACGTTGGGCGGTGGGGCAAAAACGTTTGCTGAAACCGCTGCGGCAGGGGAGTGGCAGGGTAAAACGTTGCGTGAACAAGCCCAGGCGCGCGGTTATCAGATAGTAAGTGATGCCGAGACGCTGGCAGCAATTACCGAAGCTAACCAGGATAAGCCGTTGCTGGGTCTGTTCTCCGACGGCAATATGCCGGTGCGCTGGGAAGGTCCGAAAGCGTCCTATCATGGCAATCTGGATAAACCGGTGGTGACCTGTACGCCAAATCCAAAGCGTGATGACACCGTGCCGACGCTGGCGCAGATGACGGATAAAGCGATTGAGCTATTAAGCAAAAATGAGAAAGGTTTCTT
The DNA here is from genome assembly GCF_019584005.1 of Citrobacter sp. EC_71. Taxonomy (NCBI): domain Bacteria; kingdom Pseudomonadati; phylum Pseudomonadota; class Gammaproteobacteria; order Enterobacterales; family Enterobacteriaceae; genus Citrobacter; species Citrobacter sp. EC_71. Next base: position 1,534 of record NZ_VDAY01000012.1, read on the forward strand.
CCTGCAAGTGGAAGGAGCATCCATCGATAAACAGGATCACGCCGCCAACCCGTGTGGACAGATTGGCGAAACGGTTGATCTGGACGAAGCGGTGCAGCGTGCGCTTGCCTTTGCGAAGCAAGATGGCAACACCCTGGTGGTGGTAACCGCTGACCACGCACATGCCAGCCAGATTGTCGCACCTGATACCAAAGCGCCTGGTCTGACTCAGGCGTTGAACACCAAAGATGGCGCGGTGATGGTCATCAGCTACGGCAATTCTGAAGAGGAATCTCAGGAGCACACCGGTAGCCAGTTGCGCATCGCCGCTTATGGCCCGCATGCGGCGAATGTAGTCGGCCTGACCGATCAAACTGACCTGTTTTACACTATGAAAGCGGCGTTAGGTCTGAAGTAACCCTGCCCCCCGGTGACAATAGTTTTGCCGCCGGGTGGTATTTTTATTGTTAGCAGCCAAACTTACCTGTGTGTCGTCGTTCAGAAAAGGATGGTGCTATGAAAATTACATTATTAATGACGCTGCTCTTTGGACTGGTTTTTTTAACTACCGTCGGTGCTGCCGAGAAGACGTTAACCCCGCAACAACAGCGTATGACCACCTGCAATCAGCAGGCAACGGCGCAGGCTTTAAAAGGGGATGCGCGAAAGACGTATATGAGTGATTGCCTGAAAAACAGCAAATCTGCGCCTGAGGAAAAGAGTTTAACCCCACAGCAGCAGAAGATGCGTGAATGCAACGTCAAGGCGACGGAGCAGTCACTGAAAGGCGATGATCGTAACAAGTTTATGAGCGCTTGCCTGAAAAAAGCTGCGTAGCACTTACGGGTGAGCAGGTAAAAACGCTCACCCGAAATTTCATACTCCCGCCAGCAGACCCCTACCTATAATTTGGGAAATTTGTTTCAGAATGTTCCCAAATACGATGAATGATGAAAACTTTTTCCAAAAGAAGGTCGTCGCGGATGAAGCGTTTATATCACTTCATCAAAACGACCACCAACGTTCCGGTCTGCGATTTGCCCGACGGATCAGGCTGCCGCGAGCGGTGGGATTGGGGGGAATGTTTTTCCCTATCGCGTCGGTATTAGTTTCCCAGCCCATTACCGGAGGCTGGTGGCTGTTGCTGGTGGGATGGGCATTCGTCTGGCCACATCTGGCCTGGCAGTTGGCAAGTAAAGCAGACGATCCTCTGCATAGTGAATTTACCAATTTAAAAGCCGATGCCATCCTCGCCGGGATGTGGCTGGGAATTATGGGGGCAAACCTGTTGCCGTCGACGGCGCTGCTCATGATTACTTGCATCAACCTGATGGGCGCTGGGGGAATGCGAGTATTCCTCGCGGGCGTCGTGTTGATGGCGGTGTCATGTCTGGTGACGTTACAGTTAACCGATATTCCCGTCGCTGTTAGCAGCGGTCAACTGAGCGTGGTGTTATCACTGCCGGTACTGGTGATATATCCGCTGCTGTTTGCCTGGGTCAGCTATCAGACGGTCATCAAGCTGGCGGAACATAAACGCCGCTTACAGGTGATGAGTACGCGAGATGGGATGACCGGCGTTTATAACCGACGTCACTGGGAGCTGTTGCTACGTAATGAATTTGATAATTGCCGCCGCTACCAGCGTGACGCCACGTTGCTTATTATTGATATCGACCATTTTAAGAGCATCAATGATACCTGGGGTCATGACGTCGGGGATGAGGCCATTGTCGCGCTGACCCGTCAGCTGCAGATGACTTTACGCGGCAGCGATATGATCGGGCGCTTTGGTGGTGATGAGTTTGCGGTGATTATGTGCGGCACGCCGGCAACCAGCGCAATTGCGGCCATGTCGCGCGTGCATGAACGACTTAGTCAGTTGCGTTTATCCTGCGCTCCGCAGGTTGCCTTGCGTATTAGCGTTGGCGTAGCGCCGCTGACTTCTGAAACTGAGCATTATCGGGAATGGTTAAAATCCGCAGATATGGCGCTTTACAAAGCAAAGAATTCCGGACGTAACCGCACTGAAGCGGCGGCCTGACGTCCGGTGATATTAACTCAGGATCGGCTGAGTTTTTCTGACTGTTCCATGCACTTAACCATCGCTTCAATCACTGATGAACGGAAACCACGTTCTTCCAGGACACGCACCGCTTCGATAGTGGTTCCGCCTGGCGAGCACACCATATCCTTCAGTTCCCCTGGATGTTTACCCGTTTCCAACACCATTTTTGCCGAGCCCATTACCGCTTGCGCTGCGAATTTATAAGCCTGCGCACGGGGCATCCCCCCCTGAACGGCAGCATCCGCCATCGCTTCGATAAACATAAAGACATAGGCCGGTGCAGAACCGCTGACGCCGACCACCGGGTGAATCATCGATTCTGCAATCACTTCGGCTTCGCCAAAGCAGCGGAAGATATTCAGTACGTCGGCCGTATCTTCCGGCGTTACTAAGGCGTTCGGCGTGACGGAGGTCATTCCGGCATTAACCAGTGACGGGGTATTTGGCATTGCGCGAATGATTTTGCGGTCATGACCCAGTGCGCGGGCGAGCTGATCGAGGGTAACGCCAGCGGCAATCGAGACAACCAGAGAGTCTTTGTTCAGGCTGGAGGTGATTTCACTCAGCACCTTAATCATGATGCCTGGTTTTACGGCCCCAAAAACAATGTCGGCGATTTGGGCAACTTCTTGCGCAGACTGCGCTGCATTAATACCGTACTGGTCGTGCAACGCAGCGACCTTATCAGGGGAAGGGGTATAGACCCAGATTTGTCCCGGGAGAACCTGGCCGCTGGCGATCATGCCGCCAAGAATTGCTTTGCCCATATTACCGCAGCCGATAAAACCAATTTTTTTGTCCATCTTGTCACTCCCTATGCGTGATATTCATTGTTTTACCTGGGAAAGCTAAGCTTAGCGCGGAATGAATATGTGCAGAAGGAGAAACAGCACTTTGCCTGCAAGTAAAAGCACGAGACAATGCGCGATTACACACGAGTGGGGAGAGATTATGACAATATGGGTGGATGCCGACGCGTGTCCGAACGTGATTAAAGAAATTTTATACCGCGCCTCTGAGCGCATGCAGATGCCGCTTATTCTGGTGGCGAACCAGAGTTTGCGCGTCCCGTCTTCGCGTTTTATTCGTACATTACGCGTTCCCGCCGGGTTTGACGTCGCTGATAACGAGATTGTGCGACAATGTAGCGCCGGTGATTTAGTGATAACGGCGGATATTCCACTGGCTGCTGAAGCCATTGAAAAAGGGGCAGCAGCGCTTAATCCACGCGGCGAACGTTATACCGAAGCGACGATCCGCGAACGTCTGATGATGCGTGATTTTATGGATACGATACGTGCCAGCGGCATCCAGACCGGGGGACCAGATAGCCTTTCTCCCCGCGACCGGCAGCATTTTGCGGTTGAGCTGGATAAGTGGTGGCTGGAAGTTCAGCGCAGAAAATAACACCTGTAATTTATTTTTTACACTTTCATCCCTGTGAATTCTTGTTATAGTAGGGTTTAATTGACGACATCACTCTTTCTGTAATTTTTTCTTTACGTTTTGGTGGTGTACTAGTTTGATGATATGATTATATCTTTAATAGCATCAGATCCCGCTTGTCGGCGGCTCTCTGGGGAAATTCTGTGATGACGCAACCTCTTTTTCTTGTTGGCCCCCGGGGGTGTGGTAAAACGACAACCGGTATGGCGCTGGCGAAAGCTATCGATTACCAGTTTATTGATACCGATCGCTGGTTGCAATCGCACGTACAGATGACCGTGGCGGAAATTGTCGAAAGAGAAGGATGGAAAGGGTTTCGTGCCCAGGAAACGGCCGCTCTGCAGGCCGTCACGGCTCCGACAACGGTTGTCGCGACCGGTGGCGGTATCATTCTGACCGAATTTAATCGTCACTACATGCGTAGCCACGGCGTGGTTATCTATTTAAGCGCGCCAGTATCGGTACTGGTAGATCGCCTGGAGGCCACACCTGAAGAGGGGTTGCGCCCAACCTTAACCGGCAAGCCGTTGACCGAAGAAGTAGAGGAAGTGCTTGCCCAGCGCGATGTTCTGTACCGTGAGGCCGCGCATTATATTATTGATGCGACCAATCCGCCTTCGCAGGTGGTGGACGACATTCTTGGGATACTGTCGCAGGCAGCGCCACGGTTACAGGGTGGTGTCTATACTTAAAGCTCATTCAGACAAAAGGAAGAGCTATGCCGACAAAACCACCTTATCCGCGTCAGGCGACCATTGTAACGGTTGAAAAGGGGACGCCAGGCCAGACGGTAACCTGGTATCAACTTCGCGCCGATCACCCGGAACCGAATTCGTTGATCAGTGAGCATCCTTCCGCTCAGGAAGCCATGGATGCTAAAAAGCGCTATGAGGATCCCGACAAAACCTGATGTCGGATACCGCCCGGGCAGGTGTCTGAAAAGGCCCAGAACGGGCGTACATCACATTTTTTTAAATATCGCCATATACAGTAAAAATCGAAAATTAAACAATAACAATACAGTACTGGAATGATTTGGAATCTTTACAAAATAGACCGCCGATCTGCTGCTACGCTTTTGAGCGTTTGTAGCACAGGTCAGCGCCCGGCAATGATTCGGGAATTCACAGCAAAGTAAGAAGACGGTGGAGCAAAAAATGGGTACGTCGTTGGCTATCCTCACGATTGGCGTGGTGCCGATGAGTGAGGTGTTACCGCTCCTGACGGAATATATTGATGAGCAGCACATTACTCACCACAGTCTGCTGGGACAGATGCGGCGAGAGGATGTGATGGCCGAGTACGGGGTCTCTCCCGGTGACGAGCCGCTCTTAACGCTGCTCAGCGACCATCAGCTTGCCCATGTTTCGCGCCAGAAAGTGGAACGCTCACTGCAGGGTATTGTTGAAGTGCTCGACAATAAGGGCTTTGACGTGATCCTGCTGATGAGTACGGCCTCAATTGCCCGCCTGACCGCCCGCAAGAGTATGCTGCTGGAACCTTTACGTATCATTCCTCCGCTGGTCGCCTCGATTGTGGAAGGGCATCAGGTTGGGGTTATTGTCCCCGTCACGGAATTGCTCAAAGCCCAGACGCAAAAATGGCAGGTGTTACAAACGCCGCCAGTGTATGCCGTGGCGAATCCGATTCACGGTTCCGAACAACAACTGATTGATGCCGGTAAAGAATTGCTTGAGCAAGGTGCAGATGTGATCATGCTGGATTGTCTGGGCTTTAATCAACGTCATCGCGATTTACTGCAAAAATCGCTGGATGTCCCGGTTCTGCTGTCCAATGTGCTGATCGCCCGACTGGCTTCGGAATTGCTCGCGTAATTTTGCGTGACAGGTGGAACGCCAGCCCCCTATATTGGTTGTTAACTTAATCACAAGATAGGGCCAGTTGTATGCTTCAAAGTAATGAATACTTTTCCGGCAAAGTAAAATCCATCGGTTTTACCAGCAGCAGTACTGGCCGTGCCAGTGTTGGCGTGATGGCCGAAGGTGAATACACCTTTGGTACTGCGGCGCCTGAAGAGATGACTGTCGTCAGCGGCGCACTTAACGTGCTGTTGCCGGGGGAAACTGAGTGGAAAGTCTATGCCGCAGGGGACGTGTTTAACGTACCAGGCAGTAGCGAGTTTCATCTGCAGGTGGCAGAGCCAACATCCTATCTTTGTCGCTACCTGTAAGCGTAAAAATGACGAATGGCGACATTGAGCCGCCATTCGGTAAACACGGTTTAACGTTGTGCTTCGCCGCCTAATCCTTCCACCAGACTTTTAATCAGCGCCGCCAGTTCCCCCGTCATCAGGATGAAATCGGCATCAAAACGCTGAGCGTAGTCCTCGCGGTCGATATCTTCGTTTTGATCGCGCAACTCGTCGCTAAACTTCAGACGCTTAATCGAGCCGTCGTCGCACATCACGAACTGAATGCGCTGCTGCCAGTCGAGCGCCAGCTTGGTGACCAGTTTGCCCGCTTCGATATGTACGGCGATTTCGTCGCAGACCAGATCCTGTTTTTTCGCGCGGATCACGCCGCCGTCTTCAAGGATCGCTTTCAGTTCGGCTTCATCCAGCAACTGGAAGCCCTGTGCCGTTGTACCGGAGCGAACCCATTCGGTCAGCGTCAGCTCAATCGGGTTTTCCATCGTCAGCGGAACGACCGGCAGCGAGCCGAGGCTCTTACGCAGCAGCGCCAGCGTATCTTCCGCTTTCTTCGCGCTCGCACAATCAACCATGATCAGATCGTTAACGGTGTCGATCCACATCATCGTTTGGCTGAAGCGGCTAAAAGCGCGCGGCAGCAATGAGTGCAGAACTTCATCTTTCAGCGAGTCTTTTTCGGTCTTCTTAAGCTTACGACCTTGCTCAGCTTCCAGTTTGAATATTTTGGCTTCCAGCGCCTGTTTGATAACCGGCGACGGCAGAATTTTTTCTTCTTTGCGGGCACAGATAATAATTTGGCCATTGGCGGTATGCGTTAATGCATCGCTGTGCGATCCCATCGGCGGAACCCAGCCCATTTTTGCCATATCCTGGCTACCGCAGGGAGTGAACGTCATTGATGCCAGCTGTTTTTCCATCTCTTCGGCACGCAAAGAAACATCGCGGCTAAGACGGTAAACCATTAAATTTTTGAACCACAGCATGATAATTTCCACGGCCTTGTCGTTAAATCCAGCGGGCATGATAGCGAATTGTCGCTATGCTTGCATTGTTAATCGGGAAGAGGAGCAAACAGTGCGTATAGGTATCGATTTGGGCGGTACGAAAACGGAAGTTATTGCGCTTGGCGATGCGGGCGAACAGCTTTTTCGCCATCGCCTACCCACGCCGCGTGATGATTATCGGCAAACGATAGAAACCATCGCCACGCTGGTGGAGATGGCGGAAAACGCCACCGGGCAGACGGGAACCGTGGGAATGGGCATTCCAGGTTCAATCTCGCCTTACACCGGGGTGGTAAAGAATGCCAACTCGACCTGGCTTAACGGGCAACCCTTTGATAAAGACTTCAGTATGCGTTTGAACCGTGAAGTGCGCCTGGCGAATGATGCCAATTGTCTGGCGGTTTCTGAAGCGGTGGATGGCGCAGCGGCAGGGGCGCAAACCGTGTTTGCGGTAATTATTGGCACCGGATGCGGCGCGGGTGTAGCGCTGAATGGTCGGGCGCACACGGGTGGCAACGGTACCGCGGGCGAGTGGGGGCATAATCCGCTGCCGTGGATGGACGAAGATGAGCTGCGTTATCGCCGGGAAGTACCCTGCTATTGCGGCAAGCAAGGCTGCATTGAAACCTTCATTTCCGGGACCGGCTTTGCCACCGACTACCAGCGTCTGAGCGGTAAGCAGCTCAAAGGCAATGAAATTATCAGCCTTGTTTCTGCGCAGGATGCTCTTGCGGAGCAGGCGTTGAGCCGCTATGAGCGTCGTCTGGCGAAATCACTGGCACATGTGGTGAATATTCTCGATCCGGACGTCATTGTACTGGGTGGGGGAATGAGTAATGTCGATAGGCTATATCAAAACGTTCCAACATTGATGAAGCAGTTTGTCTTTGGCGGCGAATGCGAAACGCCTCTACGCAAGGCGCTACACGGGGATTCCAGCGGTGTACGCGGTGCGGCCTGGCTGTGGCCGCAGGCGTAATCTGTTTTACGTCGCGGGTGCAACTTGTTGCACGCCGCGCTTCAGGTAACCGTAAATCAGCAGCGATGACATGGCGGAGAAAGACAGCAGCGCAGCCGGCAGCGTCACATAGTTGTAGGCAAAGCCCAGCGTCAGCATCATACCGCCGCACCAGGCGCCAATTGCGCTACCGAGGTTAAAGGCAATTTGCCCGCCTGCCGCGCCCAGTAGCTCACCTCCTTTAGCATTTTGCAGCAGCAAAATTTGCAGCGGTGCCGACAGAGCAAACAGGCCCGCGCAGCAAATAAAGGCGAAGGTCAGCGATGCGGCTTTGATACCGCCAAAGACAAAAAGCAGCAGCAGAACCAGCACAATGATGAAGTCGGTTATTACCGCAATGCGCAGCGGCGTATAGCGGCCAGATAGCCGACCGCTCAACAGATTCCCTAATACCATCCCCAATCCCACCAGCATCATGATGAAGGTCATCAGCGTTTCGGAAAAACCGGAGATGTACATCATGTACGGCTTAACGTAGCTGAACCAGGCGAAAACCCCGGCGTTGCCAAACATGGTGGCGGAAAAGATCAGCCACGGGGCGGGGCTTTTCAAAAAGTGAAATTGTTCGCGCAGATTCCCTTTCGCTTCATCGCTGATGTTGGGCACCCAAAAAGCTATCGAGACAATAACGGCGATATTAAAGACGGCAATCAGCAGGAACGTATAGCGCCAGCTAAATTCCTGGCTCAGCCAGGTACCGACGGGAATGCCAATCAGATTGGCAACGGTCATCCCTGAAACCATGCCCGCGACGGCGGCGGTGACTTTTCCTGGTCGTGCCAGTTTCGACAGAATAATTGCCCCAACGCCAAAAAATGCGCCGTGCGGGAAGCCGGAAACCAGCCTGCCCACCGCCAGCATAAAATACGAGGAGGAGAGGGTGAAGATGGCATTGCCAATCACGCATAGCGTGACCAAAAACAGCAGAATATGTTTTAACGAAAAGCGGCTGGAAAAGAGCGCAATAATCGGCGCGCCCAGCACCACGCCAAAGGCGTAAAACGAAATCATATGACCCGCGGCCGGGATAGAAATGCCCACGTCCCGCGCCAGCTCGGTGAGTACTCCCATGATGCCGAACTCTGCCATGCCCAGCCCAAATGTCCCCAGGGCTAAAGAGAAAATGACTTTTTTCATACCACCTGCCAACAAGAAAGACGCCGGATGTGCGTCATAGCGGCGAACGTTCGCCGCCAACAGAGATAGCTTGCGGATAAGCGAAGTGGAATGCCATTTCATATCCGTCTTTGAGTATGCAATATTGTGCTACATATTCGTGCCGGATGGCGCCGATCCGGCCTGTGAAGCTATCAGGCATCAACTGCAAATATTTTGTCGAGTTTGCTGTACCCCAGACCGTTGATTTTTTTAACCTTGATCTGCACCGGAATACGTTCTTTCATCGCTTCAACGTGGCTGATCACTCCAATGGTTTTGCCGGTGGCGTTCAGCGCATCGAGCGCGTCCAGCGCGGTATCCAGCGTTTCGCTGTCCAGCGTGCCGAAACCTTCATCGAGGAACAGAGAGTCAATTCGCGTTTTGTGGCTGACCAGATCGGATAACGCCAGCGCCAGCGCCAGACTCACGAGGAAACTCTCGCCGCCGGAAAGCGTACGCGTGTCGCGCACGGCATCGGCCTGCCAGGTATCAACCACTTCCAGCTCCAGCGCTTCGCTGGCCTTACGCTGTAACAGATAGCGACCATGCAGACGAGTGAGTTGGTTGTTGGCAAGCCACACCAGGTTATCCAGCGTCAGCCCCTGGGCAAACTTGCGGAATTTATCTCCCTCTTTCGAGCCGATCAACGCATTCAGATAGCCCCAGTCATCAACCTGCTGCGTGACCTTTTCAATCTCCTGCATCAGCGCCTGTTGCTGCTGACGATGTTCAGCATCCTGTTTGAGCTGCTGGCGAATTTCACCCTGGCGAGTGGTATTTTCCCGTAGCTGCTGGGTGAGCTGCGCCAGCGCGTCGCGAAGATGTTGGGTTGTGAGCGTGAGATCCACCCCGGTTGGCAACTGCTGGTGATGGCTCGCCAGCGCCTGCTGAGCCTGATTAAGCAGCGTTTGTGCCTGCTGTTGCTGGTTTTCCAGCGATTGTTTTAACTGCTCCAGACGGCTAAAGGTCTCTTCATCCAGCAGGGCGGCAACAAAGGCGTCACGATCGGCAAAGATGCTGGCCTGCAATGCGGCATCAAACTGTGCCTGAATTTCTGCGGCGCGCTGTACGTCCTGCGTCTCCTGCTGTTGCAAGGTTTGCCACTGGCCCTGTAAAGACAGGCAATCGTCATGGACCTGTCGCCAGTTTTCCAGCGACAGACTCTCAGTACCTGTAGAAAGTGTATCGCTCTCAGGCAGCGTTTCCAGCAACGGCGTGAGCTGAGCTATCTGCGCCTGTAACTCGGTGAGTTCGTTCTGGCGCTGCTGCCACATTTGCGCTTCTCTCGCCCGCTCGCTCAGCCACGAATTAGCGTCATCTGCAGCAGGAAGGGACAGTCCATGGCGGGCCAGCTCGGCGGTTAACGCCGCCTGGCGCTGGTCAATTTGCTGCTGGAGCTGGGTAATCTGCTCGGTATGCGCCGTGATTTGCGCCTGCAGGGTATGACGCAAGCTTAACTGGTGAAGCTGTTGTTCGTGTTCTTCCTGGGCGGCAAGCCACGGGGCAATGTCATCCTGCGGTTGTAGCGATACGTTGAGGCTGGCGGTAACAGTCAGCCACTCTTGAGTAAGTGCTTGCTCCTCCTGAGAAAGCGTCTGTGCTTCTCGTTCATCCCGCTGAAGTTGCTGGGTTATTGCCTCAAGCTGACCGCGCAGGGTTGAACCCTCATCGGCCAGCGTTTTGACCTCTTTTTCCAGCGCTTCACGTCGTGCCTGATTTACGCTCAGCTCAAGCGTCTGGTAACGCTCGATAGCCGGATGTGTAGTAGAGCCACAAAGCGGACAAGGTTTGCCGGATTCCAGTAATGCCCGATGGCTTTCCAGATCTTTGATGCGGACTTCCTGCTCGCAAATGATCCTCACATCGGCAAGTTGCTGATTTTTATCTTTATAGCGCTGACGTTTTTCGGCAAGTACCGCGTTGCGCTGAGCCAGCTCTTGCTGACGCTGCACAAGCGTGGCGCGTAACTGCGCCAGCTGCTTTTGCTTCGGGGCGATTTGCCCGTGCAGATTGCTCAGACGCTGGCGTAACGGACGGCGCTGCACATGTTGCGCCAGCGCTTCTGTCACTTCCTGCGGCGAAAGAGTCAGCGTGGGAAGCGCCAACGCATCCAGTTTACGCGTGTCGTTTTCCCGTAATTGCTGCCACTGGCGTAGCTGGACGTTAGCGTCGGACTGTTGCGCCAGCAGGGCCTTCCATCCAGCCAGTTCGCTGCCCCACGAGCGGAAGCGGTCATGTTCGTTCAGCCAGTCGATTAACGTCTGTTGTTCGGCGAGTATCGCGGTCGATTGCGTGTGCGCCTGCTGACGGATGCGCCCGCGCAGCGCTAAGCTGCTTTGTAAGCGAGCATTCACTTCCTGAATCTTCTGCCGCGTACGCGCTATCGTAGCCGTTTGTTCCTGGATTCGCTCCCAGTGTGGGCGTAACGCTCTGGCCGGTTGCGCCAGACTCAGCGCCGCCAGCTGTGGCTGTGCGTCTTCCTGCGCTTGTTTAGCGGCCTGTAACGCCTGTTGGTGACGGTTGATTTCTGCCTGTAGCTCATTTTGCCGCATGAGCCAGTTGAGATGCTGTTGCTGAGTCTGCTGGCTGGCAAGGTATTGTTTTTCCTCGTCAGTAAGTACCTGCAAACTCTCTGTCAGGGACTGCACCTGCTCCGCAGCGAGCAGAGTCACGCCGCTGGCCTGCGCTTGCAGTTTTTCCAGCTCCGTACGCGCTGCTTTATGTTTTTCAAACACCATAGCGGAAATTTGGCCGTAGATCTCAGTCCCCGTCAGCTCTTCCAGCAGTTCGGCACGCTCTTTCGGTTTGGCATTGAGAAATGCGGCAAATTGCCCCTGAGACAGCAGCATCGAACGGGTGAAACGACCGTAATCCAGCCCGGTAAGTTCGGCGGTCATTTCCAGCTTGTCTTTGACTTTATCGGCAAGAATTTTACCGTCGGCGCAGCGGGCAAGTTCTACGCGTGGAGCCTGTAGATTGCCTTCAGGCTGATTGCGCGCGCGGTTCTGGCTCCAGAATGCGCGATAGGCTTCGCCCCGGACCTCGAACTCGACCTCGGCCAGACACTCGGCGGTGTCGCGGGTCATCAGATCGTTTTGCGACTGCGACACGGTATTGAGCCGCGGCGTTTCGTGATACAGCGCGAGACAAATGGCGTCCAGCAGGGTGGTTTTTCCCGCGCCCGTTGGACCCGTGATGGCGAACAGCCCATTGCTGGCAAAGGGCTCAGCCGTGAAATCGATTTTCCATTCTCCTTTCAGAGAATTGAGGTTTTTCAAACGCAGGCTGAGAATTTTCATGCTTCGGTCTCCCCGGCAAGCGTGTGTAAGGTGGTGCTAAACAGCTGATTCAGGCGCTCGCGTTGCGGTTCTTCGAGTTCTTCCAGCGCCAGGCGGCGGTCAAAAACGTCCGTCACGCTCAGCTCGCTTAGCGTTTCACGTCGTTCATTCGCCATAATACGTTCCCGCTGTTCCCGGCTACGGCGCACCAATAACACCTCTACCGGTAAATCTTCGGTTAATGCCTGAATCTTACGCTGCATGTTGTGCAGATAGTCATCGGTGGTGATTTCGATATCTAACCAGACTGGCGGTTCCTGCTGCATACCGCGCCACTGTTCAAGTTGGGCGGTTATCGCGGCTAAATCACCTTTCAGCACCGCCAGCGGCTGGGTGACCGGTACGGTGAGGTGCTCAACAGCGCTCAGCTTGCCGTTTTCGAAACTCACCAGATGGACGCATTTGCTTTTGCCGCACTCGTCAAAACTGAGCGCAATTGGTGAACCGCAGTAGCGAATATGCTCGGTCCCGCCGATAACCTGCGCCCGGTGAATATGTCCCAGCGCGATGTAATCGGCTGGTGGAAAGTTTTGCGCCGGAAAGGCGTCCAGCGTACCAATATAAATGTCACGTACGGCGTCACTTTTACTGGCGCCAACGGTGGTCAGATGCCCGGTCGCAATGATGGGTAGATTTTGGTTGCCACGCAGCGTACAGGCGTCCTGATATTGCTGCTGATAATAGTCGGTAATAGCTGATAGCAAATGCTGCTGTTTCTCTTGTCCGGTCAGCCCTGCCTGGCTGGTAATGATGTCGCGCGGGCGTAAAAAAGGAACCGGACACAGGATCGCACCCGGCGTGCCGTCGCGTTGCGACAGTACCTGCGGCGTATGGCCTGCGCTGGCGATCACTGTGGTGTTGAGAAACGCCAGAATATCGCGGGATTCGTTGAGCGTGGCGACGGAGTCATGGTTACCTGCCAGCACCACCAGATGACAGCCGGTTTGCTGCAGATTAACGACAAAACGGTTATACAGCTCACGGGCATAGCTTGGCGGTGAGCCGGTATCGAAAATATCGCCCGCCACAATAATGGCATCCACCTGCTGGGATTGTGCCGTTTCCAGCAGCCAGTCGAGAAAGGCCTGGTGTTCAGCGGCACGGCTCTTGCTGTAGAAATTTTGGCCCAGATGCCAGTCAGACGTGTGAAGGATGCGCATAAGAGTTCCATGACGATAAAACAGTGGCGGGGATTATAACCCTGCAAGGACGGTAATATCTTGTTTTAGGGCTGTCATAATTCGCGGGGCTGCGTTAAACCTGGACTATCTTTTCATAAATCTGTCATAAAACTGACGCATAATGGCACCGTATTGATGGCAAACGATTTAATTATAAACAGGGCAAATCATGGCGAGACGTATTCTGGTCGTAGAAGATGAAGCTCCAATTCGTGAAATGGTCTGCTTCGTGCTCGAGCAAAATGGTTTTCAACCCGTAGAAGCCGAAGACTATGACAGTGCTGTGAACCAACTCAATGAACCCTGGCCGGATCTCGTCCTGCTTGACTGGATGCTACCCGGCGGCTCGGGCCTACAGTTTATTAAACATCTCAAGCGCGAAGCGATGACGCGGGATATTCCCGTCATGATGCTGACGGCAAGGGGAGAAGAGGAAGATCGCGTCCGGGGTCTGGAAACGGGTGCGGATGATTATATTACTAAGCCGTTTTCTCCCAAGGAGCTGGTGGCGCGTATTAAAGCGGTTCTGCGTCGTATTTCCCCTATGGCGGTGGAAGAGGTTATTGAGATGCAGGGGCTGAGCCTTGACCCAACCTCGCATCGCGTGATGACCGGCGAGGATCCATTGGATATGGGGCCGACAGAATTCAAACTGTTGCACTTCTTTATGACCCACCCTGAACGCGTCTATAGTCGTGAGCAATTACTCAATCATGTCTGGGGTACCAATGTGTACGTGGAAGACCGGACAGTGGATGTGCATATCCGCCGCTTGCGTAAAGCGCTGGAGCACAGTGGACACGATCGTATGGTGCAGACGGTTCGTGGGACGGGATATCGTTTTTCGACCCGCTTCTGACTGACATGAATATAGGCCTGATGGATTAGGCTGTTAATGGAGTAAGACGTTTGCTAGAACGATTGTCATGGAAAAGGCTGGTACTGGAGCTGATCCTCTGCTGCATTCCGGCGTTTATCCTTAGCGCTTTTTTTGGTTATCTGCCCTGGTTTTTGCTGGCGTCGGTAACCGGCCTGCTTGTCTGGCATTTCTGGAATTTATTACGCTTGTCCTGGTGGTTATGGGTCGACAGAAGCATGACTCCGCCGCCGGGGCGCGGAAGTTGGGAGCCGTTGCTGTACGGGCTGCACCAAATGCAGCTGCGCAACAAAAAGCGCCGCCGGGAACTGGGTAATCTGATTAAACGTTTTCGCAGTGGGGCGGAATCGCTACCCGATGCGGTGGTGTTGACGACTGAAGAGGGCGGCATTTTCTGGTGTAACGGCCTGGCCCAGCAGGTTCTGGGACTGCGCTGGCCGGACGATAGCGGGCAAAATATTCTTAACCTGCTGCGCTACCCGGAATTCACGCAATATCTGAAAACGCGTGATTTTAGTCGGCCAATCAATCTGGTGCTCAATACCGGGCGGCATCTGGAAATTCGCGTGATGCCCTATACCGATAAGCAATTGCTGATGGTCGCGCGCGATGTTACCCAGATGCACCAACTGGAAGGTTCGCGGCGTAACTTTTTTGCCAACGCCAGCCATGAGTTGCGTACGCCGCTGACGGTGCTACAAGGTTACCTGGAAATGATGCAGGAGCATCCACTGGAAGGAACGACGCGCGAAAAAGCGCTGCATACCATGCGTGAGCAAACGTACCGCATGGAAGGGCTGGTGAAGCAGTTGCTGACGCTGTCGAAAATAGAGGCCGCGCCAGCGCTGCTGCTCAATGAGAAGGTGGACGTGCCGATGATGCTGCGCGTGGTTGAACACGAGGCGCAAACGCTGAGTCAGAATAATCATACGTTTACTTTTGATATTGATAGCCGCCTGAGCGTGCGTGGAAATGAGGATCAACTGCGTAGCGCTATTTCGAATCTTGTGTATAACGCGGTGAATCATACCCCCGCGGGTACGCACATCACCGTGCGCTGGCAGCATATTGCCACCGGGGCGGAATTTAGCGTCGAGGACAATGGGCCAGGTATTGCTGCGGAGCATATTCCTCGTTTGACCGAACGCTTCTATCGTGTGGACAAAGCGCGATCCCGACAAACGGGCGGGAGTGGACTGGGTCTGGCTATCGTGAAACATGCTTTGCAACATCACGATAGCCGCCTGAATATCGAAAGTATGCCGGGCAAAGGGACGCGATTTAGTTTCGTCATCCCGGAACGTTTAATGACCAAAAGTAACGATTAACCCGTATTCGTAAGATAATCTTTCCAAAAGCCAGCGCGAGCTGGTTTTTTTATGTGGTCAATAGTTACATCCTGAATTTTGCGACGTTTGATTGTTTTTTGTTCGAACTATTATCCATACCTTTTTCCATGAAATGGTGTTTTGTGCTGACTCGAATTTTCATATCGCTATATTGTTCTGGTTTTTGGATCCCACCTTGCTTTAAAACGTTATAAGCGTTTAAATTGCGCTCCAGATGCTGTCATACCGACTGCATTTACGCGGTAAATCGAAAAACTATTCTTCGCCGCGCCAGGTCGGGAGTGTTTCCCGCTGGAATTGAGTAAAAATGCCGCTGTATTGTCCCCCAGGGAAAGGCAAAAATTTATTGTTTTCAACACCACATCCACAGGCTGTAAGACTTTATGACCCATCAGTTAAAATCGCGCGATATTATCGCTTTGGGATTTATGACATTTGCACTGTTCGTTGGTGCAGGTAACATCATCTTCCCCCCAATGGTTGGTTTGCAGGCAGGCGAACACGTCTGGACTGCGGCTTTTGGCTTTTTGATTACCGCCGTTGGTTTGCCGGTACTTACCGTTGTCGCGCTGGCGAAAGTCGGTGGCGGTGTGGACAGCCTGAGTACGCCTATCGGTAAGGTTGCTGGGTTGCTGCTGGCTACCGTTTGCTATCTGGCGGTTGGTCCATTGTTTGCGACGCCGCGTACCGCAACGGTCTCTTTCGAAGTCGGGATTGCGCCGCTGACCGGTGATTCCGCGCTGCCGCTGTTCATCTACAGCGTGGTCTATTTTGCGATTGTTATTCTGGTGTCGCTGTATCCGGGCAAACTGCTGGATACCGTCGGCAACTTCCTTGCTCCGCTGAAAATTCTCGCGCTGGTAGTACTGTCTGTCGCCGCGATTGTCTGGCCGGCAGGCCCGATCAGCAATGCGATGGAAGCCTATCAAACCGCAGCATTTTCGAATGGTTTCGTAAATGGCTATCTGACCATGGATACGCTGGGCGCGATGGTGTTTGGTATTGTTATCGTTAACGCCGCCCGCTCGCGTGGCGTTACCGAGTCGCGTCTGCTGACCCGTTACACCGTTTGGGCAGGTTTGATGGCGGGTGTGGGCTTAACGCTGCTGTACCTTGCGTTGTTCCGTCTGGGTTCCGATAGTGCGATTCTGGTCGATCAGTCAGCTAACGGCGCGGCGATTCTGCATGCGTATGTTCAGCACACCTTTGGTGGCGCAGGAAGCTTCCTGCTGGCGGCGCTGATTTTCATCGCCTGTCTGGTGACTGCGGTTGGCCTGACCTGTGCGTGCGCAGAGTTCTTTGCCCAGTACGTTCCTCTGTCTTATCGTACGCTGGTATTTATCCTCGGCGGTTTCTCGATGGTGGTCTCTAACCTGGGGCTGAGCCATCTGATTCAGATCTCTATTCCGGTGCTGACGGCTATCTATCCGCCATGTATCGCACTGGTTGTATTAAGTTTTACCCGCTCATGGTGGCATAATTCTTCCCGCGTCATTGCACCTGCGATGTTTATCAGCCTGATTTTTGGTATCCTTGATGGCATTAAAGCTTCTGCAATTGGCGACGTGTTACCGGCCTGGACCCAGCGTTTACCGCTGGCGGAACAAGGGCTGGCGTGGTTGATGCCAACAGTCGTGATGGTGATCCTGGCAATTATCTGGGATCGCGCCGCGGGTCGACAAGTGACCTCCAGCGCGCACTAATCACTGACAATAAGTTTTAACCACGGGGCTATTAATATGGCCCCGTGGTTTTTTTATTGTGTTAACAGGTTAGGAATCGATGGAAAGTAATAACAAGCTAAAGCGTGGGCTGAGCACCCGGCACATTCGCTTTATGGCATTAGGTTCGGCAATTGGTACCGGGCTGTTTTACGGCTCAGCCGACGCGATCAAAATGGCGGGGCCGAGCGTATTGCTGGCCTATATTATCGGCGGCGTTGCGGCATATATCATCATGCGCGCGCTGGGCGAAATGTCCGTTCATAACCCGGCTGCCAGCTCTTTCTCGCGCTACGCGCAGGAAAACCTCGGGCCGTTGGCGGGTTACATAACCGGCTGGACCTACTGTTTTGAAATCCTGATTGTCGCCATTGCCGACGTCACTGCCTTCGGCATTTACATGGGGGTCTGGTTCCCTGCCGTTCCGCACTGGATTTGGGTCCTCAGCGTGGTGCTGATTATTTGCGCCATCAACCTGATGAGCGTGAAGGTGTTTGGCGAGCTGGAGTTCTGGTTCTCGTTCTTTAAAGTTGCCACCATTATCATCATGATTGTCGCCGGGTTCGGCATCATCATTTGGGGTATTGGCAACGGCGGACAACCTACCGGTATCCATAACCTGTGGAGCAACGGCGGTTTCTTCAGCAACGGCTGGCTCGGCATGGTGATGTCGCTACAAATGGTGATGTTCGCCTACGGTGGTATTGAGATTATCGGGATTACCGCAGGAGAAGCGAAAGACCCGGAAAAATCTATTCCGCGCGCTATCAATTCCGTACCGATGCGTATCCTTGTGTTTTACGTGGGGACGCTGTTTGTCATTATGTCTATCTACCCGTGGAACCAGGTTGGCACCGACGGGAGTCCGTTCGTCCTGACGTTCCAGCATATGGGCATTACCTTTGCCGCCGGGATCCTCAACTTTGTCGTACTGACCGCATCGCTGTCGGCTATCAACTCTGACGTCTTCGGCGTGGGGCGTATGCTGCACGGTATGGCAGAGCAGGGGAGCGCACCGAAAATGTTCGCTAAGACCTCGCGCCGTGGCGTGCCGTGGGTCACGGTGATGGTGATGACTATCGCGCTGCTGTTTGCGGTTTATCTTAACTACATTATGCCGGAAAACGTTTTCCTGGTGATCGCCTCACTGGCGACCTTCGCCACGGTATGGGTGTGGATTATGATCCTGCTGTCGCAGATTGCCTTCCGCCGTCGTCTGCCGCCGGAAGAGGTCAAGGCGCTGAAATTTAAAGTACCTGGGGGGGTGACAACGACCGTTGTTGGCCTGATTTTCCTCGTCTTTATCATCGCGCTTATCGGCTACCATCCGGATACCCGCATTTCACTGTACGTTGGTTTCGCGTGGATTGCCCTGCTGCTGGTGGGCTGGGTATTTAAACGCCGCCGCGAGCGTCAACTGGCTGAAGTACAGTAATTTTTTGCCGGGTAACGCGTTGCGTCGCCCGGCAATTTTCTCCTCCCCCGAACTCCTCCCCTAATAAACGTTAAGATGATGAGTGATCCTGCTCTTTGCTATGGCAAGGTGGCTTCATTTTCATCAAAGGGGATACGTGATGTTGAACGCCTGGCACCTTCCGGTTGCCCCATTTGTTAAGCAAAACAAAGATCAACTGACGATTACATTATGGCTGGCGGGGGAAAATCCACCTCAGCGGGTGACGCTACGTGCAGAAAACGATAACGAAGAAATTTCGCTGGGTATGCACAAGCTGCGCAGCCAGCCGCAGCCGGGCGTAACCGCGTGGCGGGCGGCGATCGATCTTGCCAGCGGCCAACCTCGTCGGCGCTATAGCTTTAAATTATTGTGGCCCGATCGTCAGCTGTGGTTTACCCCGCAGGGATTCAGTCGTTTTCCGCCTGCGCGTCTGGAGCAGTTTGCTGTTGATGTGCCGGATAACGGTCCGCAGTGGGTAGCTGACCAGATTTTCTATCAGATTTTCCCGGACCGCTTTGCCCGCAGCCAGTCGCGTGAGTCGGCTCCAAACGTCTATTATCACCACGCAGCCGGGCATGACATCGTGCGTCGCGAGTGGGATGAACCGCTGACCGCTCAGGCCGGAGGATCGACATTTTATGGCGGCGATTTGGACGGCATCAGCGAAAAGCTGCCGTATCTGAAAACGTTAGGGGTTACGGCGCTGTATCTGAACCCGGTGTTTACCGCGCCGAGCGTGCATAAATACGATACCGAAGATTACCGTCATGTTGATCCACAGTTTGGCGGCGACAACGCGCTGCTGCGCTTGCGCCACAACACGCAACAGCAGGGCATGCGTCTGATTCTGGACGGTGTCTTTAATCATAGCGGCGATTCACACCCCTGGTTTGATCGGCATAACCGTGGGACGGATGGGGCGTGTTACAACCCGGATTCCCCCTGGCGTGACTGGTATCATTTCTCTGCCGACGGTCTGGCGCTTGACTGGCTGGGCTATGCCAGCCTACCCAAGCTGGATTTTTGTTCGCAAAGCCTGGTCAATGAGATTTATCGTGGGGAAGACAGTATCGTTCGTCACTGGCTGAAAGCGCCGTGGAGTATGGACGGCTGGCGTCTTGATGTCGTGCATATGCTGGGAGAAGGCGGCGGGGCGCGCAACAACCTGCACCATGTGGCGGGGATTACGCAGGCGGCAAAAGAAACTCAGCCTGAAGCGTATGTTGTGGGTGAACATTTTGGTGATGCGCGCCAGTGGTTGCAGGCGGATGCAGAAGATGCCGCCATGAACTATCGCGGTTTTACTTTCCCCATCTGGGGATTTCTGGCCAATACGGATATCTCCTACGACCCGCAATCTATTGATGCCCAAACCTGTATGGCGTGGATGGATAACTACCGCGCGGGTCTGTCGCATCAGCAGCAACTGCGGATGTTCAATCAACTCGACAGCCACGATACCGCCCGTTTTAAATCGTTGCTTGGCAAAGACGTGGCGCGTTTACCGCTGGCGGTGGTGTGGCTGTTTACCTGGCCAGGCGTGCCGTGTATTTATTATGGTGACGAGGTGGGTCTGGACGGTGATAACGATCCGTTCTGTCGTAAACCGTTCCCGTGGCAAGCTGAAAAACAGGACACTACCTTGCTGGCGCTGTATCAGCGGTTGGCTAAATTACGCCATCAAAGCCAGGCGTTACGCCATGGCGGTTGTCAGGTGATTTACGCCGAGGATAACGTGGTGGTGTTTGTGCGGGTACTCAACCGCCAGCGCGTGCTGGTGGCGATTAACCGTGGCCACGCCTGCGAAGTGGTCCTGCCAGTCTCGCCATTGCTGCGCGTCAGTCAATGGCTGCACAAAGAGGGTAACGGCCTGCTCGCTGACGATATCCTGACGCTGCCGGCTATCTCCGCCTCGGTGTGGATGGGTCATTGATACAAGCGCGCAATCTCCGGGCTTGCCAGCAGCGTTTCTCGCCACCAGCGCTGCGCCAGCCCATCGCGGCTGTTGCGCCATGCCATATAGGCCACATCTTTTTGGCGAAATGAGATGACCCTTTTTTCCACAAGTTCGCCTGTGGCAAGCCACGGGCTGGCAATGTGGTGGGGGAGAAACCCGCAGCCCATGCCAGCTCGCAATAACATCACTTTACTGTGGAAGTCATCCACACGAATCTGCGCCTGCTCCTCCATCAGGTTGGTTTGTAGCGGATGGCAAAAGCGGGCGCTGTCGCTGATAACAATGGCCCGATGCAGGCACAGCTGTTCGTTTGTCAGGCCATCCGGCGCGGCGGCCAGCGGATGTTCGGGCGCGACGACAAATACATTATCCAGCGTGCCGAGCATTTTGTAGGACCAGGCGGCTGACGTTGGCGGTTCATTAATCGCCCCCAGAATGATGTCTGCGCCATTATGGGTCAGCTCCTCCCAGGATCCCGCCAGCGTATGGTGGGTGAAACTCAGACGGGTTTGCTTATTCAGCGCGTGAAATTCATCAATAATGGGCAGGAGCGCGGCGAAAGGAAAAGAGTCGTCCAGCGCAATCGCCAGCTCTTTTTCCCAGCCTGAACTCAGCTGTACCGCCTGCTTTTCGAGATCTTTGGCCGCACTCAGCAGCAAACGTCCCTTTTCCAGCATCATCAGCCCGGTGTCGGTAAATTTCGCCCGATGCCCGGAGCGGTCAAGCAACTCGATATTCAAATCGCTTTCCAGCTTCTGAATCATATAGCTGAGTGCCGCAGGGGTTTTAAACAGCGATTCGGCTGCTGCGGCAAATGAACCCTGTTTGTCGAGTGCGTCGAGGATTAACAAAACATCCAGATTGATGCGCATAAGCAGAAAATATCCTGAAAAATAAACCCTTCTGTTGTACCGAATGAAGAAAAACAATGCCAGTGAATAAATTAGATGAGTCATGCGCATTTTTTTGATGTTGTTTAGGATATATCGCAACACAGAATTAATAGTTTCACAGGATGGTAAGTTTTCTTTAATAACTCGTTAGAAATTTCCCGCTATACTCAACAAGCTTTCTGATTCAGGATCCTGCTGCTGACGGCAGATACAGACCGTTGCCTTTTAACTTATTGATTAAGAAGGTGTGTTATGTCTATTCGGGAACTGATTGATCCTCAAAACTCTACGCTGATTTTTATTGATCATCAGCCGCAAATGTCATTTGGTGTGGCAAATATTGATCGCCAGACTTTGAAAAATAATACCGTGGCATTAGCGAAAGCCGGCAAGATATTTAATGTTCCGGTGATATATACCTCTGTGGAAACAAAAAGTTTTAGCGGCTATATCTGGCCGGAATTGTTAGCGGTTCACCCTGATGTGAAACCTATTGAACGCACGTCTATGAACTCCTGGGAAGATGCGGCGTTTGTGAAAGCCGTGGAAGCGGCCGGACGCAAGAAATTGATTATCTCCGCGCTGTGGACCGAAGTCTGCCTGACTTTCCCGGCGTTGATGGCACTGGAAGCGGGTTATGAAGTGTATGTGGTGACCGATACTTCCGGCGGCACGTCTGTGGATGCCCACGAGCGTTCCATCGACCGGATGGTGCAGGCGGGCGCAGTCCCCGTAACCTGGCAACAGGTTCTTCTTGAGTACCAGCGTGACTGGTCCCGCAAAGAAACCTACGACGCCGTAATGGATTTGGTACGCGAGCATAGCGGCGCCTATGGTATGGGCGTGGATTATGCTTATACCATGGTGCATGGCGCGCCGGAACGTAAAGCCTGAATACACTTCATCCTTCATGCTGCCTGAATGCATCGTTATAGATCTCGTGTATTGATATTGATGGCGGGCTATCCCGCCATTCTCCTTTAGCAAGGAATCCTTCATGGCGCAGAACAAACATGTGACGTTGGTGATTACCCATACCCTGCAGCCTGAGCAGGCGCAGCGGTATGAGCAATGGCTGGGGAAAATCATGCCGGTGGCGGCCGAGTTTCCCGGTCATCTCGGGGCTAATGTGATTCGCCCTGCGGATGGCGAGAATCTGTGGAACATTATTATCCGCTTCGACACGCTGGAGCATCTGTACAACTGGACCCAGTCCGATACGCGCCGTGTGCTGGTGGAAGAGATAGCTCCGCTGCTGGCGGAAGGTGATAAAACCGAAATTCGTACCGAAGCGGCGTTCTGGTTTACGCCGCCCGCACCCCATGTACGCCAGCCCAGGCGCTGGAAACAGTTCCTGATAACTCTGCTGGTGATTTTTCCCAGCACTAACCTGGTGCCGTGGTTGACCGGCATTGTGCTGCCTGCAATGAAGGGCTCGTTACTCCTGCATCTTATCAATGATGCGTGTGTGGTTGCGCTGGTGGTCTGGTTCTGGATGCCCATCGTAACCCGTCTGTTTGCCGGATGGCTGAAAAAAGCCTGACCGGTTTCTCAGGAGATTGTTATGTCGCAAACTGCCACACTGATTCTCACTCACGGAAAAATTCATACTCTCGACAGACAAAGCCCACAGGTCGAGGCGGTAGCTATCGCCAACGGGAAGATCCTGGCGACCGGTAACCACGATCGGATCATGAGCTTGGCCGCCGAAGGGACGCAAATTGTCGATCTGCAAGGACATACGGTGATCCCCGGCTTAAATGATTCACACCTGCATCTGATTCGCGGTGGTCTGAATTACAACCTGGAATTGCGTTGGGAAGGCGTACCGTCGCTGGCGGATGCCCTACGCATGCTCAAAGAGCAGGCTGACAGAACGCCGTCGCCGCAATGGGTGCGCGTGGTGGGGGGCTGGAGCGAATTCCAGTTTGCCGAACGGCGCATGCCAACTCTGGAAGAACTGAATGAAGCCGCGCCAGATACGCCGGTATTTGTTCTGCATCTGTACGACAGAGCGTTGCTGAATCGCGCGGCATTGAA
This sequence comes from Citrobacter sp. EC_71, assembly GCF_019584005.1. Taxonomy (NCBI): domain Bacteria; kingdom Pseudomonadati; phylum Pseudomonadota; class Gammaproteobacteria; order Enterobacterales; family Enterobacteriaceae; genus Citrobacter; species Citrobacter sp. EC_71. The sequence continues at coordinate 25,189 of NZ_VDAY01000012.1, forward strand.
AGCCGTGGGCTACACCAAAGCGACGCCGGATCCGGCAGGTGGTGAGATTGTGCGTGATAGCAACGGCAACCCGACCGGAATGCTGATCGCCAAACCCAACGCTATGATCCTATATTCGACGCTGGCGAAAGGGCCAAAGCTGCCGCTGGAAATGCAGGTCAATTCGACCCGCCAGTTTATGCGTGAGCTGAATCGCCTGGGACTGACCAGCGCTATCGATGCGGGCGGCGGCTTCCAGAACTACCCGGAAGATTATGAGATCATTGAGCAGTTGCACGCCAACAAGCAGATGACGGTGCGCATCGCCTACAACTTGTTTACTCAGCGTCCGAAGCAGGAATTGGAGGACTTTGAACGCTGGACCGATATGCTCAAGCCTGGACAGGGCACCGACTTCTACCGTGCTAATGGGGCTGGGGAAATGCTGGTCTTCTCGGCCGCTGATTTTGAAGACTTCCTGCAACCACGCCCGGATCTGCCGGAAGGTATGGAAGATGAGCTGGAGCGCGTGGTTCGCCACCTGGTGGAGCACCGCTGGCCATTCCGTCTGCATGCCACCTATGATGAATCCATCAGCCGCATGCTGGATGTGTTTGAGAAGGTAAATCGCGATATCCCGTTCAATGGTCTGCACTGGTTCTTCGATCACGCCGAAACGATTACTGAACGCAATATCGAGCGCGTAAAAGCGCTGGGCGGCGGGATAGCGGTTCAGCACCGTATGGCGTTCCAGGGTGAATATTTTGTCGACCGCTATGGCAAAGACGCGGTCAAACATACGCCGCCGGTGGCGAAAATGCTGGCGGCTGATGTTCCGGTAGGGCTGGGGACTGACGCCACCCGCGTGGCCAGTTATAACCCGTGGACCGCACTCTACTGGCTGGTTTCGGGCCGCACCGTTGGCGGAATGGCGATGTACGATGATAACAATCGTCTGCCGCGCGACGTGGCGCTGGAATTGTGGACGGCGGGCAGCGCATGGTTCTCCAGCGAGCAGGGAAAGAAAGGGCGCATCGAGAAAGATCAACTGGCCGACCTGGTGGTGCTGTCTAAAGACTATTTCAGCGTGCCGGAAGAAGAGATCAAAGGCATCGAGTCGGTGATGACTATTGTCGATGGTAAAGTCGTGTACGCAGCCGGTCATTTCACCCCGCTGGCACCGCCTGCCATTCCGGTTGTGCCCGACTGGTCGCCGGTGGTGAAGGTGCCGGGGCACTATCGCTCAGCGCCGCCTGCTGCGGCGAAAATTGGCGCAATGGTACAGATGCACCAGTGCTGCGGCAGCTGCGGCGTACACGGTCATCAGCATGATATCGCGCGTAAGTCGGGGATTCCGGTGTCAGATGATCGGGCTTTCTGGGGCGCGCTGGGGTGTTCCTGCTTCGCGTTTTAATCCCTCCTCACAGCCCCTGGCCAAACGCAGGGGCTGATTGTATTTTCTGAAAAGCGGGTCATAGTGTTAACAGATATGGCACAGCTGCAACAATTTGTGTCATTCTGGTCTGTCTTTACACAGTGAAGGTGGAAACATGGATGAGCTGCTAACCCTTGGCTGCATTGTTTTATTCTTTGCGTTGGTAGTGGTTCCTGGTCTCGCTATCGTGGCATACAGACGCAGTGCGGCGGTACGTTCTGAGCTGGCGGTCTTGCGCCGTCGTGTAGAGGAACTTGAGCTGCGCGGGGTGGCGCCGGAGTCTGTGGTACAGGCCATCGCCGATGCGCCAACGGCTGCAACAAAGAGTGTTCCTGTCGATGCGAAAACGGCTGCGATTAGCAACGTGGCGCCGGAACCAGACACTGAGCCGACCCTTGAACCCGTTAGCCCGTGGTCTTCACAGCAGACGCCGGATAAAGCGGTAATTTCCACGCCCAGCGTCGAGCGACCTTCTGCTTTTGGCGGGGTGATGTCATCGCTGGTGCGCTGGTTTATGCAGGGCAATCCGTTGGCAAAGCTCGGTATATTGCTCCTGTTCCTGGGACTTTCTTTCCTGCTGCGTTACACCGTCGAACATTCTCTGTTGCCGCTTGAGCTGCGCCTGGTGGCGACCGCGCTGTTTGCTATTGTCCTGTTGGCGCTGGGCTGGCGGTTGCGGCATAAGCAACAGGTCTATGCGCTGATCTTACAGGGCGGGGCCACGGGAGCACTCTATCTCACCGTCTTTGGCGCGTTCCGGCTGTGGCAAATGCTGCCAATGACGCTGGCATTTGCGCTGCTGGTGGCGATTTGCGCGGCGAGCGTGGGTCTGGCTATTTTGCAAAAGGCACTCAGCCTGGCGATGCTGGCCAGCCTTGGCGGCTATCTCGCGCCGCTGCTGCTTTCCTCCGGCGGCGGCAGTCATGTCGCGCTCTTCTCTTTCTATCTTCTGCTCTCGGTCGGTATTCTCGCGATTAGCATCTGGCAGCACTGGCGGGAGCTGAATCTGCTCGGCCTGTTGTTTACCTTTGGCGTTGGCGGTTTGTGGGGGCTGGAGGACTATCGACCTGAGTATTATCTGAGCTGCCAACTGTTCCTGATCGCCAACACCATTATTTTTGGCGTGCTGAGCGTGGCGCTGTCCCTTCGGGCGCAGGAAAAAGGCAAACAGATTATTGATGGCGTGCTGCTGTTTGCCCCTCCGCTGGTAGGTTTTGGCATGCAGTATGCCATTACCCGGCATATGGCATATGGTCCGGCGCTCAGCGCGCTGGGCTACGGTGGTTTCTATCTGGTGTTGGCGACGCTTGCGTTGCGGCGCTCATCTTCTCTGGGAAGACCGCTGGTATTGTCCGCCCTGGCGCTTGGCGGCGTATTTACCACCCTGGCTATCCCGCTGGCGCTTTCAGCCCGTTGGACGGCGATGGCCTGGTCGCTGGAGGGACTTGGGATCCTCTGGCTGGGTATCCAACAGCAGCAACGACGCATGAGTTATAGCGGTACGGCGCTGCTCGTGTTGGCCGTGGGCAGCGCGCTATGGGCGCTGGCGAACGGCATAACTGCGCTCTCAGTGATGCTGATATTTGCCGTGCTTAGCCTCAGTTGGCTGGCTGCCGCATGGCTATGGCGCAACATTCGGATACAGGGCAGTTGGGGGCTACTCGCTGGCGGTTTGCTTTTCTGGATTATTGCACTCGTTGCAGTTTCGCAGCTCATCCTGAAGCAGGAGCGGTGGGTGCTTTCTGGCGTGTTGGCATTAATGGCGGTATCGGTCTGGGGCTGGCGAACGATTGCTGGTCGCCTGGCATGGTGGGAGCTGGATGCCAGTAAATGGCTGTTGTGGCCGACGATGCTGGTGATGCTGATGTATCAGATCTCTTTGCAGCAGATTTTTGCCGCGGGCTGGCCGAATCTTGCCTGGTGTGCGGCGCTATTTGTTGCAGTGGCGCTGCTCTGGCGTGACGCACCGATATTACCGCCAACGCTTTCCCGGCTGGCACATTTGTCGTTCTTCTGGATGATTGTACTGGCGCTGGCGGTTGAGCTGTTCTGGTTCGCCCAGGCGCTACCGTGGGGGCGAGACGCGTGGGGAAGCGGCCTGATGATGGCGGCTGGCGGATTGCTGATTTTCCTGGTTTATCAAGCTGTTCAGCGCAGGCTCTGGCCATTTCGTATCTGGCCGGCCTTATATTCTGTTCAGGCGATGGTTCCTGTTGCGTTGGTACTGGTCGGTCTGCTCGTGCTGACGAATTTACAGGATGGCGTGGTTTATCGTCAGACATATCTGCCGTTGCTCAACCCGCTGGAAGAGGGCGCAGCTTTTGCCCTGCTAGGGTTGGTTGTGTTTTATCGCGTGTCTGAACGCTATTTCCCGGTGCAGCTTTCGGTGTGCCGCCCATGGCCGGTTGTGGCGCTGATGGCGCTCGGTTTTTGGTGGCTTAATGGCCTGCTACTGCGCGCATTGTCCTGGTATGGCGAAGTTGCGTGGAATGTACACGCCCTGTGGGATTCGCGGCTGATTCAAACCTGTTTTGCTCTGTTCTGGATGCTGGCGGCATTGGTGGTGATGCTGCAGGCAACCCGGCGTCGCTCGCGGCAGGAATGGTTGTGTGGAGCCGTTTTGCTGGGGATAGTCATAATTAAACTGATGCTGGTGGACAGCGCGGGAGGCGGCGGCCTGGCGCGCGCGGTCGCGTTTATCGGCGTCGCCATTCTGGTGCTGATTATCGGGTATTTTTCACCTTTACCGCCCAAAGCTGGAGAAGAAAAATGAAATGGATTAAAGCGGTTCTCTGGAGTGCTCTGTTAGGAGCAACCAGCGCGGCGTGGGGCAGTAATACGGCTACGGATGCGCCAGCAGACTACGCGAAGGGCGTGAAGCTCTTAACGCCGGGTTCAGAGCAATGGTATAGCCTCCCTCTGCCATTAGAAGTATACCACGAGGCGGTCTGGCCGGACTTACGTGATATCAGAGTGTTCAACCGCCAGGGCGATGTGGTGCCTTTCACGCTACTGGCAGAAAAAGCGCAGGCAACGTCCCCCAGAACGATTCCTCTGCGCCTTTTTCCGTTTGATTCTACGGCACAACCGGTGACGCCAAAGCACGATGATGAAAGACCTGCGGTCCTGCTTCGTGCTAAAAATGGCATTGAAATTCGCTTCGAAAGTGAAAACCTGCAATCTATCGGGCAGAGTTATTTAATTGCCTTGCCAGACGATGTCAAAGAGACGCCATTGCTGTCCCAGTTGCGTTTGAACTGGGATGCGCCTGCGAAAAACTGGCAGGGAACGGCATCGCTCTATTACAGCCGTGATTTGCGTGACTGGAGGTTGATGACAGGAAATGCGCCGCTGATGGATCTGACGCATAGCGACGACCGGTTGAAAATGGACACCTTAGGCGTCGATGATTTGCGCATGTCTGCTGATGGTATCCCCTGGCTGTTGCTGATTCTTGATTCGCAAAGTCCTGCGTTAAATCTGACCGGAGTGAGTGCGATAACCCGTGAGGAGCCTCCGCTTACCCGGCCTGTTTCGATGGATGCTGAAGCGGAGAAAATTGCCGAAAACCAGGCGATTTGGCGCTGGTCCAGGCCGCAACCGTTGACCTCATTAAAGATTTCACTGGATAACGAAGGCGTATTGCCGGTTGAACTTGAATGGCGCAAAGCAGAAAAAGACGCCTGGCAGCCTTTAACCCGAACGGTTCTCTACAATCTGGAAAATCAGTATTCGGATAATATTCCGCTCTCCGGTGAGTTAGTTGAGGCGGTCCGGATGACGACGCTTCAGGCGCGTTTGCCTGACACTTTACCCGTACTGAGAGGGGAGCGCGACAGCTATAAAGTGATTTTTAACGCACAAGGCCAAAGCCCGTTTATCCTGGCATGGGGGAACAAAGCGGCGGAACCCGCGAGCGTCAGTCTGGCGATGCTGATCCCGGAGGCGTTACGTAAGCACAACGATCCTGACAAAATGCCGCAGGCTTTGGAGGATGAACCAGTTACTCTGGGCGGTGAGGGGCGGCTGACGGCAACCTCAGTCGCTGAGCAACAAAGCCAGTGGAAAACGCTGTTGGTATGGGGGGCGTTAATTCTTGGCGTCGCCGTCCTGGGGCTGATGGCGTGGCGAATCTGGCGTGAAGTGAAAAAGGGTAATCCGACATAAACCAATAAAAAAGGCCCGCGTTGCGGGCCTCTTACGATTCATGCCAATTACAGGCTGGAAACGTTCTCGGTCAGGTATTTTGCCACGCCGTCTGGAGACGCGTTCATACCTTCTTTTCCTTTTTCCCACTGTGCCGGGCAAACGTCGCCGTGCTCTTCGTGGAACTGCAGCGCGTCAACCATACGCAGCATTTCGTCGATGTTACGACCCAGCGGCAGATCGTTAACCACCTGGTGACGAACAACGCCGTTAGCGTCGATCAGGAAAGAACCACGCAGAGCAACGCCCGCTTCCGGGTGCTCGATGCCGTAGGCTTTCTGGATTTCGCGTTTGATGTCAGCAACCATTGCGTATTTCACCGCACCGATGCCGCCTTTGTCGACAGGGGTGTTACGCCATGCGTTGTGGACAAATTCTGAGTCGAAAGAAACGCCAACAACTTCAACGCCGCGCTTCTGGAATTCTTCGTAACGTTTGTCGAATGCGATCAGTTCAGACGGGCAAACGAAGGTGAAGTCCATCGGCCAGAAGAACAGAACGGTGGTTTTACCGTTGGTATGCTGTTTGAAGTTGAAGTTTTCAACGATCTCACCGCTACCCAGTACCGCAGCTGCTGTGAAATCCGGAGCCTGACGAGTTACCAGTACCATATAATTCTCCTGCAATGTTAAGGGTTTTTTGGAACGCAACGCGGGCCAGTATAGAGAGTGTTTGAGAATAAGACAAAGAGGCGCTGGCAATCAATGAGACAGGTTTTGTCTATCAATCTGTTGCTGGATGAGCGCTACTGCTTATCCGGCGCGTTATGCGGGTTACCATCAAAGGGTTTTATGTCGCGCCTGTTCCATCATTTGCGGATAAAACTGCCAGAAACGCTCTTCTAACGCATCATAATGCGTATCCAGGTCATACCATGAGTCGCGCAGGGCATCGAGACGCGGACGGCGGCTGGCCATGCCGTTCAGGACGTTCTGGATAAAATCCATGTCACGATAGCGCTCAAGCCATTTTTCTGACCACATATAGTTGTTTAAGTTAATAAAGCGCGGCGGCGATTCCGGCAAAATCGTGGTCACCTGGGTGCGGGCATAGCGCACAAATTCCGCTAATGGGAAATCTGGGGAGATTTCCGACCAGTTGCGCGACAGAAAGTGATCCCACATCACGTCCAGCGTAATTGGCGCGACGCGGCGCGTTTCGCTACGAAACCACTCTTTGGCTTCACGCACTTGCGGCAGGTTATCGGTCATCACGTCGATACGACGGTGCATGAAGATGCCTTCCACCACCTCAGGCGAAAAAAGCGTTTCCGGATTACCCCGGACAAAATCGGCCAGCAGATTGCCGGAAAGCGAGCTGTCGGCAAGATGAGCGAGATGCAAATGTGCAAGAAAATTCATAGTTAAACGTTTATCCAGAGGGGTAAAGGTTGCAGGGAGAACGCCCCGGCACTAGACTACCCGCCTCTTATTTTAGTCTGAGTCAGTGTCATGCGCGTTACCGATTTCACCTTTGAACTACCCGAATCCCTGATTGCCCACTATCCGCAAGCTGAGCGCAGTAGCTGCCGCTTGCTGTCTTTGGACGGGCCGACGGGCGCGCTGACGCACGGCACTTTCACCGATTTGCTCGATAAGCTCAACCCTGGCGATTTGCTGGTCTTTAACAATACCCGCGTTATTCCTGCGCGTCTGTTTGGCCGTAAAGCCAGTGGCGGCAAGATTGAAGTGCTGGTCGAACGCATGCTGGATGATAAACGTATTCTGGCACATATTCGCGCCTCGAAAGCGCCGAAGCCGGGTGCCGAGCTGCTATTGGGCGACGATGAAAGTATCAAAGCGACGATGGTCGCCCGTCACGACGCGCTGTTTGAAGTGGCGTTTGACGACGAACGCAGCGTGCTTGATATCCTCAACGCCATCGGCCATATGCCGTTGCCGCCGTATATTGACCGCCCGGACGAAGACGCCGACCGCGAGCTGTACCAGACCGTGTATAGTGAAAAACCGGGTGCCGTCGCTGCGCCGACCGCGGGGCTGCACTTTGACGAGCCGCTGCTGGCGAAACTGCGCGATAAAGGCATTGAAATGGCGTTCGTTACGTTGCACGTCGGCGCGGGTACCTTCCAGCCGGTGCGCGTAGACACCATCGAAGACCACATTATGCACTCTGAATATGCGGAAGTGCCGCAGAATGTGGTGGACGCGGTGCTGGCGGCGAAAGCGCGTGGCAACCGCGTGATAGCCGTGGGCACAACGTCCGTTCGCTCACTGGAAAGCGCGGCGCAGGCTGCCAAAAATGATCTCATTGCGCCGTTCTTCGGCGATACGCAGATATTTATTTATCCAGGCTATAAATACCAGGTGATTGATGCCCTGGTCACCAACTTCCACCTGCCGGAATCGACGCTGATCATGCTGGTTTCTGCGTTTGCTGGTTATAAAAACACCATGCACGCCTATCATGAAGCGGTAAAAGCGGAATATCGCTTTTTTAGTTACGGAGATGCGATGTTTATCACGTACAATCCGCAGGCTATTTCTGAGCGTGTCGGGGAATAAATTTCCGGCATGAGTATTTAACGTCGGACTGTTTTTCTGACGCAGGAGTTAAGATGAAATTTGAACTGGACACCACAGACGGTCGCGCGCGTCGCGGCCGCCTGGTTTTTGATCGTGGCGTAGTGGAAACGCCTGCATTTATGCCGGTCGGTACTTACGGCACCGTAAAAGGCATGACGCCGGAAGAAGTTGAAGCTACCGGCGCGCAGATCATCCTCGGCAACACTTTCCACCTGTGGCTACGCCCGGGTCAGGAAATCATGAAGCTGCACGGCGATCTGCACGATTTCATGCAGTGGAAAGGGCCAATCCTTACCGATTCCGGCGGCTTCCAGGTTTTCAGTCTGGGCGATATCCGCAAGATTACCGAGCAGGGCGTGCATTTCCGCAACCCGATCAACGGCGATCCGATTTTCCTCGATCCTGAGAAGTCAATGGAGATTCAATACGATCTCGGTTCCGATATCGTGATGATCTTCGACGAATGTACACCGTACCCGGCCGACTGGGACTATGCTAAACGCTCAATGGAGATGTCTCTGCGTTGGGCGAAGCGCAGTCGCGACCGTTTTGACAGTCTCGGCAACAAAAATGCGCTTTTTGGCATCATTCAGGGCAGCGTTTACGAAGATTTACGTGATATCTCCGTCAAAGGTCTGGTAGATATCGGCTTTGATGGCTACGCTGTCGGCGGTTTGGCTGTCGGTGAGCCGAAGGAAGATATGCACCGCATTCTGGAGCATGTTTGCCCACAGATTCCGGCAGATAAACCGCGTTACCTGATGGGCGTCGGCAAACCAGAAGATCTGGTTGAAGGTGTGCGTCGTGGTATCGATATGTTTGACTGCGTGATGCCAACGCGAAATGCCCGTAATGGTCATTTGTTTGTGACTGACGGCGTGGTAAAAATTCGTAACGCGAAATATAAAAGCGACACCAGTCCGCTCGATGCTGAGTGTGATTGCTACACCTGTCGCAATTATTCGCGCGCTTACTTGCATCATCTCGACCGTTGCAACGAAATATTGGGCGCGCGTCTCAACACGATTCATAACCTTCGCTACTACCAGCGTTTGATGGCGGGTTTACGCAAGGCTATTGAAGAGGGTAAATTAGAGAGCTTCGTGACCGATTTTTACCAACGTCAGGGTCGACCAGTTCCACCTGTGAACGTTGATTAATTTTAATAATGAGGGAATTTGAATGAGCTTTTTTATTTCTGATGCGGTAGCGGCAACAGGTGCTCCGGCGCAGGGCAGCCCGATGTCTCTGATTCTGATGCTGGTGGTGTTTGGTCTGATTTTCTACTTCATGATCCTGCGCCCACAGCAAAAGCGTACCAAAGAACACAAGAACCTGATGAACTCCATTGCGAAAGGCGATGAAGTCCTGACCAACGGTGGTCTGGTGGGTCGCGTGACCAAAGTAGCAGAATCTGGCTACATCGCTATCGCGCTGAACGACACCACTGAAGTGGTTATTAAACGTGATTTCGTAGCTGCCGTTCTGCCGAAAGGCACCATGAAGGCGCTGTAATTTATTGTTTTCCCAAAGGGAACTGCCGTGTTAAACCGTTATCCTTTGTGGAAGTACATTATGCTGGTCGTCGTCATTGTCGTCGGCCTGCTTTACGCACTTCCCAACCTGTATGGTGAGGATCCGGCTGTTCAAATCACTGGCGTGCGCGGTGCCGCCGCCAGTGAGCAAACGCTGATCCAGGTCCAGAAAACGTTACAAGAAGATAAAATCACACCTAAGTCTGTGGCTCTGGAAGAGGGTGCTATTCTTGCGCGCTTCGACTCCACTGATACCCAACTGCGCGCACGTGAAGTACTGATGGGCGTGCTGGGCGATCAATACGTCGTGGCGCTTAACCTTGCTCCGGCAACACCGCGCTGGCTGGCAGCCATTCACGCAGAACCGATGAAACTCGGTCTTGACCTGCGTGGCGGCGTTCACTTCCTGATGGAAGTGGATATGGACACCGCGCTGAGTAAGTTGCAGGAACAAAATATCGATAGCCTGCGCAGCGATCTGCGTGAAAAAGGCATTCCTTATACTACCGTTCGTAAAGAAGATAACTACGGCCTGAGCATCACCTTCCGTGACAGCAGCGCCCGTGATGAAGCTATCTCTTATCTGAGCAAGCGTCACCAGGATCTGGTTATTTCCAGCCAGGGCAGTAATGCTCTGCGTGCGGTGATGACCGATGCGCGCCTGAGCGAAGCCCGTGAATATGCGGTACAGCAGAACATCAATATTCTGCGTAATCGTGTGAACCAGTTGGGTGTTGCTGAGCCGGTGGTACAACGTCAGGGCGCTGACCGTATTGTCGTCGAACTGCCGGGTATCCAGGATACCGCGCGTGCGAAAGAAATTTTGGGCGCAACCGCGACGCTGGAATTCCGTCTGGTAAATACCAACGTTGACCAGTCTGCTGCGGCATCCGGGCGTGTACCGGGTGATTCGGAAGTGAAACAGACTCGCGAAGGTCAGCCGGTTGTGCTGTACAAACGCGTGATCCTGACCGGTGACCATATCACCGACTCCACCTCCAGCCAGGACGAATACAATCAGCCGCAGGTTAACATCTCGCTGGATAGCGCGGGTGGTAACATCATGTCCAACTTCACCAAGGACAACATCGGTAAGCCGATGGCGACCTTGTTTGTGGAGTACAAAGACAGCGGTAAGAAAGATGCCAACGGTCGCGCCGTGCTGGTGAAACAGGAGGAGGTGATTAACATCGCCAACATCCAGTCTCGCCTGGGTAACAGCTTCCGTATCACCGGTATCAACAACCCGAACGAAGCGCGTCAGCTTTCTCTGCTGTTACGTGCCGGTGCGCTAATCGCGCCGATTCAGATTGTTGAAGAACGTACCATCGGCCCAACCCTGGGTATGCAGAACATCAAACAGGGTCTGGAAGCCTGTCTGGCCGGTCTGGTGGTTTCTATCCTGTTCATGATCTTCTTCTATAAGAAGTTCGGTCTGATTGCGACCAGCGCGCTGATCGCTAACCTGGTGCTGATTGTCGGCATTATGTCACTGTTGCCGGGAGCCACGCTGAGTATGCCGGGGATTGCGGGGATCGTCTTAACCCTTGCCGTCGCGGTCGATGCTAACGTACTGATCAACGAACGTATCAAAGAAGAGTTGAGTAACGGTCGTTCGGTGCAGCAGGCCATCAATGAAGGTTATGCGGGCGCATTTAGCTCCATCTTCGATGCGAACATTACGACGCTGATTAAGGTCATTATCCTGTACGCAGTCGGCACTGGGGCAATTAAAGGGTTCGCGATTACTACCGGTATTGGGGTAGCGACGTCGATGTTTACCGCAATTGTCGGTACACGTGCCATCGTAAACCTGTTGTATGGCGGCAAGCGCGTCAAAAAGCTGTCAATCTGAGGAGTGCGAAGTGGCACAGGAATATACTGTTGAACAATTGAACCACGGCCGTAAAGTCTGGGACTTTATGCGCTGGGACTACTGGGCTTTCGGCATTTCAGGTTTTCTGCTGATCGCGGCCATCGTGATTATGGGCGTGCGCGGCTTTAACTGGGGTCTCGATTTCACCGGTGGTACGGTCATTGAAATCACGCTGGAAAAACCAGCGGAAATGGACGTGATGCGCGATGCGCTGGAGAAAGCGGGCTTTGTTGACCCGCTGCTGCAGAACTTCGGCAGCAGCCACGACATTATGGTGCGTATGCCGCCAACTGAAGGCGCTGACGGCGGTCAGGTGCTGGGTAGCAAAGTGTTGAGTGTGATTAACGAATCCACCAACCAAAACGCTGCGGTGAAGCGAATTGAATTCGTGGGGCCGAGTGTAGGCGCAGACCTGGCGCAAACCGGTGCGATGGCGCTGATGGCGGCGCTGATCTCCATCCTGGTGTATGTCGGTTTCCGCTTTGAGTGGCGACTGGCGGCAGGGGTAGTTATCGCGCTGGCGCACGACGTAATCATCACACTTGGGATCCTGTCGTTGTTCCATATCGAGATTGACCTGACTATCGTCGCATCGCTGATGTCGGTAATCGGTTACTCGCTGAACGATAGTATCGTAGTCTCTGACCGTATTCGTGAAAACTTCCGCAAAATTCGTCGCGGTACGCCTTACGAAATCTTTAACGTGTCATTGACTCAGACGCTGCACCGTACGTTGATTACCTCCGGTACGACGTTGATGGTTATTCTGATGCTGTTCCTGTTCGGTGGTCCGGTACTGGAAGGCTTCTCGCTGACCATGCTTATCGGTGTTTCCATCGGTACTGCGTCTTCTATCTACGTAGCATCGGCGCTGGCGCTGAAGCTGGGTATGAAGCGTGAGCACATGCTGCAGCAGAAGGTCGAGAAAGAAGGGGCGGATCAGCCGTCAATTCTGCCTTAACCCATTAAGAGTGAAGATAGTGGAATCCCGATCGCAAGGTCGGGATTTTTTTTGCCTGTGATTTAACGGTAGGCCATTATCTTTTTCTGTCGTCACACTACTGACAGTATGCTGTCAGTAGCCCTGTCTTATAGTCCTTCTGAGATTACCCACACAGGCAGGAGGAAGTATGAACAACGTAATTAACTGGTTTGAAATCCCCGTGGTACAAATGGATCGCGCCATCGCTTTTTATGAGCCAGTGATGCAGGTTTCTTTGCGTCGGGAGAATATGGACAGCGCTGAGTTGGCCGTATTCCCGCATAAGGATCCTGCTCCCGGCGGGGCGCTGGCTAAATTTGACGGTATTTCGCCTTCAGCGCAGGGCGCTATTATTTATCTGCATACGGACAATTTGGCTGCCACGCTTGAACGTGTTGCCACAGCTGGTGGTCAATGCGTGTTTGGCCCGCTCGAACTGGGGCAGGACATTGGTACGATTGCGCTATTTACTGACAGTGAAGGCAATCGTGTTGGTTTACATCAACCCGCGTAATATTTTCAGGACTGAGGATTAAAATGACCCGACGCGCCGACCGCTTGTTTCAGATCGTACAAATCCTGCGGGGCAGACGAGTGACAACGGCGGCGCTGCTGGCAGAACGTCTTGAAGTTTCTGAACGGACGATTTATCGCGATATCCGCGATCTCTCTTTATCCGGTGTGCCCATTGAAGGCGAAGTGGGCAGCGGATACCGCTTAATGGCCGGGTTTGATCTGCCACCGTTGATGTTAACGCATCACGAATCAGAAGCATTGATGGTCGCGATTCGGTTGCTGAAAACATGGGGCGGGGATTCACTTTCACAGGCACTGGAGTCGGCGCAGGAAAAAGTGCTGGCGATATTGCCGCCAGAGAGTCGCCGCAGGGCCGAGCAAACGCGGATTTTTGCGCCAGATTTTGGTAATCAGCCACATTCACGCAGTGCCTTCGATCTCATACATCGCGCGGTTTCGGCGCAACAAGTACTGGCGCTGCATTATCGCGACGAGTCCGGGAATCTCTCCTGGCGTGACGTTCAGCCACTGGGATTATTTTTCTGGGGCGAGCACTGGTTACTGGTTGCCTGGTGCGAGAAGCGTGACGATTATCGCTGCTTTCGCGTTGATCGCTGTCTGAAGATCACGCCGCTCGACAGGCACTTTCGCGAATCGGCGGATCGCTCGCTAAGTGACTTTTTACGTAAAGTACGCTGTGAAGACCAGCCGTAAAAAAGCCAGCGGTTAAGCTGGCTTGTCTGCGATAAATGTCGGGATTAGAAGTTGTAACCTACAACCAGGTAACCACCCCAACCGGTTGATTTCGCGGTGAAGTCGCCATCATTCCAGTTCAGGGTATCCCCACCTTTCCACTGGCCGCCGTTATGGAAATAACGCGCGACTACGGAGTAGTGCCAGTGATCGTAGTTCAGCGCCAGCACGTGGCTGGAAGCGATAGAGTTGCTGGTGCGGTTCGGATCATCACCCAAATCTGAGCCCCAGTCGAAGTTGGTGAAGCCGATGTAGGTCAACTGACCGCCCCAAACCTGGGTGATCGGCACAAAGTATTTCACTTTGAAACGGTAACCATCCCACTCGTTTTCGTTGGATGCGCCATAGTTCTGCCACTGGTATTTAGCATACACGTTCAGGGACAGACCCATCGGCAGACCGGTGTCGATATCGGTACCCAGACCCATATACCAGGTGCTCTGGCGGCTGGCTTTGTTGTCACCCATATCGTAGATGTAGTTGTTGGCGAAGTACCATTCTTTGAACGGTCCAAAGCTCAGGTCAGCACCGGTCAGCTTGTCGATGGAGAAACGTGGTTCGATTTCCATAAACAGCGGGGAACCGTCAGACCAGATACCTTTATCGTTGCCGTTACCCCAGTCGAAGGTTTTCGGGATATCGATGTAGCCATAGAAGTCGAACCAGTCTTTTTTGGCAAACGCTTCGTATTCCAGATACACGTCGTTGTTCAGTTTCGGGGAGAAACGGGTGTGGTAGCTGCCCACCACGTTGACGCTTTGGTGCCACCAGTCGGACAGATATTGCGGTTTGTCATTTTCTGCTGCGTTGGCAGTAAAAGACGAGGAGAGCGCCAGCACTGCACCGGCTGCAAGTAATGTTTTTTTCATATGTATGCCACTGTTTGAAATCCCTTTCGGGAGTGAAAAATGCGCAAATTGCGTTTCTAAATATTTCGTAATTCTTCGGAGCCTATTATAAAAATCATTGTTCACAAAAATATGTCTTGTTTCACAGTTCTATCATTTACGTAATCGATTGCGTTCACGTTTGCGTACTTTAGGCGGCGAATTGTACTGACTCCCATGAATGTTGCCAAGTTTTAACAGAAATATTGGTTATGTCAGGGGAGTAACAAAATGGAGCGGAGTGATGTTGCGGAACGCACAAAACGTTCCGCAAAAAAGTTTATTGGCTAACAGGCTGGACGTCGTGGATGCGAACAAATCCTAACTGGTCGGGGGAGAGACCAGTTATCTGCAACGGAATGTCTACGTCGCTGGGGGCAAGAATACTTGCCGGGGCGTTGACCAGTTGGTTTTGAACGTTCACTTCCTGATAATTCTCCGTGGTGCCCTGAATTTGACCGTACTCTACGGTGGCGCTAAAGGCGGGCAAGGGCGTATTGGACTCGCCCTGAATACGCAGCGTTAACCGTGTGCCATCGGCGTTCGGCGCAATATTCACCAAAGACATACGTAACGTGCCGATCTGGCTCTCCAGCCGGGCCGGGGTTTTGGAGCCCGGCAATAGATAGGCGCCACTGGTCGACTTAGCATTCAACATATTTTGTTGCGTAATTTTTACCGTTTCCTGATTAAGCTGCGTCATCTCTTTATTTAGCGTGCTTACGCTTTGATGCATCTGGCGTACTTCGCTTTGCTGCGCGCAGGCACTAAGACTAAAGAGGCTTCCCACCAGGAGAATTCTTAGGTAACGTCTTGTCATTGTGATTACTTCCTTCATTGTCGCGATAGCATAATGGTAGTGTGCACAGAGCACGAAGGCATCGATCCTTTGTCTCAAAAGCGCTGCGCCTTTGTTGTCACGCCAGTTCAGGGTAAAATAGATTGCTGTTAACCACTGAGGTACAGGACGCCGTATGCATTGCCCATTCTGTTTCGCCGTAGACACTAAGGTAATTGACTCTCGTCTTGTAGGCGAGGGCTCCTCAGTACGCCGCCGTCGGCAGTGTCTGGTCTGTAACGAACGTTTCACCACTTTTGAAGTGGCTGAACTTGTCATGCCGCGCGTTGTGAAGAGCAACGATGTGCGTGAACCCTTTAATGAAGATAAGCTGCGCAGCGGCATGCTCAGAGCGCTGGAGAAACGTCCGGTCAGCTCAGATGACGTCGAAATGGCGTTAAACCATATCAAATCACAACTGCGAGCGACTGGCGAGCGTGAGGTGCCGAGTAAGATGATCGGCAACCTGGTTATGGAGCAGCTGAAAAAGCTCGATAAAGTCGCTTACATCCGCTTTGCGTCGGTTTACCGCAGTTTTGAAGATATCAAAGAATTTGGCGAAGAGATTGCTCGCCTACAGGACTAAGCCATGCAGGATGAATTGTACATGGCGCGCGCGCTGAAGCTTGCTGCGCGCGGACGTTTCACTACTCACCCAAATCCCAACGTCGGATGCGTGATTGTTAAGGATGGGGAGATCGTCGGTGAAGGATATCATCACCGCGCGGGCGAGCCGCATGCCGAAGTCCATGCCCTGCGCATGGCCGGAGAAAAAGCGCAAGGGGCAACCGCCTACGTGACGCTTGAGCCCTGCAGTCATCATGGGCGTACGCCGCCGTGCTGCGATGCGTTGATTGCGGCGGGCGTAGCACGCGTTGTTGCCGCGATGCAGGATCCCAATCCGCAGGTAGCAGGTCGTGGCCTCTATCGCTTGCAGCAGGCGGGCATTGACGTTAGCCACGGCTTGATGATGAGCGAGGTTGAGCAGCTTAATAAAGGCTTTCTCAAGCGCATGCGTACAGGTTTCCCATATCTGCAGCTTAAGCTTGGCGCATCGCTCGATGGTCGTACGGCGATGGCCAGCGGGGAAAGCCAGTGGATCACATCGCCGCAGGCGCGCCGCGATGTGCAACGGCTGCGCGCGCAAAGCCATGCCATTTTAACCAGCAGCGCGACGGTACTGGCCGACGATCCTCAGCTTACCGTGCGCTGGTCGGAGCTTGGGGAGTCAACTCAGGCGAGTTACCCGCAGGAAAATCTGCGCCAGCCGATCCGCATTGTCCTTGATAGCCAGAATCAGGTCACGCCGGAGCACTGTATTGTGCAACAGCCGGGAGAAACCTGGATTATCCGAGCGAAAGACGATACCCGCAGTTGGCCGGAGTCAGTTCGCAGTATTAAGATACCGGAACATAACGGGCATCTGGATTTGGTCGTGCTGATGATGCAACTGGGCAAACAGCAAATTAACAGTATTTGGGTGGAAGCTGGCCCAACGCTTGCGGGCGCGTTATTACAGGCCGGTTTGGTGGATGAGCTAATCGTGTATGTTGCGCCTAAACTGTTAGGCAGTGATGCGCGAGGATTATGTGTGCTGCCAGGGCTTGAGAAACTGGCCGACGCCCCCCATTTCAAATTCAACGAGATACGCCAGGTGGGCCCGGACGTTTGCCTGCATTTAACCACTGCGTGAGGCTTTCTGAATTAGAGGAAGCAGCGCCCAGAATATTATGATAAAATCCGCCCCCCTTACGGGGCCATAAATCGAACCCGAAGGAAGAATATGAACATTATTGAAGCTAACGTTGCTACTCCGGACGCTCGCGTCGCCATCACCATTGCGCGTTTCAACAACTTTATCAATGATAGCCTGCTGGAAGGTGCGATCGACGCCCTGAAACGTATTGGCCAGGTTAAAGATGAAAACATTACCGTCGTTTGGGTTCCAGGCGCATATGAGCTGCCGCTGGCGGCTGACGCACTGGCGAAAACCGGTAAATACGATGCGGTGATTGCGCTCGGTACAGTGATCCGTGGTGGTACCGCGCACTTCGAATATGTGGCTGGCGGTGCAAGCAATGGCCTGGCGCATGTCGCTCAGGACAGTGGCATTCCGGTAGCCTTCGGTGTTCTGACCACCGAAAGTATTGAACAAGCCATCGAACGTGCTGGCACGAAAGCCGGCAACAAAGGCGCAGAAGCTGCACTGACTGCGCTTGAAATGATTAATGTATTGAAAGCCATTAAGGCCTGATTTTTGTAAGGGGAAATCCGTGAAACCTGCTGCTCGTCGCCGCGCCCGTGAGTGTGCCGTCCAGGCGCTCTACTCCTGGCAGTTGTCCCAGAACGACATCGCTGATGTTGAATACCAGTTCCTGGCGGAACAGGACGTTAAAGATGTCGACGTTCTGTATTTCCGTGAACTGCTGTCCGGGGTGGCGACTAACAGCGCGTACCTGGATGGATTAATGAAGCCTTACCTGTCTCGTCTGCTGGAAGAGCTGGGACAGGTAGAAAAAGCCGTACTGCGTATTGCGCTGTTTGAACTGTCTAAGCGTAGTGATGTGCCGTACAAAGTGGCCATCAACGAAGCGATTGAACTGGCGAAAACCTTCGGTGCCGAAGACAGCCATAAATTCGTTAACGGCGTACTGGATAAAGCAGCACCTGTGATTCGCCCCAACAAAAAGTAATCCCGAGGCCGGCGGAGAGTGGAACGTGTTTCCGCTGTCCCCGGCTTTTTCTTTTTTTCTGCTGAGGCATAACGTATGGCATGCGGCGAATTTTCCCTGATTGCCCGTTATTTTGATCGCGTAAGAACGTCTCGTCTTGATGTCGAAACCGGTATTGGCGACGATTGCGCACTCCTGAACATCCCTGAAAAACAGACATTGGCGATCAGTACCGATACGCTGGTGGCAGGCAACCACTTCCTCCCCGACATTGATCCTACCGATCTGGCCAGGAAAGCCCTGGCGGTGAATTTGAGCGATCTGGCGGCGATGGGTGCCGATCCTGCGTGGTTGACGCTGGCACTGACGTTACCTGACGTTGATGAAGCCTGGCTTGAAGCTTTCAGCGATGGCCTGTTTGAACTCCTTAATTACTACGATATGCAGCTGATTGGCGGTGATACCACGCGTGGACCGCTGTCGATGACGTTGGGTATTCATGGCTACGTTCCCGTTGGGCGTGCCTTAAAACGTTCCGGGGCAAAACCGGGCGACTGGATTTATGTGACCGGCACGCCGGGCGACAGTGCGGCGGGGCTGGCGATTTTGCAGGACCGCTTGCAGGTGACTGATCCAAAAGACGCGGAGTATCTGCTGCAACGCCACCTGCGCCCAACCCCGCGTATTTTACAGGGACAAGCCCTGCGCGATCTGGCCAGTGCGGCTATCGATCTCTCCGACGGCCTGATTTCCGATCTGGGGCATATCGTCAATGCCAGCGGCTGCGGCGCACGGGTTAACGTCGACGCGCTGCCTTATTCCGCGGCGTTCGCCCAACATGTTGAGCCGGAACAGGCGCTGCGCTGGGCGCTCTCGGGTGGTGAAGATTATGAGTTATGCTTTACCGTACCGGAAATCAACCGTGGCGCGCTGGACGTTGCGCTGGCGCACCTCGGGACCTCGTTTACCTGCATCGGGCAGATGAGTGCGGATGTGGAAGGCGTTCATTTTACGCGCGATGGAAAACCCGTCACGTTCGACTGGAAAGGATATGACCATTTTGCCGCGCCTTAAAAAAGATGTCGCCAAAAGCCGCCTGAGTATGCGCAATCCGTGGCACCTGTTAGCCACCGGTTTTGGTAGCGGGTTGAGTCCCATTATTCCTGGTACCATGGGATCGCTGGCGGCGATCCCTTTTTGGTATTTAATGACGTTTCTGCCATGGCAGCTGTATTCGCTGGTGGTCATGCTGTCGATCTGTATCGGCGTTTACCTGTGTCATCAAACGGCGAAAGACATGGGCGTGCACGATCATGGCAGCATTGTCTGGGACGAGTTTGTTGGGATGTGGATAACCCTGATGGCGCTACCGACCCTCGACTGGCAGTGGGTTGCCGCCGGATTTGTGATTTTCCGTATTCTGGATATGTGGAAACCGTGGCCGATCCGTTGGTTCGATCGCAATGTGCATGGTGGAACTGGGATCATGATCGACGATATTGTCGCCGGGATACTCTCTGCCGGAATTTTATATTTTATCGGTCATCACTGGCCGGTAGGCATCATTTAAAGGGTTTGCCGGATGGCGGCGTAAACGCCTTATCCGGCCTACGTCCCAACAATATGTCGATTTCGTAGGCCCGATAAGCGCAGCGCCATCGGGCAATGGCAGATTATTTAAACCCCACCACCGGATGCTGTTTGTACGGTGTTTCCAGTTCGGCAATGTGTTCCGGCTTCAGCGTTAAATCCACCGCATTAAGCAACTCATCCAGCTGTTCCTCGCGCGATGTGCCGATAATCGGCGCTGCCACCCCCGGTTTGCTCAGCAGCCATGCCAGCGCGACCTGCGCCCGCGTGACGCCCAGCTCTTCGCTGACGCCAGCCAGCCGTGCGGCAATTTGCGCGTCGTTTTCATCGCTCTCGTTATATAAATTTTTACCGACTTCATCAGAAACCAGACGTGCGGTCGTTTCTCCCCACGGGCGGGTCAGGCGACCACGCGCCAGCGGACTCCACGGGATCACCGCGACACCTTCCTGATAGCAGAGCGGCAGCATTTCGCGTTCTTCTTCGCGGTAGATCAGGTTGTAGTGATCCTGCATGCTGACGAACTGCGCCCAGCCGTGTTGCTTCTGTAGGGCCAGCGCCTGAGCAAACTGCGAAGCGTGCATTGACGAGGCACCGATATAGCGAGCTTTACCGGCTTTTACTACGTCGTTGAGGGCTTCCAGCGTTTCTTCGATTGGCGTGTTGTAATCCCAACGGTGAATTTGCAGGATGTCCACATAGTCCATGCCCAGGCGTCTGAGGCTGTCGTCGATCGACCTTAGGATTTGTGCACGGGATAATCCTTCCGCTAAATCATCCACCTGGTGAAAAACCTTGGTCGCGACCACGACATCTTCGCGGCGGGTGAAATCACGCAGCGCACGACCGACAATTTCTTCACTGCTGCCCGCGGAATAGCTGTTGGCGGTATCGAAAAAGTTAATGCCGCCCTCAAGGGCGCGTTTGATTATCGGGCGGCTGCTCTCTTCAGGTAGCGTCCAGGCGTGATTGCCGCGATTGGGCTCGCCAAACGTCATGCAGCCCAGGCAAAGGCGGGAGACCCGAAGGTCGGTTTTTCCTAAGGTGTTGTATTGCATTAATTCGCTCCTGCTTAGCGTGTTATTCATTAAGCATAGCAGGAGCGGGGAGGGGATTATGCCAGCCAGGCCTTGATTTTAGCCTCAATGCCAGCGGCATCAAGACCCAGATCGGCGCGAGCCTCATCCTGAGTGCCTTGCGGGATGAAGAAGTCAGGCAGGCCAATATTCAGCACCGGAACGGGCTTACGATGGGCCATCAGTACTTCGTTTACGCCACTGCCTGCGCCGCCCATAATGGCATTCTCTTCAATGGTAACCAGCACGTCGTGTTGGGCCGCCATTTCCAGGATCAGCGTTTCATCCAGCGGTTTCACGAAGCGCATGTCGACCAGCGTGGCGTTCAGCGATTCCGCGACCTGAGCCGCTTCCGGCATCAGGGTGCCAAAGTTAAGAATCGCCAGTTTCTCACCGTGGCGCTTGACGAGACCTTTACCGATTGGCAGTTTTTCCAGCGGGGTCAGCTCAACGCCCACCGCGTTACCGCGTGGATAGCGCACGACCGATGGGCCATTGTTGTAGTGATAGCCGGTAAACAGCATCTGGCGGCATTCGTTTTCATCACTCGGGGCCATGATGACCATTTCCGGGATGCAGCGCAGGAAGGAGAGATCGAACGCCCCCTGGTGGGTTTGCCCATCTGCGCCAACAATTCCTGCCCGGTCAACGGCGAACAGGACCGGCAGTTTCTGGATGGCCACATCATGCAGCACCTGATCGTAGGCGCGTTGCAGGAAGGTAGAGTAAATAGCCACGACCGGCTTGTAGCCGCCAATCGCCAGACCTGCTGCAAAGGTCACTGCGTGCTGCTCGGCAATCGCCACATCGAAGTAGCGGTCCGGGAACTTACGTGAGAATTCCACCATACCGGAGCCTTCGCGCATCGCCGGGGTGATCGCCATCAGCTTATTGTCTTTCGCTGCGGTCTCACACAACCAGTCCCCGAAAATTTTTGAATAGCTCGGCAGGCCGCCGCTGCTTTTCGGCAGACAGCCGCTGGATGGATCGAATTTAGGTACGGCGTGGAATGTGATCGGGTCTTTTTCCGCTGGCTCATAGCCACGACCTTTTTTGGTCATGATGTGCAGGAACTGTGGACCTTTAAGATCGCGCATGTTCTTCAGCGTGGTGATAAGTCCCAGCACGTCGTGCCCGTCCACCGGGCCGATATAGTTAAAGCCCAGCTCTTCAAACAGCGTGCCCGGCACCACCATGCCTTTAATGTGTTCTTCGGTACGTTTGAGCAGTTCTTTAATCGGCGGTACGCCGGAGAAGACTTTCTTCCCGCCTTCGCGCAGCGAGGAGTAGAGTTTGCCAGAGAGCAGTTGCGCCAGGTGATTGTTTAGCGCGCCGACGTTCTCTGAAATCGACATTTCGTTGTCGTTGAGGATAACCAGCATATCGGGCTTAATATCACCCGCATGGTTCATCGCTTCAAACGCCATCCCGGCGGTGATAGCGCCGTCGCCAATCACGCAAACGGTACGGCGTTCTTTGCCTTCTTTCTCGGCGGCAACCGCAATACCGATGCCAGCGCTGATGGAGGTTGAGGAATGCCCAACGCTCAGTACGTCATACTCGCTCTCTCCGCGCCACGGGAACGGGTGCAGGCCGCCTTTCTGACGGATAGTGCCAATTTTATCGCGGCGACCGGTCAGAATTTTGTGCGGATAAGCCTGATGCCCCACATCCCAGATTAACTGGTCAAACGGGGTGTTGTAGACGTAGTGCAGCGCGACGGTAAGTTCCACCGTGCCCAGACCGGAGGCGAAGTGCCCGCTGGAACGGCTCACGCTGTCGAGCAAATAGCGGCGCAGTTCGTCGCAAAGCTTTGGCAGGCTCTCTTTTGGCAGTAGGCGTAACTCCTGGGTGGAGTCGACCAGCGCCAGGGTCGGGTATTTGGCTATATCAAAACTCATCGCAAGCTCATGGGATATGTTGGTTTATTTATCACGCTGGATTATGTAGTCCGCTAGCGCTTCCAGTGCCGAGGTATCGAGTGACTGCGCGGCCAGCAAATTTAGCGACTGGCGGGCATCCTCGATTAAATCCCGGGCTTTATTCCGGGCTTGCTCAAGACCCAGAAGTGCAGGATAGGTACTTTTGCCAAGCTGCTGGTCAGCACCCTGACGTTTACCCAATGTTGCAGTATCGCCTACCACATCCAGTATGTCATCTTGAACCTGGAAGGCCAGACCGATGCTTTCTGCGTATTTGTCGAGAATTGGCAGGCATTCTCGCCCTTTATCGCCTGCGCTTAATGCCCCCAGACGCACGGCGGCGCGAATCAACGCCCCGGTTTTATGGCGGTGAATACGCTCCAGCGCATCCAGCGCAACCTGCTGACCTTCCGCTTCCAGATCCAGCGCCTGGCCACCGCACATACCGGCGATACCGCTGGCCTGGGCCAGTTCAGAGATCATCGCGATGCGGTCCCGGTCGGTGACTTCTGGCATGGGCGCGTCGCTGATAATGGAAAACGCCAGCGTTTGCAGCGCATCTCCGGCCAGGATCGCGTTTGCCTCGCCAAATTTTACGTGGCAGGTTGGCAGACCGCGGCGCAGGTCATCGTCGTCCATCGCGGGTAAATCATCATGCATCAGCGAATAGGCATGGATGCACTCGACGGCGGCAGCGGGAGCATCAAGCGTACTCAGGCTGACGCCAAACATCTGACCGGTCGCATACACCAGGAATGGGCGCAGACGTTTACCGCCTAATAATGCGCCATATTGCATGGTTTCGACCACGGGAGTGTTCTGAAAGGGCAGTGGCGCGATAAAACGGCTCAGTGCCTGGTTGGCCTGCTCAACGCAAGCCTGTAGCTGCTGCGTAAAATCCATTTACTCATTATCCGGTGTAAAAGGCGTAAGGGCGGCGTCTTCGGTGTCTGACAGCAGGATTTGTACGCGCTGTTCAGCCTGTTGCAATTTGACCTGTCCCTGACGCGCCAGCTGTACGCCACGTTCGAATTCGTTCAGCGCGTCTTCCAGCGGCAGGTCGCCGCTTTCCAGGCGGGTAACAATCTGTTCCAGCTCGCTCAGCGCTGTTTCAAAACTGGCTGGCGCTTCATTTTTCTTCGGCATAATGAATGTCTGACTCTCTGTATTGGCAGCACAAGACTATGGTAACGGACTCGCACTGATAAGCAAATAACGCGCAATGGTAAGGCGATGTGCACAGGATGACCATGATGGTGGTATACTTGCGCGCCTGGATGCAGCCGCAGGGTATGGGCTGCTGTATTTTTTCCCATTACAAGTCGTTCAGACTTGCCAAAGAACCATTGCCGCCATGAAGTTTATCATTAAATTGTTCCCAGAAATCACCATCAAAAGCCAATCTGTGCGTTTGCGCTTTATAAAAATTCTGACAGGGAACATTCGTAACGTTTTAAAGCACTACGATGAAGACCTTGCCGTTGTCCGTCACTGGGATCACGTTGAGGTTCGCGCTAAAGATGAAAGCCAGCGTCTGGATATTCGCGACGCGTTGACCCGTATTCCGGGGATCCACCATATTCTCGAAGTAGAAGACGTGCCGTTTACCGACATGCACGATATTTTCGAGAAAGCGCTGGTGCAGTATCGCGATCAACTGGAAGGAAAAACCTTCTGCGTACGCGTTAAGCGTCGCGGTAAGCATGAGTTTAGCTCCATTGAGGTGGAACGTTATGTTGGCGGCGGGTTGAACCAGCATATTGAATCCGCGCGCGTGAAGCTGACGAAACCGGATGTTACGGTAAATCTTGAAATCGAAAATGATCGTCTGCTGCTGGTTAAAGGCCGCTATGAAGGTATTGGCGGTTTCCCGATTGGTACGCAGGAAGACGTCCTGTCGCTGATCTCCGGTGGTTTCGACTCCGGCGTATCCAGCTACATGCTGATGCGTCGCGGCTGCCGCGTACACTATTGCTTCTTTAACCTCGGCGGCGCCGCGCATGAAATCGGCGTTCGTCAGGTGGCGCATTATCTGTGGAACCGCTACGGTAGCTCGCATCGCGTGCGTTTTGTCGCGATCAACTTTGAGCCGGTGGTGGGCGAGATCCTGGAGAAAGTCGACGACGGTCAGATGGGCGTGGTCCTTAAACGTATGATGGTACGTGCGGCGTCGAAAGTCGCTGAGCGCTACGGCGTACAGGCACTGGTAACCGGTGAAGCGTTGGGCCAGGTGTCCAGCCAGACGCTGACCAACCTGCGCCTGATTGATAACGTTTCGGATACCCTGATCCTGCGCCCGCTTATCTCCCATGATAAAGAGCACATCATCAACCTGGCGCGTGAAATTGGTACCGAGGACTTTGCGCGTACCATGCCGGAATACTGCGGCGTTATTTCAAAAAGCCCAACGGTGAAGGCGATTAAAGCGAAGATTGAGGCCGAAGAAGAAAACTTCGATTTCTCTATCCTCGATAAAGTGGTCGAAGAAGCGAACAATATCGATATTCGCGATATCGCCCAGCAGACTCAGCAGACCGTGGTGGAAGTGGAAACCGTGAGTGGTTTCGGCTCAAACGACGTGATTCTGGATATCCGTTCTGTGGATGAACAGGATGACAAACCGCTGAAAGTTGACGGTGTGGACGTGGTTTCTCTGCCGTTCTATAAACTGAGCACTAAATTCGGTGATTTGGACCAGAGTAAAACCTGGCTGCTGTGGTGTGAACGCGGGGTGATGAGCCGCCTGCAGGCGCTGTATCTGCGCGAGCAGGGCTTTGAAAACGTGAAGGTGTACCGCCCGTAATTGAGGCCTGCCCCGGCTTTATGCGCCGGGGCTTCGCTAATCTTGTGGCTGAAGTGATGCTATGCTGTTGACCAGTTGGTTGGCAATTTGCGGAATGGCTTCGGCACTAAAAAAACCCATTGTTACAGCAATTGCAATGAGCTCACCTTTACTATTCTGAAGCGGACAAGCGATAGATTGCGCTCCAGGGATCCCCTGAGTTGGGTTGTAACGCACGGCGTATCCCTGCGATATTATTTGTCTAATCAACTGTTTCTGCGCCAGATTTTTCGCCTGATAATCAGAAAAGCTCATAAAAATTTGCCCAGCAGCACTGGCATGAAGTGGAACCTGCGTATTGGGCAGAAAATCGATATCGACGTTTCGAAAGCTGCGATTGTAGTGTTTGAGTATTAATCCATTTTCAGAAGCAACGACGACCCCGGTGGAGTGGTTAAAGGTATCGCGAAAAGTGACCAGCATAGTATTGAGCTCGTCAATTGCGTCGCGTGCGCCGGTTTGGCCTCCAGTCAGTTGTAGTGTGGTTGCTCCCAGGCAGTAAAGCCCTTTTTCGTTTTGGCATAGCATGCCGGTGCGACAAAGTGAGATAAGATATTTATGTAAACGGCTTTTCGACAAACCACACCCAGTAGCGATATCGATTGCCCTCGCTTGACCATTCTGACTGGCGACAAATGTCAAAATGCTGACGGCTATATCAACCGAATTAATCCCTTGTGATGTTTCAGTCATATGCGTTCTCTTATTAAATACTTCTCGATTATATCATTGAGTTCAGAAAGCAGTGCTGCTTTCATAGTTCAAAAAGATCGTTACCTCTAAATGATTAGATCATGACTCACCTCAAGTTAATTATTGGTGAATTTTAGTTCACTAATGATGAACTTTATTGGAGGGAAGATCATGGATGCTTTGAGCAATATACGTTTAAAAAGAAGAACCCTGTTAAAAGGGCTAGGTGTGGTGGGGCTGGCTTCATTAGGTCCAACCTTTCTAGGGTTGCGTCAGGTCAATGGCGCACCGCTGCCTCGGTTTCGTCTGCAGCAATCGGATTACCAGACATTTCGTTCGACCTGTGCAATGGAATGTTTGCATTGCAACCTGACGGCATATGTCTGGAAAGATCGTTTGATGAAAATTGAAGCGACAAAAGGCTTTAACGTGAAATGTTGTTTACGAGGGATTAGCCGAACGAAATGGGTGTATCACCCGCTACGACTGACGCAACCCTTGCTGCGTACGGGAGAAAAAGGTGAAGGAAAATTTAAGCCGATTTCTTGGGATGCCGCGCTTGAGCTTATTGAAAAGAAAATCAGAGAAACGATCGCTACCGATGGCAATAAAGGCCTGTTGCTAACAGCAGCTTCAGGGAATATGGACTCTATCAAAAATGATATGGGGAAGGCATTTTTTGATTATCTTGGCGGATCGACAAAACATGTTGGTTCGTTATGCTGCGCAGCCGTCACTGCTGCGATGATGCCAATGGTGGGCTTACGGTATGCTGATACCCGCGACACAATAAAGGAAAGTCGCTATATCCTTTGCTGGGGGAACAACCCGGCCATTACGATGCATGCTTACTTCAAAGATTATTCAAATGCGCAGCGTAACGGAGCGCGAATGGTGGTAATCGATCCCCGGTTTAACGAAACCGCAGCAAAAGCGGATGAGTGGGTGCCTATTGTGCCGGGAACGGATATCGCGCTGGCGCTAGGGATGATCAACATCATTATGCAGGAGAAGCGCTATGATGCAAATTTTCTGCGAAAACATACCGGCGCAGTTTATTTGGTGGATGCTAAGCAGAAACTAATGCGAGCCGATCCGCATGATGCAGACAGTTATCTGGTGTTTGATACTCTGACACAAAGCGTGAAGCGACATGATGTGCCGGGCGTTCTTCCTGCATTGCTAAATGATGAACTGCCCAACGGGAGTGATTTTACTACCGTACTGGATAACGTTTGGGCGCAGGCGAAGCCCTGGACGACACAGAAAGTTGAGCAGGAAACGGATGTGCCAGCGCAAACGGTGTTACGCCTGGCACGAGACTATGCTTCCACGCAACCTGCGATGATTATTCAGAATATGTCTGGTGCGCAGAGAACTGAGTTTGGCACTTACGTTGCCGCCAGCCAATTCTATCTGGCGCTGATAACCGGCAATATCGGTAAGCCTGGTGCAGGGGTCTGTGATGCGGGCGGGGTCAGGCAGATGGCGAAATTTTCGCCCATTATCCCCCCCGCGCCAAATGCTGCCAAAATCCCATCGATCCCCATTTCCAAAATTGGAGACTGGATCGTTCACGAAAAACCACATCCGATTAAATTCTGGTGGAACATGACGCTGGGGGCGATGACGCAGTTGCCGAATACAAATCAGGTCCGAGAAGCCTTTAAAAAAGTGCCATTTGTGGTGGTGGCGGACAACCTGATGAGTTCGTCTGCACTGTATGCCGATCTGGTACTTCCCGTGACGACCATTTTTGAAGATGTCAGTTTAATGGCGGGGGTCCGTAGCCATTATGTACAGTTGATGGAAAAAGCGGTGGAGCCCCCGGGAGAAGCTAAACCTGATTACTGGATTTTTGCGCGCCTGGCCGAGCGTTTTGGATTTGGTGAAGTTTTTAACCAGCCTATTGAACATTACATTGATGCTTGCCTCAAGGGGTCAGGCATCACCCGTGAGATGCTTAAAAAAGGGCCGGTATGCCCCGTTAAAGAAGACTGGATTCCCTTTAAGGATGGGCAGTTTTGTACTTCAACCGGAAAGGCACATTTCTATATTGAGGAGTGGGCAAAAAAAGACTTCCTGCCGGTGGTAACCTGGAAACAGGTGAAAGAGTCAGTGAAAGGTTCACCTGAACTGGCAAGTCATTATCCGTTAATGGCGGTACAGCGCAAACTGGCACGTAGCGTACATTCGAGCCACGGTATGAATGAATGGATCCTTGAGGTTCAGCGTAATCGTCCAAACGTTATGATCCACCCTGAAGATGCTCATAATCGTCAGATCCAGGCCGGGGAATGGGTCGTGGTCTTCAATCATCGTGGAGAGCACAGGGCTATTGCCGACGTAACAACGCATATAAAACGGGGAGTTGTAAGCCTGGATAATGGCTGGTGGGAGCAACAGGGAGGAAGTAGCAGCCATGTCACCAACGATCAGGTAGAGCTGTTGGGTAATGGACACTGTTGTAACAGCACGTTGGTTGACGTGAGAAGGGAGGCATAATCATGACGAAACAGTATGGATTTCTTATTGATATGCAAAACTGCTATGGCTGTAAAACCTGCAGCATGGCTTGCAAGTCAGAAAATATGACGCCGCTTGGTGTGTTATGGCGCCGAGTGCGCGAGCGCAATACGGATGAACCTAATACTCAAGCGTTTATCAGCATGTCGTGTAACCATTGCGATGATCCTCAGTGCATGAAAGTGTGCCCGGCCGGGACTTATACCAAACGAGCTGACGGGATTGTTGTACAGGATCACGAACGTTGTATCGGTTGCCGGATGTGTATTATGGCTTGCCCCTGGAGCGCGCCGGTTTACGATGCGGAAGAGGGGAAAACCAGTAAATGTAATCTGTGTGCGGAACGCCTGGATGAAGGTTTGCAACCACGCTGTGTTGAATCTTGCCCTGCGGGGGTTTTGCGATTTGGTGAGATAGAAGATCTCCGCAAAGAGCATACCACCCAATGGACTGTGCTAGAGAAGCGCTACAACTTACCCGATCACAACATCAGTAAGCCCAATATTGTAATTATTGCGCCACGGGACTGAGGAGAGAGAAATGGAACACTATGAATTGCCATTAGTCTTTTTTACGGTCTTTGCTCAATGGGGGATTGGCGGTGTCCTGGCACTAACGTTGTGTCAGAATTTTGGCACGCTGAAATTTAATGCTGAACAATATCGTCGGCTTGCGCTGCTATTTTGGGTCATCACTGTGCTGGGTTCTTTGGCATCCCTTGCACACCTGGGAACACCTACAGGCGCATACCGTTCAATGGCAGGGTTGGGAATATCTTGGCTGAGTCGGGAAGTAGTGGCATTTATAGTATTGAATGCCGTGATATTTTGCTGGTTAGTGTTATGTTGGCTCAAGCTTGGGCATCCAGGGGCGAATCTTCTGGGTGGTGTGACTGCGCTTGTTGGCCTGGTGTCAATTTTTGTGACGTCTCAGGTGTATTACCAAATGGCGCTGCACTCGCTTTGGCATACCATAGCTACGCCGCTTGGCTTCCTGGCAACGGCAGTATTGCTGGGTTTTATGAGTGTGGCGGTGGCGGGTGGCTATTGGCATAAATCCTCTTCAACGGTGTGTAATGCAGGG
This sequence comes from Citrobacter sp. EC_71, assembly GCF_019584005.1. Taxonomy (NCBI): domain Bacteria; kingdom Pseudomonadati; phylum Pseudomonadota; class Gammaproteobacteria; order Enterobacterales; family Enterobacteriaceae; genus Citrobacter; species Citrobacter sp. EC_71. The sequence continues at coordinate 55,143 of NZ_VDAY01000012.1, forward strand.
ATCATCATTGGAATCGTGTTGACGGCAGGCGGGTTGTGGTTTCGCTATCATGTGCCTGGCGCTGATGCGTCAAGTCCTCTGCTATGGTGGCAGCTATTTGCCAGTATCTGCGTTGCTGTGTGGGGAATATCGCGTCTGAAATACGGCCAACAGAGTTGGTTATGGGTCGTATTAATGGCGACGGGGGAACTGGCGGGAAGAATGTTGTTTTATAGCAACGTTATGAGCGGAGTGCCTTGGTTTTAAATATTTTACCGGATGGTTGAAACCATCCGGCAATCATTCTTACTCGTAGTAGTTATAAATTCCCGCCGCAATTACCAGCTGTGACGCCACTTCATAAGCCTTTTCGCGGCTCACCAGTAGGTCAATGATTTTTAAACCAAAATCAATCGATGTTCCCGGACCCTGGCTGGTTAACAGGTTGACGCGCGGATCCCACACGACACGCTTGTCTTGCCATTGTTCTGCGGGGATTTTGTCCTTCAACGCCGGGAAACCCGTCATATTTCCGATGGGGAAGATATCGTGTGGGACAAGTACGATGGCGGCAGCGGCGCAAATGGCTGCGACAATACGTCCGGAACGATGAAACTGCTTCACGGTTTCGATAAGCAGAGGGCTGTCGCGAAAACACTCCGCGCCTTTAATGCCGCCAGGCAATACGATGATGTCGAAATCGCCGTCAGCAACTTCAACCAACGGTGCGTCAGCCAGCAGTTTCACTCCGCGTGAGCACACAATCGTCAGGCCGCCATCGCTGGCGACGCTTGCTGTAGTGACCTTAATTCCGCCGCGAACCAGCAGATCGATAGTGGTGACTGCTTCGGTCTCTTCACTACCAGGGGCGAGACAAACCAGTGCTTGAGCGCTCATACTCACTTTCCTTTCTCTTTACCATTTCAAACAGGTGGGCATTTTCCGGGACGGCGATGCCGTGCGCGCGGGCGCGTTTTAACAGGTAACCGGTAATATAGTCGATCTCTGTATGGCGCATGGCACGAATATCCTGCAGCATTGATGAGATATTTTCTGCCGTACTGTCAATGACTTGCTCGACATAATAGCGTAAATCATCCGCTGATGTGTGGTGGCCTTCGCGTTCAATAACCGCTGCTACTTCCTCACAGATTAGCGCTATTTTTTCCGGATGCTGACGCAGTTCGCCGTTTGGGCAGTCCCAGAGCGCCGTCAGCGGATTAATGACGCAGTTTACGGCCAGTTTGCGCCACAGTTCGGCGCGAATATTATTATGCCAGGCGACATCCGGTAGTACTTCTTGCAGTGTTTCAGCCAGATAGCTGAAATCACCGTCCTGCTCACGCGCCGGACCGATGCGCGTTGTGCCCTGAGCGACATGAATGATGACATTTCCGTCGCGACGTGCCGCGTGGGTGGTGGTGCCCATCAGCAGAGGCTGTTTAATGTTTTGCAGCTCTTCAATCGTCCCCATGCCGTTGTGAATCAGCAAAATGGGGGTAGTTTCAGGCAGAATTGCGGCCAGACCTTTTACCGCATCAGAAACCTGCCAGGCTTTAAGTGTAACCAGTAACAGGTCGCTTTTTGCCAAAAAGTCGGGGTCGTTTGCCGTCAGGGATTCATTAAAAACTGATCCATCCGTGTCGATCAGGTTCACGCTGCAGTAGGGCTGTGGTACGCGTAGCCACCCTTGCACCTCATGTCCATGTTTGCACAGCGTGGTAAGCCACAGCTGTCCTAACGCTCCACATCCCAGTACGGTAATTTTCATTCTTCCTCCTCACCTGCAACAGCACCAGGTGTTAATCCATATCGGCCGTACCCCTTTATTGTTCGCAGGTAACAGTTCCGCGTACAATTAAAGGATACAGCCTAGTATAGCGCTGTCTGTTGGGTAACTTTGCAGGTATTATGCTTCGCATCAAAAATGAAGGGAGAGGAAAAGATGCCATCTTTCGATATTGTCTCTGAAGTTGATCTTCAGGAAGCCCGTAACGCGGTGGATAACGCCAGCCGCGAAGTAGAGTCACGCTTTGATTTTCGTGGCGTTGAAGCGAATTTTGAGCTGAATGAGTCAAATAAGACGATTAAGGTGCTGAGCGAGTCTGATTTCCAGGTCAATCAACTGCTGGATATTTTGCGTGCCAAGCTACTGAAACGCGGTATTGAAGGCACATCGCTGGACGTACCGGAAACCTTCGTGCACAGCGGTAAAACCTGGTTTGTGGAAGCGAAGCTGAAGCAGGGCATCGAAAGCGCGGTGCAAAAGAAAATCGTTAAGCTGATTAAAGACAGCAAACTGAAGGTGCAGGCGCAGATTCAGGGTGAAGAAATCCGTGTAACCGGTAAAGCACGTGACGATCTGCAATCCGTCATGGCGTTGGTTCGTGGGGGCGACCTCGGCCAGCCGTTCCAGTTTAAGAACTTCCGCGATTAAGTCGTAATGCCCGCTTATCCGGCCTACAGGTAGTACACGCTATTTGTAGGCCGGATAAGACGTCGCCATCCTGCAATCTTCACGCCTGACTTATCGCCTGCTCAACTTCGAATCGATTGGTCACTTTGCTGTCGATTTTTACGTAAGCCGAATGCTCTTGCGCCACAATTAATACTTCGCTTATCCCTTCTTTAGCCAGAAGACGCTGCTTCAGGGTGTCATCCGCGGCAATCTCCGGTGGGATTTCCACGCGCAGGCTGCTAACGTACGGCGGTTCTTTCATTGTGCTGGCCACCAACAACCACACTGCCGCCAGAAGCGCGCCGGCCAGGAATACCGCCTGACCATCAAACATGTCGACTACCCAACCGCCCAGCGAGCCGCCAATTGCCACGCCAAGAAACTGGCTGGTGGAGTAAACGCCCATCGCCGTACCTTTATAGCCCGCCGGAGATTCTTTACTGATAAGCGAGGGGAGTAGGGCTTCCATCAGGTTGAAGGCGAGGAAGAATATCTGCACGCCCGCAATCAGCCCCCAAAAACGAATGTTTGCGCTCCACAATACAATTTCGGCGACAAGAATCAGTAACACGCAGGCGAGGAACACGCGTTTCATCCGGCGTTTCACTTCGGCGTAAATGATGAACGGCACCACGGAAACAAAGGACAGCAGCATCGTCACCAGATAAATTTTCCAGTGTTCGGCGGCGGGGAAGCCCGCTTTTGCCAACTGACCTGGCAAGGCGACGAAAGTGGACATCAGTAAAATGTGCAGACACATGATGCCGAAGTTGAGCTTCAGCAGTTTTGGTTCCGCCAGCACTTTGCTGAAGCTGCCTTTAACCATGCCTGATTCGCGGTTCAGTACGTGGGTCGTGCTATTGGGAACGACCCAAATAGTCAGCACGATACCTGTTGTCGCAAGGCCCGCGATCATCCAGAACAGCGCGTGTAGCCCCAGCGTGTGGGTAACGATCGGCCCCAGTACCATCGCAATGGCGAAGGTGATACCAAAGCTGACGCCAATAAACGCCATTGCTTTGGTTCGGTTTTGCTCGCGGGTTAAGTCGGACAGCAGCGCCATTACGGCGGCGGCAATCGCGCCAGAGCCCTGGAGGGCCCGACCGAGAATAATTCCCCAGATTGAATCTGAGAGGGCGGCAATCACGCTACCGACAACAAATACCGCCAGTCCGCCGACAATAAGCGGCTTACGGCCGATGCGGTCTGAAAGCAGACCAAAGGGGATCTGGAAGATGGCTTGCGCCAGGCCATAAATACCGATAGCAAGTCCGATCAATGCTTCGCTGGCACCCTGTAGTGCCATACCATACGTGGTCAGAACCGGCAGGACCATAAACATGCCAAGCATGCGCAACGAAAATACGGTCCCTAAACCCCAGGTGGCGCGCAACTCACCGGGCGTCATTTTGTAATCGTTCATTCCCACCTCTGTATTAATTTCGCGCCTAGTGTAAAGCGGGAAGAGGGCCGGGTAAATATGCGCTTCATTAACAAATGTTGTGAGTGTGAGAAGAGGGGGAATGCAAAACAACAAATAAAAAAGGGTGCCAGAGCACCCTTTTCATATAAGCAGATTCTTACCAAACGTAAGTCAGCAGGTTCTGCGAGTTTGGCACCATAAAGTCGACGGACATCATCACGGAAAGTGCGGTAATGGCGATGATGGAGAAGCCGAACAGCTTGCGCGCCCAGACTCTGTCATCTTCCACTTTATAACCGCGCAGCGCCATGCCCAACCACCAGACGCTCACCGCCGCAGCAACAATCAGGTATTTATAACCTGCATAGCCGCCCAGAGTTAGCATCAGCGTGGCGATAGCAAATGCCACGATATACAGCGTGATATGGTTCTTCGCGACCGAAATGCCTTTTACCACTGGCAGTACCGGGATATTGGCAGCCTGATAATCCTTAAAGCGGAAAATCGCAATCGCGTAAGAGTGCGGCATTTGCCACAGGCTGAAAATAGCCAGCAGAATCAGCGCACCGCTATCGAACTCACCGGTTACGGCGCAGTAGCCAATCACCGGCGGCGCAGCACCGGAGAGTGAGCCAATCAGCGTCCCGTAAACGGAATGGCGCTTCATATACAGGCTATAGACGCCCACATATACCACGAAGCCCATCACCCCCAGCCAGCAGGCCAGAGGGTTGGCGCCAAACCACAGCAGCATAAAGCCAGCAATACCCAGCAAGGTGGCGTATACCAGCGAGACGGCAGGAGAAATCAGACCTTTAACCAGCACGCGGTTTTTGGTCCTCTCCATCTTCCTGTCGATATCCCTGTCGATATAGTTGTTAAATACACAACCCGACGCCACAACCAGTGACACCCCAACCAGCGTGTAGATAAACAGGGGATAGTCGATGCTGCCTTTCGAGGCCAGCAGGAACCCCCCAATCACCGAGATCAGGTTGCCAAAGATGATGCCTGGTTTCGTAACTTGCAGGTATTGCTTAAACATCATAATCGCCGCTCTTAGTGCATCATCATGTTGTAGTTAAGGTTCCACATAATCCAGATGGAGCCCACAACCAGGATGGCGATGATTAGCACAGTAAAGACAAAGGCCGTCATGTTCCAACCTTCATCAGATTTGCTATTCATGTGCAAGAAGCACACCAGGTGCACCAGAATCTGTACCACTGCCATTGCCAGAATAGTTCCCAGAATGACGGCCGGAGAGGCAGAACCTGTCATTACCATCCAGAACGGAATGACCGTCAGGATGATCGACAGGATAAAACCTGTCATGTAGGTTTTTACGCTGCCATGGGATGCGCCGCCGCTCTCGTTAGAATGACTCATTACATCGCCCCCATCAGATAAACAACAGTGAACACACAGATCCACACCACATCCAGGAAGTGCCAGAACAGGCTCAGGCACATGATGCGGGTACGGTTAGTACTGGTCAGGCCGCGACGGGCAACTTGCACCATCAGCACCGCCATCCAGATAAGACCGGAGGTGACGTGCAGACCGTGCGTGCCGACCAGCGCGAAGAACGCAGACAGGAAGCCGCTGCGATCCGGGCCCATACCGTTAACAATCAGGTGATGGAATTCATAGAGTTCCATCCCGATGAATCCGGCACCGAACAAGAAAGTCAACGCCAGCCAGGAGATGACCTGGCTCTTGTTGTTCTTATACATGGCGATCGCCGCCATGCCGTAAGTAATGGAGCTAAATAACAGCAGGAATGTTTCAACCAGAACGAACGGCAGTTCAAAAATGTCCTTACCTGTCGGGCCACCTGCGGTGCCGTTCACCAGAACGGCATAGGTTGCAAACAGAATTGAGAACAGAATGCAGTCGCTCATCAGGTAGACCCAGAATCCGAAGATCTTGGTCTGGCCTGCATCGTGGTGCCCGTGTTCGTGCGCGTGGGCAGTCGCGTGCGTTAAAGTATCAGTTGCCATTTTTCAGCCCTGCCTTAGTAATCTCATCGAAATGCTGGTTTTCCAGTTTTTCGACTTCCGGGACCGGCACGTAGTAATCCACGTCTTCATCAAAGCTTTTCACAATCCAGCTAATGATCATGCCTGCGAAGCTTGCAATCGCCAGCCACCAGATATGCCAGATCATGGCGAAACCAAACAGTGTTGCGAAGGCGGTAATGACGATACCGGCACCGCTGTTCTTCGGCATATGAATCTCTTCATAGTGCGCAGGCTGCTTGTACGCTTCACCTTTTTCTTTCATTTCCCAGAAGGCATCACGCTCGTGAACGTGCGGCACAACGGCAAAGTTATAGAACGGAGGCGGGGAAGAGGTTGCCCACTCCAGCGTACGACCACCCCATGGGTCACCGGTCAGGTCACGGTTCTGCTCGCGGTCGCGAATAGACACGTACATCTGAATGAACTGGCACAGGATACCCAGTGCAATCAGCGCGGCGCCACAGGCGGCAACAACCAGCATCGGATGGAACTGTGGGTCAATCTGCTGGCTGAGGCGACGGGTCATACCCATAAAGCCCAGCACGTACAGCGGCATAAATGCCACGAAGAAGCCGATGATCCAGAACCAGAATGCGCGTTTACCCCAGGTTTCGTTCAACGTGAAGCCAAACGCTTTTGGCCACCAGTAGGTCATACCCGCGAAGCAACCAAATACCACGCCGCCGATGATAACGTTATGGAAGTGCGCAATCAGGAACAGGCTGTTGTGCAGTACGAAGTCCGCACCCGGCACCGCCAGCAGTACGCCGGTCATGCCGCCGACTGAGAAGGTGACGATAAAGCCAATCGTCCACAGCATTGCTGAGTGGAATACGATACGGCCCTGATACATGGTGAACAGCCAGTTGAAGATCTTCACCCCGGTCGGGATGGCGATAATCATGGTGGTAATACCGAAGAAGGCGTTTACGTTTGCGCCGGCACCCATGGTGAAGAAGTGGTGCAGCCAAACAATGAACGACAGAACGGTAATACACACGGTTGCCCACACCAGCGAGGTGTAACCAAACAGACGCTTACGCGAGAAGGTTGCTGCGACTTCGGAGAATACCCCGAATACTGGCAGGATCAGAATGTACACTTCCGGATGGCCCCAGGCCCAAATCAGGTTGATGTACATCATCATGTTGCCGCCCATATCGTTGGTAAAGAAATGGGTGCCCAGATAGCGATCCAGGGTCAGCAACGCGACGGTAACCGTCAGAATTGGGAACGAAGCGATAATCAGGATGTTAGCGCACAGAGATGCCCAGCTAAATACCGGCATCTTGAACATGGTCATTCCTGGCGCACGCATCTTAATGATGGTCACAAAGAAGTTGATACCGGTCAGGGTTGTACCAATACCGGACAACTGGACGGCCCATATCCAATAATCGACCCCGACGCTTGGACTGTACTCTATCCCCGAAAGAGGCGGATACGCCAGCCAACCGGTCTGCGCGAATTCACCGACGCCCAGAGACAGGTTAACCAGGATTACGCCAACAACGGTGAACCAGAAGCTCAGGTTGTTCAGGAACGGGAATGCAACGTCACGTGCGCCAATCTGCAGTGGAACCACGAGGTTCATCAGACCGATAACAAATGGCATTGCCACGAAGAAGATCATAATCACGCCGTGAGCCGTGAAGATCTGGTCGTAGTGGTGAGGTGGCAGGAAACCCGCTTCACCTGCAGAAGCCAGCGCTTGCTGACTACGCATCATGACGGCATCGGCAAAGCCACGAATCAACATCACGATTGCGACGATGACATACATGATGCCAAGGCGTTTGTGGTCAACCGAAGTCAGCCACTCTTTCCACAGGTAGGTCCACTTACCGAAGTAAGTGATAAGGCCGAGTAAGGCCGCACCACCGATGATAATGGCAGCGATCGTAACCATGACGATTGGTTCATGGAACGGAACTGCATCAAGTGTCAATTTTCCGAACATCGTATTCTTCTCAACCCCTTGAGTTGGCGGATTCCGCGTGGCTCATGTCCATGCCTTCCATACCTTCGTGTGCGCTGTGCTCACCTTCTGGTTGGGTCATGTCCATGCTCTTACCGTGAGCCATAAATTTGTTAATAACATCTTTAAACAAATCAGGTTTCACGTTGGAGAAGTATTCCACCTGGTTGTATTCGCTTGGCACAGCCACTTTTTCGAACGCTGCCATGTCGTTCATGGTGTTCGGAGACTGTTTAGCTTTAGCAACCCATTGGTCGAATTCGGCGCGGTCCTTTGTTGCAATAGCCTTGAATTTCATACCGGAGAAGCCTGGTCCGCTATAGCTTGCGGAGATACCATCATAAGTACCGACTTCGTTGGCGATCAGATGCAGTCGAGTCTGCATACCGGCCATGGCATAAATCTGGCTACCCAGACGCGGGATAAAGAAGGAGTTCATCACGGAGTTGGACGTCACTTTGAATTCGACCGGAGTATTCGCCGGGAAGGCGATTTCATTCACGGTAGCGATACCCTGTTCCGGATAGATGAAGAACCATTTCCAGTCCATGGAAACCACTTCGATGGTAATGGGCTTCTCGTCATGCGCCAGCGGTTTGCTTGGCTCAAGAGCGTGGGTGGTTTTCCAGGTCAGCACAGCAAGGAAAATGATGATTAAGATCGGCACCGTCCAGACCACAGCTTCCACTTTATTGGAGTGTGACCAGTTCGGGCTGTACTTCGCATCTTTATTGCTTGCACGATACTTCCAGGCAAAACCAACAGCCATCAAGATGGCAGGAATAACGACGATCAACATCAGGCCAAATGCCGTCAGTATCAATGAACGTTGTTCCAGTCCAATCTGTCCTTTAGGGTCAAGCAGCGCAGAATTACAGCCACTGAGTAACGCAGTGCCTGCAATTAATGACAACCATCCCAAACTTTTATTGTATTTCCTGAGTCTCATTTAACGACCTCAATTCCACGGGACCGGGTGGCGTTTAAAGTGTGAGGTCATTTTACGGGAAGGTTACATTACTGTAAACATCATTGGATCTGTGTTACTGGGTTCTGCTGAGCGTGTCACATATGTTGCAATATATGTCGGGTTGGCTTTAAGAACCTGTTGCAACATCACGTTATAACGAAAGCAGGCGGGCGAGGGACATGCAGAGGGCAATTGGTATAACCAATACGAAAATAAAACAATTAATTAACAATTAATTATCAATAAAAAGACAATTTAAGAACAAACAATAAATTTTTCATGGCTGAATCGAGTAAGGAAAATAGCATGTATAAAAAGCGTCAATAATTTCCAAATTCTATGGCGCACAAAATAACAAATAATATTTTTATCAGTTGTTGTTTATTTAGCCGTTATAATTACGCAGGGTGATTACAACGGCAAAATATGCTCGTCATACTTCAAGCTACGGGTGTGTTGGCTTTCCTCGCTCACCCCAGTCACTTACTTATGTAAGCTCCTGGGGATTTGCTGCGTCGCCGCGTGATTCGGCCTCTCGGCCTCTCCCCTACGGGGCCAGCGCAAGCGCTGTTCAAAACGCTCACGCCTTTTGTCCCGTAACTCGAATTATTTAGAGCATAAATATGCAACATCACGCCAGATGGGTTTTGCGCAATGCCAGATAATCCAGCAATCCGCCGAATACCACTCCGCAGACCGCGACTACCACCGAGACTTCAAGCAGTTCCGGCAGGAAGGAGAAATTGGTGTAGTCCAGTGCATTCAGGGTCAGCAACAATAACCAAACTGCCAGCAAACAGCAGCCCGCGACCAGCGTCATTAATGCCAGACCGTACGCGCCACGAAATTCCGTGCGCGGAATAAAGCTTTCATTTTGCCAGCTATGTTCCAGCGTCTGACGGCAAACCAGCAGCAGCAGGAGTCCGGGCAGTGCGGCAAACACGGAGAACAGATAAAACGTTGGCCACCCGTGCGCTTCGACAAACCAACCCGCTACCGGACCTACGTACACGCGGCCAACCGCTGAAAGCGCGGAGAGCAGGGCGAACTGAGTCGCTGAGAAGGACTTATTGCATAGCGTCATTAATAAGGCGACAAACGCCGCGGTGCCCATCCCGCCACACAGGTTTTCAAAGAAAACGGCGGCGGCCATACTGAACATGTGTTTGTCAGTGACGGACAGCAGCCAGTAACCTGCGTTTGATGCCCCTTGCAGAATACCGAAAATCAACAATGCGCGGAACAGCGAGAGACGCTGCATCAGGATCCCGCCGTACAGCGCGCCAACGATGGTTGCCAGCAGCCCCAGCGTTTTATTCACCACGCCGACTTCACCCGCATCAAATCCAACTCCGCGGATTAAAAAAGTGGTGGTCAGACTCATCGCGAAGGCATCACCGAGTTTATACAGCACGATCAGGAGCAGAATCAGCCAGGCATTGTTCCGGCCAAAAAAGTCTCGCAGCGGAGCCGCAACTGCCTGTTCCAGCGATTTAGGCACCGGAATAGCATCTGTCGGTTCTGGCGCTAATAGGGTCGCGATGATGCAAGGGATCAGCAGCGCCGCCATCAGCCAATACATTCCCTGCCAGCCGAGCCAGCGGTCGGCCATCCACAGGGCCAGCCCACCGGAAACCAGCATCCCTAAACGGTAACCAAGCACGCTGATTGCTGCACCTGCACCACGCTCTTCGGTGGGCAATACGTCGGTTTTCCAGGCGTCAAAGACGATATCCTGCGATGCCGAACAAAACGCGATCACCACCGCCAGCGCGGCCATCCAGCGTAGCTGCGTACCCGGCTCCAGAAAGCCCATCGCGGCGATAGAAATCAATAGCAGTACCTGGGTCGCCAGTAGCCAACCGCGACGTCGGCCCAAAAACGGCGGTGTATAGCGGTCCATCAATGGAGACCAGAGGAACTTAAATACGTAGGCCTGGCCAACCAGAGAAAAGAAACCGATGGTTTTAAGATCGATATTCTCGACCGTCATCCACGCCTGGAGCGTACCGGATGTCAGTGCGAGCGGTAATCCGGAGGCGAACCCCAAAATGAGCAGGATAGCTGAACGTGGTTGCTGAAAAATACGTAAGTAATGACTGGACATGGGCTTCTATAGGCCCGACGAACGCCGGGCCATAAGGGCAGAAATTAACGAGCGTTCTGCTTGATGAAATCGTGAACGCTGGTGTCCTGAGACATATCAGCGATGGTGTCGGTCAGGACGCTGTTAACGGCATCAGCAATATTTTTGTTGGAGGCCTGCAGCGCGCCTTCAACAGAGTAGCTTGCGCGGTAGTTTTTGGTCATCTTATTACCGTTAGCGGCGGTCGCGATAATGGCGATGTCTGCTTTGGTGGCGATGTTGTAACGCACGCTACCCTGAGACACGTCCGCATACAGCTGGCTAACGATGATTTGCAGGTTTACTGCACCGTTCGGACCAATCATATAACCACGCGCGGTCATCTGTTTTTCCAGCACTTCTTGCAGCAGGAAACGCAGATCGCGAGAAGCGGTCAGGGTAACCTGCTGGTTGTCGCGGGTGACTTTTGCCAGCGCCTGATCCTGACGCTGGTCGGCGCCGTTGATACTCACGGTCACGCCCATCAGGCTCGGATCCTGCTGCGGCAGGGTGATTTTGGGGGAGACTTCAATGGTGGTTGGCGGCGTTGCGCATCCTGCCAACATAAACATTGCAACTAACGGGAAGAGGATTTTTTTAAACATGCCAGGGCTCTCAGCGAATCTAAATTGTGTGGTTAGAGAAAATTCCCGCCATCATAACATCGCCAACGATGAGGGGAAGTGGGTAACGCATGTAAATTCATTGTGTTGTCCGTTTTATGACTTTATGAAGACCATAAACGGACTTTTTGCCATAAATCGAAGTGAGGATTTAGTGAACTTCATCCATTTGGCTGAGAAAATCAGATAAGCGCTAATTTTTTGTTGCTAAGGTGTAATGAAAACGGTAAAAGCGGCTAGTATTTAAAGGGATGGGTGACATCTCAGCGTTGTCGGAGGAAAAATTTCATGATGATTCGTGAGCAAATAGAAGAAAAATTAAGGGCAGCGTTCGAACCCGTATTCCTCGAAGTTGTGGATGAAAGCTATCGTCACAATGTCCCGGCTGGTTCTGAAAGCCACTTTAAGGTTGTGCTGGTTAGCGATCGCTTTACAGGTGAACGTTTTCTTAATCGTCATCGGATGATTTACGGCACGTTAACGGCGGAACTCTCCACTACCGTACATGCGTTAGCCCTGCATACCTATACCATTAAGGAGTGGGAAGCGTTGCAGGACACGATCTTTGCGTCGCCTCCTTGTCGTGGAGCCGGGAGCATCGCGTAGAAAAACGGATTTGCAACAACCGACGCTTTTCCAGTATGTTGCTACAGAATATGTGAAAACGGCCTGCGGGCCGTTTTGTTTTGTCTGAATTCTGGGGCTGTCGTACAGTATTCAGACAAAAATTAGCCGGGAATTGTGAAAAAAGCCGCAGCAACGCGCGATAACCGTTCTCGACTCATAAAAGTGATGCCGCTATAATGCGCGTCTTATTTTTCGGAATGTCTTCGGGATGATTCTGACGACAGGGAATGTGATTGCTTATGAGAACATCCCAGTTCCGCGAAGCCAACAACCTGTGCTTGCGGAGAAGAGTTGACCGAGCACTGTGATTTTTTGAGGTAACAAGATGCAAGTTTCAGTTGAAACCACTCAAGGCCTTGGCCGCCGTGTAACGATTACAATCGCTGCTGACAGCATCGAGACCGCTGTGAAAAGCGAGCTGGTCAACGTAGCGAAGAAAGTGCGTATTGACGGTTTCCGCAAAGGAAAAGTACCGATGAATGTTGTTGCTCAGCGTTATGGCGCTTCCGTGCGTCAGGACGTACTGGGCGACCTGATGAGCCGCAACTTCGTTGACGCGATCATCAAAGAAAAAATCAATCCGGCTGGCGCACCGAACTACGTTCCGGGTGAATACAAGCTGGGTGAAGATTTTACTTACGCGGTAGAGTTCGAAGTTTACCCGGAAGTTGAGCTGACTGGCCTGGAAGCAATCGAAGTTGAAAAACCGGTTGTTGAAGTCACCGACGCTGACGTTGATGTAATGCTGGACACCCTGCGTAAGCAGCAGGCTACCTGGAAAGACAAAGACGGCGCTGCTGATGCAGAAGATCGTGTAACCATCGACTTCACCGGTTCTGTAGACGGCGAAGAGTTCGAAGGCGGCAAAGCGTCTGACTTCGTACTGGCGATGGGCCAGGGTCGTATGATCCCGGGCTTTGAAGAAGGCGTTAAAGGCCACAAAGCTGGCGAAGAGTTCACTATCGACGTGACCTTCCCGGAAGAGTACCACGCTGAAAACCTGAAAGGTAAAGCCGCTAAGTTCGTTATCAACCTGAAGAAAGTTGAAGAACGCGAACTGCCGGAACTGACTGAAGAATTCATCAAGCGTTTCGGCGTTGAAGATGGTTCCGTAGCTGGTCTGCGCGCTGAAGTACGTAAAAACATGGAACGCGAGCTGAAAGGCGCAGTGCGTAACCGCGTTAAGTCTCAGGCGATCGAAGGTCTGGTAAAAGCTAACGACATCGACGTACCGGCTGCGCTGATCGACAGCGAAATCGACGTTCTGCGTCGTCAGGCTGCGCAGCGTTTTGGCGGTAACGAAAAACAAGCTCTGGAACTGCCGCGTGAACTGTTCGAAGAACAGGCTAAGCGTCGCGTAGTTGTAGGTCTGCTGCTGGGCGAAGTTATTCGCACCAACGAGCTGAAAGCTGACGAAGATCGCGTTAAAGGCCTGATCGAAGAGATGGCTTCTGCTTACGAAGATCCGAAAGAAGTTGTTGAGTTCTACAGCAAAAACAAAGAGCTGATGGACAACATGCGTAACGTCGCTCTGGAAGAACAAGCTGTTGAAGCCGTTCTGGCGAAAGCGAAAGTGACTGAAAAAGCCACTTCCTTCAACGAGCTGATGAACCAGCAGGCGTAATTCGTCGCTTTTGTAGCACGAATTTCGTACGCAAGCCCGTCACCTTTTGGTGGCGGGTTTTTTTTTGTCACGCATTTTGCATGGGAAGAGTGCGAAAACAGCGTTTCAGTGTTAGCGTTACAACAAAAGATTGTTATGCTTGAATTATGGCGATGTCGTACCCATTACTGAGGGACTAGCTGATAATCCGTCCATAAGGTTACAATCAGCACAGCAGGTTTTTTCAAATTTTATCCAGGAGACGGAAATGTCATACAGCGGCGAACGAGATAACTTTGCACCCCATATGGCGCTGGTGCCGATGGTCATTGAACAGACCTCACGTGGTGAGCGCTCTTTTGATATCTATTCTCGTCTACTTAAGGAACGCGTCATTTTTATGACTGGCCAGGTCGAAGATCATATGGCTAACCTGATTGTGGCGCAGATGCTGTTCCTGGAAGCAGAAAACCCGGAAAAAGATATCTACCTGTACATCAACTCCCCTGGTGGGGTGATCACTGCCGGGATGTCTATCTATGACACCATGCAGTTTATTAAGCCGGACGTTAGCACCATTTGTATGGGCCAGGCGGCCTCAATGGGCGCGTTCCTGCTGACTGCCGGGGCAAAAGGCAAACGTTTTTGCCTGCCTAACTCTCGCGTCATGATCCATCAGCCTCTGGGCGGTTACCAGGGCCAGGCAACGGATATTGAAATTCATGCCCGCGAAATCCTGAAGGTAAAAGGGCGCATGAACGAACTTATGGCGCATCATACGGGTCAATCTCTTGAGCAGATTGAACGTGATACCGAGCGCGATCGCTTCCTCTCCGCTTCTGAAGCGGTAGAGTACGGTCTGGTCGACTCGATTTTGACCCATCGTAATTAATGCCCAGTGCGCAGGTGTGCCGCTATAATTACCTGGAGCGGCACAACGCTGACTAGCGTCTTGCGCCTGAGAATGGCATTTGCGTCGTCGTGTGCGGCACAAAGAACAAAGAAGAGGTTTTGACCCATGACAGATAAACGCAAAGATGGCTCGGGCAAATTGTTGTACTGCTCTTTTTGCGGCAAAAGCCAGCATGAAGTGCGGAAGCTGATTGCCGGTCCATCCGTGTATATCTGCGACGAATGTGTCGATTTGTGTAACGACATCATTCGCGAAGAGATTAAGGAAGTAGCACCGCACCGTGAACGCAGTGCGCTGCCGACGCCACATGAAATTCGCAATCACCTGGACGATTACGTTATCGGTCAGGAACAGGCGAAGAAAGTGTTGGCGGTCGCGGTATACAACCATTACAAACGTCTGCGCAACGGCGACACCAGCAATGGCGTCGAGTTGGGCAAAAGTAACATCCTGCTAATTGGCCCGACGGGTTCCGGTAAAACGCTGCTGGCGGAAACGCTGGCGCGCCTGCTGGACGTTCCGTTCACCATGGCCGATGCCACCACGCTGACCGAAGCCGGTTATGTGGGTGAAGATGTTGAAAATATTATTCAGAAGCTGCTGCAGAAGTGCGACTACGACGTGCAGAAAGCGCAGCGCGGGATCGTCTATATCGATGAAATCGACAAGATTTCTCGTAAGTCTGACAACCCGTCCATTACCCGCGATGTTTCCGGCGAAGGCGTACAGCAGGCCCTGCTGAAGCTGATTGAAGGCACCGTGGCGGCCGTTCCGCCACAGGGCGGGCGTAAACATCCGCAGCAGGAGTTCTTGCAGGTTGATACCTCTAAGATCCTGTTTATCTGCGGCGGCGCGTTCGCTGGTCTGGACAAAGTGATTGCTAACCGTGTTGAAACCGGCTCAGGCATTGGTTTTGGCGCGACGGTAAAAGCGCAGTCTGATAAAGCCAGCGAAGGTGAGTTGCTGTCGCAGGTGGAGCCGGAAGATCTGATCAAATTTGGTCTGATCCCTGAGTTCATCGGTCGTCTGCCGGTGGTGGCAACGCTGAGCGAACTGAGTGAAGAAGCGCTGATCCAGATCCTGAAAGAGCCGAAAAACGCCCTGACCAAGCAGTACCAGGCGCTGTTCAACCTTGAAGGTGTCGATCTGGAGTTCCGTGAGGAAGCGCTGGATGCTATCGCCAAGAAAGCGATGGCGCGTAAAACCGGTGCCCGTGGTCTGCGTTCTATCGTTGAAGCCGCGCTGCTCGACACCATGTACGATCTGCCTTCTATGGAAGACGTCGAAAAAGTGGTGATCGATGAGTCGGTGATTGGCGGTCAGAGCAAGCCATTGCTGATTTACGGTAAGCCGGAAGCACAGCAGGCATCTGGCGAATAATTCATCAATTCATACAGACATTTAATTAAAAAGGGGGGATTTTATCTCCCCTTTTATTTTTCCGTAAACATGGCGTTGAATGTGTGGGAAACATCCCCATATACTGACATACATGTTAAAGGTGGTGTGAAGCACAGTCGTACCACCTGATTACCTGGCGGACACTAAACTAAGAGAGAGCTCTATGAATCCTGAGCGTTCTGAACGCATTGAAATCCCCGTATTGCCGTTGCGCGATGTGGTGGTTTATCCGCACATGGTCATACCCTTATTTGTAGGGCGGGAAAAATCTATCCGTTGTCTGGAAGCGGCTATGGACCATGATAAAAAAATCAT
The DNA here is from genome assembly GCF_019584005.1 of Citrobacter sp. EC_71. Lineage (NCBI taxonomy): Bacteria > Pseudomonadati > Pseudomonadota > Gammaproteobacteria > Enterobacterales > Enterobacteriaceae > Citrobacter > Citrobacter sp. EC_71. The sequence goes on from NZ_VDAY01000012.1 coordinate 71,582, forward strand.
GCTGGTCGCACAGAAAGAAGCGTCAACGGATGAGCCGGGTGTAAACGATCTTTTCACCGTCGGGACCGTGGCCTCTATTTTGCAGATGCTGAAACTGCCTGACGGCACCGTAAAAGTGCTGGTCGAGGGGTTACAGCGCGCGCGTATTTCTGCGCTGTCTGACAACGGCGAGCATTTCTCTGCGAAAGCGGAGTACCTTGACTCGCCAGCCATTGATGAGCGCGAACAGGAAGTGCTGGTGCGTACCGCTATCAGCCAGTTCGAAGGCTATATCAAGCTGAACAAGAAAATCCCACCAGAAGTGCTGACGTCGCTGAACAGCATTGACGATCCTGCGCGTCTGGCGGACACCATCGCTGCACACATGCCGCTGAAGCTGGCTGACAAGCAGTCCGTGCTGGAGATGTCCGACGTTAACGAACGTCTGGAATATCTGATGGCGATGATGGAATCCGAAATCGATCTGCTGCAGGTTGAGAAACGCATTCGCAACCGCGTGAAGAAGCAGATGGAAAAATCCCAGCGAGAGTACTATCTGAACGAGCAGATGAAAGCCATTCAGAAAGAACTCGGCGAGATGGACGACGCGCCGGACGAAAACGAAGCGCTGAAACGTAAAATCGACGCGGCGAAAATGCCGAAAGAGGCAAAAGAGAAAGCGGAAGCAGAACTGCAGAAGCTGAAAATGATGTCTCCGATGTCGGCGGAAGCGACCGTAGTGCGTGGCTACATCGACTGGATGGTACAGGTACCGTGGAATGCGCGTAGCAAGGTCAAAAAAGACCTGCGTCAGGCGCAGGAAATCCTCGATACTGACCATTACGGTCTGGAACGCGTCAAAGACCGTATCCTTGAGTATCTCGCGGTTCAAAGCCGTGTGAACAAAATCAAGGGGCCAATCCTGTGTCTGGTTGGGCCGCCGGGGGTAGGTAAAACTTCTCTGGGGCAGTCCATCGCCAAAGCGACCGGACGTAAATACATCCGTATGGCGCTGGGCGGCGTGCGTGATGAGGCTGAAATTCGCGGTCACCGCCGGACCTATATTGGTTCAATGCCGGGTAAACTGATCCAGAAAATGGCCAAAGTGGGCGTGAAAAACCCGCTGTTCCTGCTCGATGAGATCGACAAAATGTCTTCCGACATGCGAGGCGATCCGGCTTCCGCACTGCTTGAGGTGCTGGATCCAGAGCAGAACGTGGCGTTCAGCGATCACTACCTGGAAGTGGATTACGATCTCAGCGACGTAATGTTTGTTGCGACCTCGAACTCCATGAATATTCCGGCGCCGTTGCTGGATCGTATGGAAGTGATCCGACTGTCCGGTTACACCGAAGACGAGAAGCTGAACATTGCTAAACGTCACCTGTTGCCGAAACAGATTGAGCGTAACGCGCTGAAAAAAGGCGAGTTGACGGTCGACGATAGCGCCATTGTGGGCATTATTCGTTACTACACCCGTGAAGCTGGCGTGCGTAGTCTGGAGCGCGAAATCTCCAAGCTGTGCCGTAAAGCGGTGAAGCAGTTGCTGCTCGACAAATCACTGAAACATATTGTGATCAATGGCGACAACCTGCACGACTACCTGGGCGTACAGCGCTTTGACTATGGTCGCGCGGACAACGAAAACCGCGTTGGTCAGGTGACCGGTCTGGCGTGGACGGAAGTGGGCGGCGATTTGCTGACCATCGAAACCGCCTGCGTACCGGGTAAAGGCAAGCTGACCTACACCGGTTCATTGGGTGAAGTGATGCAGGAGTCCATTCAGGCGGCGCTGACCGTGGTGCGTGCGCGTGCGGAAAAACTGGGTATCAACCCGGATTTCTACGAAAAACGCGACATCCACGTTCACGTACCTGAAGGGGCGACGCCGAAAGACGGCCCGAGTGCCGGTATTGCCATGTGTACCGCGCTGGTTTCTTGTCTGACCGGTAACCCGGTACGCGCCGATGTGGCGATGACCGGCGAGATCACCCTGCGTGGTCAGGTTCTGCCAATCGGTGGTTTGAAAGAAAAACTGCTGGCGGCGCACCGTGGCGGCATTAAGACGGTCTTAATTCCAGATGAAAACAAACGTGACCTGGAAGAGATTCCGGACAACGTGATTGCCGATCTGGACATCCATCCGGTGAAACGCATCGAGGAGGTTTTGACTCTTGCGTTGCAAAATGAACCGTCTGGAATGCAGGTTGTGACCGCAAAATAGTGACCTCGCGCAAAGAGCACTAATAAAAACAGGGCTGGCAGACCATTTCGGACTTGCCAGCCTTTTTTTGTATAGCTAATTTAGATGACGGATTAGGCTTGCCATCATTAACGGGTGTTGTAAGGGCATGGCAGGCCTGATATAACTGCTGCGCGGTCGCACTTTGAAGGATTCAGGTGCGATATAAATTATAAAAGAGGAAGAGAAGAGTGAATAAATCTCAACTGATCGACAAAATTGCTGCAGGGGCTGATATCTCTAAAGCTGCGGCTGGACGTGCGTTAGATGCAATTATTGCTTCTGTTACCGAATCCCTGAAGGAAGGTGATGACGTAGCGCTGGTAGGTTTTGGTACTTTTGCCGTTAAAGAGCGTGCTGCCCGTACTGGTCGCAACCCGCAAACAGGTAAAGAGATCACCATCGCCGCGGCTAAAGTACCGGGCTTCCGTGCAGGTAAAGCACTGAAAGACGCGGTAAACTAAGTGATTTCCCCTTTGGGGACGTGACGAAGTACAAGGGCGCATCAACTGATGTGCCTTTTTTATTTGTGATTCCGGTACTTTCTACGCGTTGTGGGCTGACAATTGCCCCATTTTCTTGTCACAATAGACCTTTGTGCGCAGCGTTCAGGAAACGCTATGCTGCGTGAAGCATATATACTCAACATCCTTGCCGCCGTGGTTGTAACAACGCGCAGGCGGCTTGAAGGATAACGCGTATAGTCATCTACAGCGGAGTGTGGTTACACCATGATGGACAGCTTACGCACGGCTGCTAACAGTCTCGTGCTCAAGATTATTTTCGGTATCATTATCGTGTCGTTCATTTTGACCGGCGTGAGTGGTTACCTGATTGGCGGGGGCAACAATTACGCCGCCAAAGTGAATGGCCAGGAGATCAGCCGCGGGCAATTCGAGAATGCGTTCAATAGCGAACGTAACCGCATGCAGCAGCAGTTGGGCGATCAATACTCTGAGCTGGCGGCGAATGAAGGCTATATGAAAACGCTGCGTCAGCAGGTGCTGAATCGTCTTGTAGACGAAGCGCTGCTGGATCAGTACTCCCGCGAGCTGAAGCTCAATATCAGCGACGATCAGATTAAACAGGCTATTTTCGCCACGCCTGCTTTCCAGGTGGACGGCAAATTTGATAACAACCGCTACAACGCGATTGTGAATCAAATGGGAATGACCGCCGACCAGTACGCCCAGGCATTACGTAATCAGCTCACTACTCAGCAGTTGATCAACGGCGTTGCCGGTACGGACTTCATGCTGAAAGGCGAAACCGACGAGCTGGCGGCGCTGGTCGCACAGCAGCGTATCGTTCGCGAGGCGACCATTGACGTTAACGCGCTTGCCGCGAAGCAATCCGTTACCGAGCAGGAAGTTGCCAGCTACTACGAGCAGAATAAAAACAACTTTATGACGCCGGAACAGTTCCGCGTGAGCTACATCAAGCTGGACGCTGCTGCACTGCAGGAGACGGCCAGCGATGCTGATATTCAGTCTTACTATGACCAGCATCAGGACCAGTTCACTCAGCCGCAGCGTAACCGCTACAGCATCATTCAGACTAAAACGGAAGATGAAGCCAAAGCGGTACTGGATGAGCTGAGCAAAGGCGCTGATTTCGCTGCGCTGGCGAAAGAAAAATCAGCCGACATCATCTCTGCCCGTAAAGGTGGCGATATGGGCTGGCTGGAAGATTCCACCACTCCGGATGAGCTGAAAAATGCCGGCCTGAAAGACAAAGGCCAGCTGTCCGGTGTGATTAAATCTTCTGTTGGTTTCCTCGTTGCGCGTCTTGATGACGTACAGCCTGCGCAGGTTAAACCGCTGAGCGAAGCCCGTGACGACATTGCGGCGAAAGTGAAGCAGGAAAAAGCGCTGGATGCGTACTATGCGCTGCAGCAGAAAGTGAGCGATGCAGCCAGCAACGATAACGAATCTCTGGCGGGTGCGGAGCAAGCTGCTGGTATGAAAGCGGTTGAAACGGGCTGGTTTAGCCGTGACAGCCTGCCGGAAGAGCTGAACTTCAAACCGGTCGCTGACATCATTTTCAATGGTGGTCTGGTTGGCGAGAACGGTACGCCTGGCAGTAACTCGGACATCATTACCGTGGATGGCGATCGCGCATTTGTGCTGCGTATTGCAGAGCACAAAGCCGAAGCCGTTAAGCCACTGGCTGAAGTGAAAGAGCAGGTTACTGCGCTTGTTAAGCACAATAAAGCAGAGCAACAGGCTAAGCTGGATGCCGATAAACTGCTGGCAGACCTGAAAGCCGGTAAAGGCGATGAAGCGATGAAAGCAGCAGGTCTGAGCTTTGGTGAGGCGAAAACACTGAGCCGCACGGGTCAGGATCCTCTGAGCCAGGCAGCCTTTGGTCTGAGCCTGCCAGCAAAAGACAAACCGAGTTACGGCGTGGCGAACGATATGCAGGGCAACGTTGTTCTGCTTGCGCTGGACGAAGTGAAAGCGGGTTCTATGCCTGAAGCGCAGAAGAAAGCGATGGTTCAGGGGATTACTCAGAACAACGCGCAAATTACCTTTGAAGCGCTGATGAGCAATCTGCGTAAAGCCGCAAAAATTAAAATCGGTGACGCGCTGGAACAGCAGCAATAACCGAGGCAGCTCGCAAAAAATTGCAAAAAGTTGTATTAACCAAAGGCCGCTTTCGCGGCCTTTTCCATTTCTGATATTTGCCGTTTGTCTGCTGTTCTGCACCTCGCTATCGTGATTCCACTGTTAACAAACACGGAGAAAACAGTATGAAACATGGAATCAAAGCCCTGCTTATCACCCTTTCATTGACCTGCGCCGGTATGGCCCAAAGCGCATTGGCTGCAGAGCCTGTTGCCAAAAGCCACGCGACTCAAACCAAAGCGGATGCCTCAGGGGCGGCGCAAAGCAAGGCTACGCAACCCGCTAAAGCAAGCGATGATGAAGGCACCAGGGTAAGCATCAATAGCGCTTCTGCGGAGGATTTAGCGCGAGTGATGAATGGGGTCGGACTGAAAAAAGCCCAGGCGATTGTCAGCTATCGTGAGGAGTATGGGCCATTTAAAACGGTCGATGATTTAAAGCAGGTGCCGGGGATGGGCAGTTCTTTGGTAGAGCGTAATTTGGCAGTTTTAACACTTTAATAACTTGCGCAGTGGCCAATATTTGCCACACTAGAGAGGTCATACCAGTTATGGCCTCACTACCCTGAATATATTCCTATAAAAACGTAAGGTTCCTGCGCTATGCAAACACAAATCAAAGTTCGTGGTTTTCATCTTGATGTCTATCAGCACGTCAACAATGCTCGTTATCTTGAGTTTCTGGAAGAAGCACGCTGGGATGGACTGGAAAACAGCGACAGTTTTCAGTGGATGACCGCTCACAACATCGCTTTTGTGGTTGTGAATATTAATATCAACTACCGTCGCCCGGCGGTGCTGAGCGACCTGCTGACTATTACCAGTCAGGTGCAGCAGTTAAATGGCAAAAGCGGCGTGTTGAACCAGACTATCACCCTGGAGCCGGAAGGACAGGTGGTGGCAGATGCGTTGATAACCTTCGTCTGTATTGATTTGAAAACGCAAAAAGCACTACCGCTGGAAGGGGAGTTGCGTGAAAAACTGGAGCTGATGGTGAAGTAGTGGCTGCGAGTGCTTGTAGGCCGGATAAGCAAAGCGCCATCCGGCATCGCTCAACTCATTATTTTAACCCGGTTTTCTGCTTCATCGCTGCCATTACCGCCGGTTTGTCCGCCAGATAATGGTTCAGACCGTTAGCGCGCAGATTACAGGCCGCGCAGTGACCACAACCGTCACCTTTGATGCCGTTATAGCAGGTCAGCGTTTCTTCGCGCACCAGGTCCAGCTTGCCCCAGTAATCGGCCAGTGCCCAGGTTTCGGCTTTGTCGATCCACATCAGTGGGGTTTCAAAGCGAATATCTTTCGCCATCCCCAGACTCACGGCATGGTTCAAGGCTTTAACGAACTCATCGCGACAGTCCGGGTATCCAGAGAAATCTGTTTCGCAAACGCCAGTAATGACCGCCTCTGCCTGCACCTGGTACGCGTAAATTGCTGCCAGCGTTAAAAACAGAATATTGCGCCCGGGCACAAAGGTATTGGGAATGCCGTTCGCATCCGGTTCGTAATCCGGCACCGGAATGTTATCGCGGGTCAGGCTGCTGACGGCCAGTTCGCTAAGTAGCGTGACATCAAGCACTTTGTGTGCACGCGCGCCGAGTTTAAAGGCCAGATCACGTGCGACATCAATCTCAGCGCGATGACGCTGACCATAATCAAAGGTCACGCAGTGCACTTCATCATACTGATGTAGCGCTTGCGCCAGACAGGTCGTGGAGTCCTGACCTCCACTGAATACAACAACGGCACGTTTCATGGCTTTTCCTGACAAATAACGAAACCCATATGGTAGCGCCTGGACGTGGTGTCCACCAGCTTCTTCATGCTGAAGGGGGCGGTAACCAGGCTTCGGTGAACTCAAACCAGCCGCGAGGATTCAGACGCACGCCGTTCACGCCCGGTGGCGCACTAATACGATAGTGATAATTGAACAGCGGAGTCAGCGTGGCATCATGCATCAGCGTGGCGAACACTTGCTGTAACGCTGCGTGACGATCATCTTCATTGGCCTGGACTTGAAGGGCATCCAGAGTGGTCTGCAAATGTGTGTATTCAGGGGCATTCAAGACATGTGACCAGAGTTGATCGCAGCGTAACCACTGTTCGAGGGTATATTCAGGCGCTTCGCCAATCAGCCTGTCACCCATCATCAGGTCGGCCTGCGCTAAAGGATGATTACCGTCCCAGTTTTTTGCATTATGAAATATAAGCGTTAATTCACAGCCGAGTAGCGCCAGCGCCTGGCGAAGCTGTTCAGCCATGGCATGTAGTTCAACCGGCAGGTGATATGCCAGCGTCAGTTTTTCCGGTAGCGCTACCTCGTCCAGTTCATCCCATTGCGGGATCGTCCATCCAGGCAGCAGCGCATTGCTCGGGGTTATCAGATTTTCATCTACCTCAAGCGTTTGTAGCAGGGAAGAACGGTGGATAATATTGACCAGTCGGCGGGCCTGCAGGGTATTCAGGCGTGCGCTTTTTCTGAGCGTGAGATAGCAAAAACCGAGGCTTATTCCGCTGCTCACCTGGCTGAGCATGGGCAATTCTTCAGGTTTACCAATCGCAATTTGCACCGGATGGCGACAGCTGGTGCCCAAATCCTGGGAGAAGAGTTGCGGAGTTATCCAGTATTCAATCGCTTTCAGGAGTGGATGACTCAGGTGGTAGTGATCGTGACTCTCGATACGCACCAGCTCAGGGGTAAACAGCGTCAACCGGAACGGGCCGGTACCCACAAACGGGTGCTCAGGATGCGCCAGGTGACTGCTGTAGCTTGCCAGACGGTGCGCCAGCCAGAAGTCGGGACGATGCAGAATAAAGGTCAGACACTGGGGATGCGTCACCTCAATGCGCTTTACGCTGATAAACAGCTTATTCAGCGCGGGCAGCTCAAGTAGCCTCAACAGTTGTTGATGTAACTGCGTGCTGCTGACGGCATCGCCGTTATGCCAGTACAGGGTGGAGCGAATATAGAAATCCCAACGCAGGCCGTCGGCGGAGATATTCCAGTGGTGAGCTAAATCACCGCAGGGGCGTTGCGTATGCGTGTCAAACCGGGTCAGGCCAGAAAATACCTGCCCGGCGAGATGTTGCTCTGCGCGGCCAGGGAGAAATCCGGGGTGCAAAGGGTCAAGTTGACGGTAATAGGGGATACGCAGGGTTGGCGTGTCGTTTTGCCACTGACCGCCCATAAATGGCTGTAGCAGGGCTCTTAATTCACCCGGCGCCAGTTGGGCCAGCTCCAGCACGTTAAGCTGTTCCCCCTTTTGTAGCGCCTGCTCCATCATGGTATTACGTAGCGATTCTGGCGTAACCAAAAAACATAGCTGCCCGCGTTTACCCCGCCCTGACTGGGCGTGCCACTCCAGCCAGCCTGCATCCTGCGCTTGTTTTAACAGGGTTCGCACGTGGCGCTCGCTGCAAAAACAGCGTTCAGCCAGTTCGCCCACGGTCACAGACTGTGGTTCGCCGTTCGACGGTTGCCACAGGCGTTGGTATTGATTTAGTCGGTTCAATAGTCGCATATAAACCCGGAACAATTAATTTTATCTATTCACTATTACTTCCGTATATCTCAGGTGATACTGAATCACAAGTTAACCGCCTCACAGTGTGGAGAAAGAGATGGCTCGTCTGGCTGCATTTGATATGGATGGCACCCTTTTGATGCCGAATCACCATTTAGGTGATGAAACGCTTTCAACGCTGGCGCGCCTGCGTGAACGTGATATCACTCTGACATTTGCCACCGGTCGTCATGTGCTGGAGATGCGCCATATCCTGGGTTCCATTTCGCTGGACGCCTTTTTGATCACCGGTAACGGTACGCGTATTCACACGATCGAGGGCGATGTGTTGCACCGCCAGGATCTGGATCCGAATGTTGCAGATACTGTGTTGCACCAGAAGTGGGACACCACGGCCAGCATGCATGTCTTTAATGACAACGGTTGGTTCACCGGACAAGAAATTCCAGCGCTGCTTCAGGCACATGTGTATAGCGGATTTCGCTATCAGATCGTGGATGTGAAACGTATTCCCGCCCACCAGGTCACGAAGATCTGTTTCTGCGGCGATCATGACTCGCTGATCCGTCTGCGTATTCAACTCAATGAGGCGCTGGGTGAGCAGGCGAATCTCTGTTTCTCCGCAGTTGATTGCCTCGAGGTACTGCCGCTGGGTTGTAATAAAGGTTCTGCGCTGGCGGTATTAAGCAACCACTTAGGTTATTCAATGGCTGAGTGTATGGCGTTTGGCGATGCCATGAACGATCGCGAAATGTTAGGCAGCGTAGGGCGCGGCCTGATTATGGGTAACGCGATGCCGCAACTGATTGCTGAACTGCCTCATCTATCGGTGATTGGGCATTGCCGCAATCAGGCAGTATCACACTTTTTGACGCATTGGCTGGACAATCCGCATCTACCTTATTCCCCCGAATGAGAGATCCCTTCCAGCAAGCCAGACTTCGCGTCTGGCTTTTTTTTGTCTGATTAGTGGGTATTCAGGAGTTGAGCCAGCTCCGCTTTCCACGGCGTTAAATCACCGATGTGCGTGTCGACCCACTGCGGGTTGTAATAGGTTTCCAGATAACGTTCGCCGCTGTCGCACAGCAGCGTCACCAGCGATCCCGTTTCTCCTGCGTCGCGCATACGGGCGGCAAGTTGTAATGCTCCCCACATGTTGGTACCGGTTGAGGCACCAACTTTACGGCCCAGCTGTGTTTCCAGCCAGTGCGCGGTAGCCACGCTTGCGGCATCCGGCACGCGCAGCATTTCATCGACCACATCAGGAATAAAAGACGGTTCTACGCGTGGGCGACCGATACCTTCGATTTTGCTACCTACCGGGCTGCGTAATGTTGCATCGCGATTTTGCCAGAAGGGCAGAAAGACCGAGTTTTCCGGATCCACCACCATCAAATGAGTATCGTAGCCCTGACAACGAATATAGCGGCCAATGGTTGCCGAGGTGCCGCCGGTTCCGGCGCTCATTACGATATGCCGGGGAACGGGATTGGGCTCGCATTGCATCTGACGAAAGATACTGTCGGCAATATTGTTGTTACCACGCCAGTCGGTGGCACGCTCTGCGTAAGTGAACTGATCCATATAATGGCCGTTCAGCTCACGAGCCAATTGTTCAGAAGCCGCATAAATTTCGCAGGCGCTTTCCACGAAATGACAGCGCCCACCGTAAAACTCAATCTGTTCAATTTTACGTTTCGCAGTACACGAAGGCATAACGGCGATAAACGGTAAGCCTAACAGACGGGCGAAATAAGCTTCGGAGACCGCCGTTGAGCCGGATGATGACTCGATGATGGTGGTGCCTTCTTTGATCCAGCCATTGCACAGTCCATACAGAAACAGTGAGCGCGCCAGACGATGTTTCAGGCTCCCGGTCGGATGTGTGCTCTCATCTTTTAAATAGAGCTGAATGCCCGGAAACGCCGGGAGCGACAGACGAATGAGATGCGTATCCGCAGAACGCTGATAATCCGCGTTGATTTCATTGATGGCGTTTTTAACCCAGGAGCTATTCATCATTAAAAGATATCCATTTGTCATTTTGTGCCCAGAATAGCGAAAAGCACGGAAAAAATTGTTGCCATTTAGCCTTTAAAATAGAATGTAAGGAGAAAATTCTTCTCTGTGGAGTGGATATGTTAGACAAAATTGACCGTAAGCTGCTCGGCTTACTGCAAAAAGACTGCACCCTTTCTTTGCAGGCGTTAGCAGATGCCGTTAATCTGACGACCACCCCTTGCTGGAAACGCCTCAAACGGCTTGAAGATGATGGTATCCTGCTGGGGCGAGTCGCCCTGCTGGATCCCGAAAAACTGGGGCTGGGCTTAACCGCGTTTGTGTTGATCAAAACTCAGCACCACAGCAGCGAATGGTATTGCCGCTTTGTCACCGAAGTCACCGGAATGCCGGAAGTTCTGGGATTCTGGCGTATGGCAGGGGAGTATGACTACCTGATGCGGGTCCAGGTCGCCGATATGAAAAGCTACGATGAATTTTATAAGCGCCTGGTGAACAGCGTGCCGGGCCTGTCTGATGTTACCTCCAGCTTTGCGATGGAACAGATTAAATACACAACTGCTCTACCGATTGAATAATTCTTCCGGCGCTCATTGCCGGAAATCTTGTCAGGACATAACGCGTGCGATTATTTGCTCAATTAAGCTGGTACTTCCGCCGGGAGTGGCGTCGCTACCTCGGGGCAGTGGCCTTGCTTATCATCATCGCTATCCTTCAGCTTATTCCGCCGAAAGTGGTCGGGATCATTGTGGATGGCGTGACGACTCAACGCTTCACCACCGAACGGCTGCTGATGTGGGTGGGGACAATTGCCCTGATTGCCGTGGTGGTTTATTTGCTGCGTTATGTCTGGCGCGTGCTGCTGTTTGGCGCATCCTACCAGCTGGCGGTTGAGCTGCGGGAAGATTATTACCGTCAGTTGAGTCGCCAGCATCCAGAATTTTATCTGCGTCACCGTACGGGCGATCTGATGGCGCGTGCCACCAACGATGTCGATCGAGTGGTGTTTGCCGCTGGCGAAGGCGTGCTGACGCTGGTGGATTCGCTGGTAATGGGGTGTGCGGTGCTGATCGTGATGTCAACGCAGATAAGCTGGCAACTGACGCTCATTGCGCTGCTGCCGATGCCGGTGATGGCGTTGATGATCAAACGTTACGGTGATCGACTCCATCACCGTTTTAAGCTGGCGCAGGCGGCGTTTTCCAGCCTCAACGATCGTACTCAGGAAAGCCTGACCAGTATTCGTATGATCAAGGCTTTTGGGCTGGAGGATCGGCAGTCGGCATTATTTGCCGCAGATGCTGAAGATACCGGTAAGAAAAACCTGCGGGTGGCACGTATTGACGCCCGCTTTGATCCCACGATTTATATCGCCATTGGGATGGCTAACTTGCTGGCGATTGCCGGGGGAAGCTGGATGGTGGTGCACGGTTCGCTGACGCTCGGCCAACTGACCAGCTTTATGATGTATCTCGGACTAATGATTTGGCCGATGCTGGCGCTGGCCTGGATGTTTAACATCGTCGAACGTGGCAGCGCCGCGTATAGCCGAATTCGCGCCATGCTGGCTGAAGCGCCGGTGGTGGATGACGGTACTGAACCGGTGCCGGAAGGACGCGGCGAGCTGGCGGTGGCGATTCGCGAGTTTTGCTACCCACAAACCACCCACCCGGCGCTGGAAAATGTGAATTTCCAGCTTAAACCTGGACAGATGCTGGGCATCTGTGGTCCGACTGGCGCGGGAAAAAGTACGGTGCTGTCGCTGATCCAGCGTCATTTTGATATCACCCAGGGCGATGTGCGCTTTCATGATATCCCGTTAACGCGCTTACAGCTGGATAGCTGGCGCAGCCGACTGGCGGTGGTTAGCCAGACGCCATTCCTGTTTTCAGATACCGTCGCCAATAACATCGCCTTAGGACGCCCGCAGGCCACGCAGGAAGAGATCGAACATGTGGCGCGCCTTGCCAGCGTTCATGAGGATATTTTACGTCTTCCTCAGGGCTATGACACCGAGGTGGGTGAACGCGGGGTGATGCTGTCCGGTGGGCAAAAACAGCGAATCTCTATTGCCCGTGCGCTGCTGTTGAACGCTGAAATTCTGATTCTGGATGATGCGCTGTCGGCAGTAGATGGTCGTACCGAGCATCAGATCCTGCATAACCTGCGCCAGTGGGGCGAAGGCAGAACCGTGATTATCAGCGCTCACCGTTTATCGGCTTTGACGGAAGCCAGCGAGATTATCGTGATGCAGCATGGGCATATCGCTCAGCGCGGTGAACATGAATCGTTAGTGCAGCAGCCTGGCTGGTATCGCGATATGTACCGTTATCAGCAGCTGGAAGCGGCGCTGTCCGATGCGCCAGAGATAAACGGGGAGGCGGCTAATGCGTAGTTTTGGGCAACTATGGCCGACCCTGAAAAGGCTGCTGAAGTACGGTTCGCCATGGCGAAAACCGCTGGCGATTGCGGTAGTCATGCTGTGGGTGGCGGCTGCGGCGGAAGTCAGCGGCCCGCTGCTGATTAGCTATTTTATCGATAACATGGTGGCGAAAAACAACCTGCCGCTGGCGATGGTCGCCGGGCTGGTTGCGGCGTATGTGGGATTGCAACTGCTGGCGGCGGGTCTGCATTATGCGCAGTCACTGTTATTTAATCAGGCGGCGGTTGGCGTGGTGCAACAGTTGCGCACTGATGTCATGGACGCTGCGCTGCGCCAGCCGCTCAGCGCCTTTGATACTCAGCCCGTCGGGCAGCTTATCTCACGTGTGACCAATGACACGGAAGTGATTCGTGACCTGTATGTGACGGTTGTGGCAACGGTTCTGCGCAGTGCGGCCTTGATCGGCGCGATGCTGGTGGCGATGTTCAGCCTGGAGTGGCGCATGGCGCTGGTCGCGATGATCATTTTCCCGGCGGTGCTGGTGGTGATGGTGATTTATCAACGTTACAGCACCCCGATTGTGCGCCGGGTGCGCGCTTATCTGGCGGATATTAACGATGGGTTTAACGAAGTCATCAACGGCATGAGTGTTATCCAGCAGTTCCGCCAGCAGGCGCGATTTGGCGAAAGAATGGGCGAGGCCAGCCGTTCGCACTATATGGCGCGGATGCAGACCCTGCGCCTGGATGGCTTTTTGCTGCGTCCGCTGCTTAGCCTTTTCTCGGCGCTGATCCTCTGCGGTTTATTGATGCTGTTCAGCTTTACCTCTGGCAGCTCCATCGAGGTTGGTGTGCTGTATGCGTTTATTAGCTATCTCGGGCGGTTGAACGAGCCGCTTATCGAGCTGACAACCCAGCAGTCAATGCTGCAGCAGGCGGTTGTCGCCGGTGAACGTGTGTTCGAATTGATGGATGGGCCACGTCAACGCTATGGTGACGATGACCAGCCGCTAAAGAACGGGGATATCGAGGTAGATAACGTTTCATTTGCCTATCGTGACGACAATCTGGTGCTGCAAAACATCAGTCTGTCCGTGCCTTCGCGTAGCTTTGTGGCCCTGGTCGGGCACACCGGCAGCGGCAAAAGTACGCTGGCCAGCCTGCTGATGGGGTACTACCCGCTGACGCAGGGGGAAATCCGCCTTGATGGGAGACCGCTGTCTTCGCTGAGCCATGGTGTATTACGCCAGGGCATCGCGATGGTGCAGCAGGATCCGGTGGTGATGGCGGATACCTTCCTGGCAAATGTCACGCTGGGCCGCGATATCTCAGAAGAGCGGGTATGGCAGGCGCTGGAGACCGTGCAACTGGCGGAGCTGGCGCGCGGCCTGAGCGAGGGGATTCATACCCGGCTGGGCGAGCAGGGCAATAATCTCTCCGTTGGGCAAAAACAGCTGCTGGCGCTGGCGCGAGTGTTGGTTGAAACGCCGCAGGTACTGATCCTCGACGAAGCCACGGCCAGTATTGACTCCGGCACGGAACAGGCGATTCAGCAAGCGCTGGCGGCGGTGCGTGAACACACCACGCTGGTGGTGATTGCGCATCGCTTATCGACGATTGTCGATGCGGACACCATTCTGGTGCTGCACCGTGGACAGGCGGTTGAGCGAGGTACGCACCAGCAATTACTGGCGGCACAAGGCCGTTACTGGCAGATGTATCAACTGCAGCTGGCGGGCGAGGAGCTGGCAGCCAGTACGCAAGAGGATTCCATTATTGCCTGATAGCTGAGACCAACCCGGTATCGTAGGCCGGACGGCAATCAACAATCTGGTGCAAAAATGTAACGCACTATGCACCGTTATAGTGCGTTTTTTCTTTTTCTTCCCCAACACCCCTCGGTTAGCCCGAACCATCCTGCCATTTTCATTCCTGGCACACCCCTTGCAGTATTCATCTGGTGTATCTGCAGCCACTACTGAATTCTGACTGGAGGGGATCTATGAAGCTGGTTACCGTGGTAATCAAACCGTTCAAACTGGAAGACGTCCGCGAAGCCTTGTCGTCTATTGGTATTCAGGGGCTGACCGTCACCGAAGTGAAGGGGTTTGGCCGACAGAAAGGTCATGCCGAGCTGTACCGTGGGGCTGAATATAGCGTCAATTTTTTGCCCAAGGTGAAGATTGATGTGGCGATTGCCGATGACCAACTGGATGAAGTGATCGATGTCATCAGCAAGGCGGCCTACACCGGAAAAATTGGCGACGGCAAAATCTTTGTCGCCGAGCTGCAACGCGTGATTCGTATTCGTACCGGCGAAACTGACGAAGCCGCACTGTAACGTCTGGCACACAGTGATAGGAAACCAAAAAATGAAGATAGCAACGATGAAAACAGGTATTGCTTCACTGGCGCTGTTGCCGGGACTGGCGATGGCGGCACCGGCGGTCGCGGACAAAGCGGATAACGCTTTTATGATGATCTGTACCGCGCTGGTGCTGTTTATGACCATTCCTGGCATTGCGCTGTTTTACGGCGGTTTGATTCGCGGTAAGAACGTGTTGTCGATGCTGACTCAGGTGACGGTGACATTTGCCCTGGTCTGTATTTTATGGGTGGTTTATGGCTACTCACTGGCCTTTGGCGAAGGGAATAATTTCTTCGGCAACTTCAACTGGGTATTGCTGAAGAACATCGCGTTGACGGCGGTCACGGGGAGCTTCTACCAGTACATTCACGTTGCTTTTCAGGGCTCTTTCGCCTGTATCACCGTTGGGCTTATCGTTGGGGCGCTGGCTGAGCGTATTCGCTTCTCGGCGGTACTGATTTTTGTGGTGGTGTGGTTAACGCTGTCTTACATCCCAATAGCCCATATGGTCTGGGGCGGCGGTTTGCTGGCTTCTCACGGTGCACTGGATTTTGCCGGCGGGACGGTTGTACATATCAACGCGGCGATTGCCGGTCTGGTGGGTGCTTATCTGATTGGCAAACGCGTTGGTTTTGGTAAAGAAGCCTTTAAACCGCATAACCTACCGATGGTCTTCACCGGCACCGCCATTCTCTACATTGGCTGGTTCGGCTTTAATGCCGGTTCTGCGGGCATGGCGAATGAAATCGCTGCACTGGCTTTCGTCAATACCGTGGTCGCCACCGCTGCCGCCATCCTCGGGTGGATCTTCGGGGAATGGGCGCTGCGCGGTAAACCGTCTCTGCTGGGGGCCTGTTCTGGGGCCGTTGCGGGTCTGGTTGGCGTAACGCCTGCCTGTGGCTATATCGGTGTCGGCGGGGCGTTGATTATTGGCGTGGTAGCCGGTCTGGCGGGCCTGTGGGGGGTGACGATGTTGAAGCGTTTTCTGCGCGTGGACGATCCGTGTGATGTGTTTGGTGTTCACGGCGTATGTGGCATTGTCGGCTGCATCCTGACCGGGGTTTTTGCCGCCAGCTCTCTGGGAGGCGTGGGGTTTGCTGAGGGCGTGACCATGGGGCATCAGTTACTGGTGCAACTGGAAAGCGTGGCGATTACCATCGTCTGGTCCGGCGTGGTGGCCTTCATTGGTTATAAGCTGGCGGATATGACGGTGGGTCTGCGCGTACCAGAAGAGCAGGAACGCGAAGGTCTGGATGTGAACAGTCACGGCGAGAACGCCTACAACGCCTGATTTCTCAATATGCCGGATGGCACTAATGTTTATCCGGCCTACAACGATGTAGTCTGTAGGCCGGATAAGGCATCAATTGCGATTACGCATTACCCCTTCCTGTACGGTAGAAGCGACCAGCACGCCATCCTGGGTATAAAATTCTCCGCGCACAAAGCCCCGTGCACCGGAGGCGGAAGTACTTTCGACGTTATACAGCAGCCATTCATTGATATTGAACGGACGATGGAACCACATTGAGTGGTCAATGGTGGCGATCTGAATCCCTTTTTCCAGGAAACCAATCCCGTACGGTTGCAACGCGACGGGCAGGAAGTTCAGGTCAGAGGCATAACCCAGCAGATACTGATGGACGCGCAGATCGTCTTGCAGCTGACCGTTGGCGCGGATCCATACCTGACGGGTCGGAGGAGCGACGTGACCTTTTAAGGGGTTATGAAACTCTACCGGACGTACTTCCAATGGGCGATCGTTGATAAATTTTTCTTTCAACAGCGGCGGTAGCAAATGCGCCACTGAGCGGGCAATTTCCGTTTCTGACTTCAACTCATCGGGACCCGGCGCATCCGGCATGGTTTTCTGATGTTCAAATCCGTCTTCCGGTGCCTGAAAAGAGGCTGTCATATAAAAAATGGGTTTACCGTTTTGGATTGCGGCAACGCGGCGTGCGCTGAAGCTGTTACCATCACGCAGGACTTCTACATCATAAATGATGGGTTTTTGGCTATCGCCGGGGCGTAAAAAGTAGCTGTGAAAGGAGTGCACCAGACGTTCTTCCGGGACGGTTTCTTTCGCGGCATATAGCGCCTGACCGACAACCTGTCCGCCAAAAACCTGACGTAATCCTAAGTCTTCACTTTGGCCGCGAAAGAGTCCTTCTTCTATTTTTTCCAGATTTAACAATGTCAGCAAATTTTTCAGTGCCAGACTCATACGTGCTCTCCAGGTGATATCGATGTCGCGCGAGGTAGGCAGAGTATAACGCAATTTTGAAAGTGGTCCGATGGGTGCAATTGTCTGAATTACGGGCCTATTACAGGCAAAAACAGCTGTCTTGTGCCACACTTAATCACGTTATGTTTTTGTTAACCACTCTTCTGGCGAGGAAAGTTCTCGCTGGTGCATAGATGATAAGGAGAATTTAATGAAACTCGTGCACATGGTAAGTGGTTTAGCGGTTGCAGTCTCTCTGGCAGCCTGCGCCGATAAAAGTGCAGATATTCAGACACCTGCGCCAAGCCCTAATACGTCAATTTCTGACACACAGTCTAAAATTCAACAGCCCAATGTCTCTGGTACGGTATGGATCCGCCAGAAAGTGGCTCTGCCACCGGATGCGGTGCTGACCGTCACGCTGTCGGATGCGTCGCTGGCCGATGCGCCGTCAAAAGTGCTGTCGCAAAAAGCGGTGCGTACTGAAGGTAAGCAAGCGCCATTCAGCTTCGTATTACCGTTTAACCCGGCAGATATTCAGCCCAACGCGCGTATTCTGCTGAGTGCCGCAATTACGGTGAATGGCAAACTGGTCTTTATTACCGATACCGTTCAGACGGTTATCAATCAGGGCGGGACGAAAGCCGACCTGACTTTGGTTCCCGTGCAGCAGACCGCAGTCCCGCTTAATGCTGGCGGCGGCGCAACCACCACGGTGCCTTCGACCTCACCAACCCAGGTGACCCCGTCTTCTGCCGTTCCTGCTCCCACGCAGTATTAAGGCAGTCGTAACCCTCTCCATGAGGAGAGGGTTAGTACACCCAGCGATAGCGCTGTAAATCGATTTGCCCGCTGCCGGAAACGACAATGCCTTCTGCCAGCAACGCCTGACGTTGTCGTTGCAGATCGGGGCCCGTCAGTGAAATAGCACCGTGGCGATTGACGACCCGATGCCAGGGCAGGGAACTACCTTCGGGGAGACGCTTAAGCACGCCGCCTACCTGGCGCGCAGCGCGCGGCGATCCGGCAAGTCTGGCGACATCGCCATAGGTGGTGACGAATCCTTCGGGGATTGACGCGACAATTTGCCAGACGCGTTGGGGGAAAGTGTCTTGTATATCCATCATTTATTCCTGCGCTAATCCTTCAGCATAATCCTGAATGGCGAGTGAGTGAAGCCGCATTGCGCAAGAAAACAGCATCCGATGCTGGATGGGTTGCATTTACAGGGTGCAGCAGTGATAATGCGCCTGCGCGTTGGTTAACAACGCTCTCAATGGGGGCTCTGTTGGTTCTCCCGCAACACTACTCTGTTTACCAGGTCAGGTCCGGAAGGAAGCAGCCAAGGCAGATGACGTGTGTGCCGGGATGTAGCTGGCAGGGCCCCCACCCAATTCTGCCGTCCGGCAATTTCTTCGTATTGCTCCCGCCTGGTGTGATGCCAGGGCAAAATTAAATTATTTTGCGCATTTTCCCGCTGCTGGCCTGCAAACGCAGGTTATCCCAAATGGGTTGCAACACCCTGAAGGCGGCGCGTGCTGTATCATCCGGCAATGTGAAGGGCATGCGCAAAAAACGATCGAATGCGCCATCGAGGCCGAAGCGCGTACCGGTTCCTAACTGAATCCCCGCGCTTTCGGCGCGTGCAGCAAAGAGCGTCGCCAGCGTATCGGGCAGTTCGACCCAGAAAGAGAGTCCTCCTTGTGGTTGGGTAAACTGCCATTCCGGGAAATGTGTATACATCAGACTGGAACACAGATCGCGCTGCGATGTCAGCAACCGTCTTCTGTCAGGCAGAAAGCGCTCAGCGTTATCCAACAACCAACGGGTGGCGAGTTGTTCAAGTACCGGAGAGCCCAAATCGAAGGTGTCGCGGGTTTGTACCAGGGCGGCAATTGTTCGTGACGAAGTCCGAATCCAACCCAAACGTAATCCTCCCCAAAAGCTTTTCCCTGCCGAACCCAGTAAAATGATTGGGGCATCGCGATTGAACGCGGCAAGCGGCGGTGGTGGCGGGGCGTCGTACCACAGGTTCACCATCGTCTCATCGACTACCAACGTGGTACGCGTTCTTTCGGCAATATCTGCGATAACCTGGCGGGTTGCGGCGTCCATGCAGCGCCCGGTCGGGTTATGAAAGTCTGGCATCAGGTAGGCCATTCTGGGCGCCGTTTGCGCGATGGTGGCGACCAGACCGGCCGTATCCCAACCCTGCTCGGGTAGCGACACGCCAACAGGCCGACAAGATGCGCCCTGAATAGCGGCAATCGCCAGCGGATACGTGGGGTGATCAACGACGACGCGATCGCCAGGACCTGTCAGCAAACGCAGGATCAGCGCCAGACCGCTGACCGCGCCATTCACCACCATTATTTCATCGGGCTGCGTGGGGAGTCCGCGCTCGCAATAATGCCAGGCGATGGATTCACGTAAAGCTGCCAGCCCCTGCGGCAGATACCCGGAACTCAGCAGATGCTGCGGCATCGCGAACAACGCTTGCTGATAAGCCTGATGAATTTCGGGACCGGCACTGAGCGCTGCCGTGGACAAATCAAGCGCAGTGCCAGCGCTGGTTCGCGTTGGCACGTGGCGAATGTGTTCCGGCAGAATAACCCGTGAACCGCTCCCATGACGGCTCTCCAGATAGCCTTCCTCACGCAGTTGCGCCATAGCACTGGCAACGGTGGTTCGGCTCACTTCCAGAACGGCAGCGAGTTCACGCTCGCCAGGCAAGCGGCTATCCAGCGCCAGACGACCATCGAGAATCAATAGACGTAGCGCTTCTGCCAACTGTCGCCAGAGGGGCGTTCGCGAAGGGCTTTCCTGCCAGTGGCCGAGCAGGCGCTGCAAAGACTGACTTCCATAACGGCGAGATGACATAGCAGTCCACTTTTTGAAAACTGGACATTAATCATAGTGCCAATTACGGGGAAGATGAAAGCTATCTGAGAGTGAGAGGGAAAAAGCATGCTGCGTCGTTTACTTCAGCTGTATATCGGTCTGGCGCTGTACGGTGTGTCGACAGCCATGTTTGTTCGTGCCGATTTAGGGGCCGATCCGTGGAACGTATTTCACCTGGGCGTGGCCAATTTACTGTCGATGAATATCGGCGTGGTGATTATTGTCGTAGGCGTGTTGGTGCTGCTGGCGTGGATACCGCTACGCCAGCGTCCCGGATTTGGCACCCTGAGCAATGTCATTATGATTGGGCTGGCTGCAGATGCCGCGCTGGTGGTGATCCCGGGATTTGAATCCCTGCTGGCGCGCAGCGGCCTGCTGGTGACGGCGGTGATACTGAATGCATTAGCCACCAGTTTATACATTGGCGCTGGTTTTGGCGCGGGCCCACGGGACGGTCTGATGACCGGTATTCACGCACGTACCGGATGGCCAGTACGACGCATTCGCACCGCTATTGAAGTGTCCGTGTTGCTTATCGGTTGGCTGTTGGGGGGAACCGTGGGGGTTGGCACGGTATTGTATGCGCTGGCTATTGGGCCGTTAATTCAGATTTGCCTGCCGTGGTTTCGCCACCAGCCACAGTCGCGCATTCGTGTCAGGAGTGAGTCTGGGGCACGATCGTCCGCTGGCGACTAAACTTAACCTCGACTGACGCGGTCAGAATCGGCTTGCCGCGCAGTAAACTTCGGAGGTTTTTCTCATGAAGTATGTTGATGGTTTTGTGGTTGCCGTACCCGCTGAAAATAAGGAGGCGTACATTGCGATGGCGGCAAAAGCAGCTCCGCTTTTCAAGGAGTTCGGCGCATTACGCGTGGTGGAGTGCTGGGCTGATGATGTCCCCGACGGCAAATTGACCGATTTTCGCATGGCAGTGAAAGCGCAGGATCATGAAGAGGTGGTATTCAGCTGGATTGAATACCCATCCAAAGAGGTCCGCGATGCGGCGAATCAGAAGATGATGTCCGATCCCCGTATGAAGGAATTCGGTGAATCTATGCCATTTGATGGCAAGCGAATGATCTACGGTGGATTTGCGCCCATTATGGACGAGTGATGTGACTGGCTGTGCGGCGTGCCGCCAGCCATCTCAACATCAACAGCCCTGTTAAAGCCGTTTTTCAGCCCACAGAATAAATTCCGCTTTTGGCAGTGCCTTACTGTAAAGCCAGCCCTGACCATACTGCACGCCATGTTGTCGTAGCCAGGCTTCCTGATTTTCAGTTTCGATACCTTCTGCCACCATTTCCAGCTTCAGCGTTTTGGCAATCTCAATGATATGCGGCGTCACGTTGTTGTACTCCAGGGCATCAACAAAGGATTTATCTATCTTCAGGATGTCCACATCCAGATCCTGTAAATAGCTCAGGCTGGAATAGCCGGTCCCAAAGTCATCGATGTATATCGAGTGTCCCGCCTGACGATATTTAGCAATAAACGGCGCGCTGTTTTTCGGATCGGCAAACTCGCGTTCGGTCAGTTCCAGCGCGATTTGCGCTGGCTTAAGCTGCCAGTGTTTTACCTTCTGGCCTAACAGAGCGGGAAGCGTTTCAGAAGCCAGATCGGCTGACTCAAGGTTAATGGAGATATGCTGATCCGGATGTTGACGCAGCCATTTTCCTAAATCGTCAAACACGCTTTCAATTATCAAACGCGTGAGGGGTTTTGTCAGTCCGGTCTCCTGCGCCATCGCGACAAAAATTTCGGGCGACAAATAGCTCCCATCGGCCTGCTGCCAACGGGCCAGCGCTTCTGCCCCGACCACTTTTCCCGTTGTGAGTGAGATAATCGGCTGGTAATGGACCTTGATATCCCGATTCTGGATGGCATCCTGCAACTGGTGATGGGGGGACTGTAAGCGGCGCAAAATGCGCAGAATAAAGGCGGCGGTAAGCAGGCCGATGATAATCCCTGCCGGGACCCAGATCAGGGCCTGTCGGTGCCAGGTTTTCTGTAATGGTAGGGTAGATGCCCAGGTGACGATCGTGATGCCCAGTTCGGGGAAGGGGCGAGCATTAAAAATACTGCTACCTTTCTGAAAATGAGTGATCGAATGTTCTTGTTTCACGTGTTGCAAAACGTCTGATGGCAGCGCGGCGCTACTGGCAACCACCACGTTGCGCGCGGTGCCAATGATTGTGACTTCTATCGGCCATGAGCCAAACGGGATGACGTCAATAAAGGAGCCCGGATCGACCATTACAACATAATGCTCGCTACCTAAAGCTGCCATAAAACGCTTGATGCCCAAATCATTTTGCGTAGTAAGCCATGCGCGATATCCATCCGGCGTGACTTTCATTGCCGGTGGAAATGCGGCAGCCTGGCTGCTTTTTTCCAGAGAAGAACATTGTGGAACATTATCTTTGAGATACAGCACTTCCTGAATATAGCGATAGCTATATGACAAGCGACGCATTTCCAGCAGATGCTCGTCACTACAAGGCACCCCCTGAAAGGATTCTATGTGGCGTAATGCTTTCCTGGCCTGCTCGCCGACGCGTTCCGTGCGCAATGCGGCTCGTGTTGAGAACATATCGAGTTCATCGATAAATTTTGTTTCGACCTGACGATGTGCCAGCCACAAGCTTAAACCTACGGGCGCGAGAATAGAAAGAAACAGCACCCCGGTTACCAGGCTTATCAGATGTCGTGTTGTCACAATGATATCCTTATTAACACAGCGTAAGGAAAGTATATCTGAAAGCCGAAAAAGCTATTCGATTGGCATCATATATTTAGGGCCACTTATCATCCCGTTTGTTTGTCCGTAGCGTAAATCAGGTTGTGATTTAAACAAGAGTGGTGTATTTTAATGGTTATGTTATAACGTAACAATTGAGGTTGCCATGAAACCGGATATCCATCCTTTTTATCGTACCGTGGTGTTTCACGATACCAGTGCCAATGAATATTTTAAGGTCGGTTCGACCATCAAAACCGAACGTGAGATTGAGTTCGAGGGGAAAACGTACCCGTATGTGACCCTCGATATCTCCTCTAAGTCACATCCATACTACACCGGAAAACAAAAGACCTTTGATAACGAAGGTAGCGCAGCGCGCTTCCAGAAACGTTTTGGTCATTTTATTGGTGCTAAGCGAGGTTAAAATGCAGGTACTCAATTCGCTTCGCAGCGCAAAACAGCGGCACCCTGACTGCCAGATAGTGAAACGCAAAGGGCGCTTGTATGTTATCTGTAAAACGAATCCGCGATTTAAAGCGGTACAGGGTCGTAAAAAAAGACGTTAGTTTCATTGCCAGCATTCAGGGATTAAAGTGCGTTTCCTTTACAGGGACGCACTTTTTTATGGTAACGGCGAAATTACTGGCTGGCCTGCGGGCGGGTGAGCGTAAACACATCGTAGAACGAGAGTTCGCCTTTACGTGAAATCATCTTTTGCAACTGTGCTTTATGTTCGCTATCAACTGAAGGGGAGTGCAAAATAGAGTCGATCAGTGAGGATGGAACAAAACGCGTGTTGTACCATTCACCGTTATAGCAAACTCTGAAATCCAGGACGTCGATGTCTTCATAGCGATAGCGCGGCGCCACGTCGAAAAAGAAAAAGCCGTTAAGTATGACAAACAGTACTACCAGCAGCCATACCGAATCGACCAGCGTTTCTGACTGTAGCATTACCGCCAGCGTAGCAAACCACGCCACATACATACCGATAAACAGCCCCGGATGTTTGCGAATAAAGCTGATGCTAAAGCGCGGTTTGTTGTCGCGCTTCTCGCGAATATTTAAGTCGTCGATTGTTTCGGTAAGCAGGCGCTGTATTTCTGTCATCTCTTGCCTTCGTGATATCTGCAAAATTCAGGAGGGATCGCCCTATTTTAAAAGGGGACACCTTCTGAAGAAAGTAACAGATTAACCACAATTTAGCATAACAGTTACATTTAAGATCACAGTGTTTTGATGATCCTCGCGGGATTACCGCCGACTACGCTGTTTGCCGGAACGCTTTTCGTCACCACCGCGCCAGATGCTACAACGACATTATCTCCGAGCGTTACGCCTGGATTTATTACTGCACGTCCGCCTATCCAGACGTTGTTGCCAATAGTGACGGGTTTTCCCAGCTCCAGACCGCTGTTGCGTTCGGTC
Source organism: Citrobacter sp. EC_71 (assembly GCF_019584005.1). Taxonomy (NCBI): domain Bacteria; kingdom Pseudomonadati; phylum Pseudomonadota; class Gammaproteobacteria; order Enterobacterales; family Enterobacteriaceae; genus Citrobacter; species Citrobacter sp. EC_71. The sequence goes on from NZ_VDAY01000012.1 coordinate 96,018, forward strand.
GCATCAAGCGGATGCGTGGCTGTGTAGATATGGACGCCGGGTGCCAGCATGCAGTTATCGCCAATATGGATTGGACAGACATCAAGCATGACGCAGTCGAAGTTGGCGTAAAATTCTTTACCGAGGTAGATGTTATAACCGTAATCACAGCGGAAAGAGGGTTCAATATACGCGCCCTCGCTTTGACCCAACAGATCATGCAGGATGGCCTGACGCTCACTTTTTGCGTCTGGCGCAGTGAGATTGTAGCGATGGGTCAACTGACGAGCGCGTAGTCGGTCGTCGCGCAACGTTTCATCTGCCGGGCGATAGAGTTCACCGGCGATCATTTTCTGCTTTTCTTTACTCATTACGAATTCCCTGTGTACTGATGAACATTTCAGCACAGTAAAACGCAATGCAAATAAGGGGAACGTTCCCGTTACTTCACTGTGATCGTTGTCACGTGATTTGAATTAAATAATCATTGTAAGTGCGAAAATGGTCAGTCAGACAAATGTACCGCTATACCTGACTTAACCTTGAGAACAATTAGCGAATGAATTTCCAAACGGAAGTTGGAATCTTGTCGTAGAGCTTATTCATGGTCAATTCAGCAAGGCGGTGATCCGCTGCTGAGTAAAATACAGCCAGTTCGTTGTCGGACAATTCATATTTATTTTTTTCAATAACGCGCTCAAGCGTGTCAATTGTCTGGCAGCGTCGCAGCCGCATCAAATAATCTGTTTTAGTTAATGGTTTATCAGACATAACTCTTACCTATGATTGTAATAATTTTTAACAAGACAAACTAACAGGATTAGCCCTGGTGGCATTGACAAAACAGCGAAACAGTCGATTACCTGATTTCCGCCATTTCTGCAGATCCTGCGTATTAATACCATAACTGCTGAACAACATAAAAGTGTCATCCAGGTATTCATCTATCTGCGCAATCAGCTTATTGTCCTCATTGTACTTAATTTTATAATTAAGTGCGAAGGTTGCAATATGCTCTATCAGTTCATTGAGCTGTAAGCTGGTTGCAGAGGTAGGGTCGTTAACCCAGCCATGGTGACTTTGTTCAAGGTTTGCAAGACAGTCATGATACAGAGTTTCGCAGAGAAATTTAAGCTGCGCGATATCATGTCTTTTGGGTGAGTATTCATCCATAACGCATCCCCTTCTTCGTGGCTTAAACTAACCGAACACCTTCGGGATGGATACAACAAACTACCTGGAACTTGCCCGCGACTCCTGATGATTTAACTATAATCTACTCTAAAAAAGATTTCATCGTCATATCACGAAAAATTACAATTATGCAAAATTATGATGTAGCGTCATTTTTACATTTTAACAGATAAATGCAGTTATTCGAAATCGGACAAATTCTTTATTCTTCGGGCAATCATCGGGTTATCTTGATTAGCTATAGCAACAACAGGCAACAACCGACAAGATCGACCGATAGCTAGGAATAATCTTAATATTTATTAACGTAAATAAGAACTCTCAACACTTTTTAAGAATAGCCTTTAAGGCTACAGGGATTATATCGCTTATTTAAGCTGGAGCAAATAAACAGAATCGCAATAAGTGGATTTTATGATTTTTCCAGAAAAAAGGCCGCTTGCGCGGCCTTATCTTTAGAGAGGTATCAATGATGATCGACTGAGTGGCTATGCTCAATATCTTCATTTTTGCGGCTAAAGCGGCGGCGTACCACCACAAAGAACACCGGAACAAAGAAGATAGCCAACACGGTTGCCGTCACCATCCCGCCCATTACGCCAGTACCAACGGCGTTCTGCGCGCCGGAACCTGCGCCGGAACTGATTACCAGCGGCATTACGCCCAGAATAAAAGCCAGTGACGTCATGAGGATCGGACGTAAACGCATGCGGACCGCGTCCAGCGTTGCCTCAATCAGTCCTTTGCCCTCTTTATCCATCAAGTCCTTGGCGAATTCGACGATAAGTATCGCGTTCTTCGCCGACAACCCAATGGTTGTGAGCAGGCCTACCTGGAAGTAAACGTCGTTAGTCAGGCCACGGAACGTTGCCGCCAGCAATGCGCCTATAACCCCCAACGGTACCACTAGCATTACGGAGAACGGAATAGACCAGCTCTCGTACAATGCCGCCAGGCACAGGAAGACGACGATCAGTGAAATGGCATACAGAGCAGGGGCCTGGTTGCCAGACAGTCGTTCCTGATAGGACATACCTGTCCAGTCATAACCGATACCGGATGGCAGTTTGCTGGCCAGTTGCTCCATCATTGCCATCGCTTCACCGGTACTTTTACCCGGTGCGGCCTGGCCTAAGATCTCCATGGAAGGCAGACCGTTATAGCGTTCCAGACGCGGTGAACCATATTCCCAACGTGAGGTAGAGAAGGCGGAGAATGGGACCATCTGTCCATCGCTGCCGCGGACGTACCAGTTGCCAATATCTTCCGGTAACATACGGTATTTCGCTTCAGACATGACGTAAACTTTCTTCACACGACCACGGTCGATGAAGTCATTCACGTAGCTTCCGCCCCATGCTGCACCCAGCGTTGTATTAATATCACTAATGGAAACACCCAGAGCCTGCGCTTTTTCCTGATCGATATCGATCTTGAACTGCGGCGTATCTTCCAGACCGTTAGGACGTACGCCGACTAACAGATCAGGATGTTTCGCAACTTCACCAAACAGCTGGTTACGTGCCTGGGTCAGTTTTTCATGGCCCAAACCTGCCTGGTCAATCAACTGGAAGTCAAAACCGGTGGCGGTACCTAACTCCACAATGGCTGGCAGGTTAAAGGCAAAGACCATTGCATCTTTAATCTGCGAGAATGCGCCCATCGCACGCTCGGTAATCGCCTCAACTTTATTCTCTTTACCTGGGCGTTCACTCCAGTCTTTCAGCGAGACGAACGCGATACCGGTGTTCTGACCACGACCCGCAAAACCGAAGCCGTTAACGGCGAATACCGATTCAACGTTCGCTTTTTCTTTCGTCAGATAGTAATCCGTCATTTCGTCCAGCACCTTCTGGGTACGCTCTTGCGTTGCACCCGCTGGCAGCTGAGCCATGGACAGGAATACCCCCTGGTCTTCATCTGGCAGGAACGAACTTGGCAGACGAACGAACAGATAGGCCATGCCCACGACGATGATCAGATACAGCGCCAGATAACGACCGGTACTGCGCAGAATACCGCCCACGCTGTCGGTGTAATGGTGCGTGCTCTTATCGAACATGCGGTTAAACCAGCCGAAGAAGCCTTTTTTACCTTCTCCGTGATCGCCTTTAGCAATCGGTTTGAGCATGGTCGCACACAGAGCAGGGGTCAGAATCAATGCCACCAGTACTGACAACGCCATCGCGGAAACAATGGTGATGGAGAACTGACGGTAAATTGCACCGGTAGATCCCCCGAAGAATGCCATCGGGATAAATACCGCTGACAGCACCATCGCGATACCCACCAGCGCGCCCTGAATCTGGCCCATTGATTTACGTGTCGCTTCCTTCGGCGGTAGTCCTTCTTCCGCCATAACACGTTCAACGTTCTCGACCACCACGATGGCGTCATCCACCAACAGGCCGATGGCGAGCACCATCCCGAACATCGTCAGGGTGTTTATCGAGAAGCCGAAAATCGCAAGGACGGCAAAAGTACCCAACAGCACCACCGGTACGGCGATAGTCGGAATCAACGTCGCGCGGAAGTTCTGCAGGAACAGATACATGACCAGGAATACGAGGATGATTGCTTCCGCCAGCGTTTTCACCACTTCGTGAATAGAGATTTTCACGAACGGTGTGGTGTCATATGGGTAAACGATCTTCAGACCTGACGGGAAGAACGGTTCCATCTTCTTCAGTTCGTCGCGGATAGCATTTGCCGTGTCCAGGGCGTTAGCGCCTGTCGCCAGCTTGATACCCAGACCGGATGCCGGTTTACCGTTGAACTTCGCAATGATGTCGTAGTTCTCGCCGCCCAGCTCTACTTTCGCCACGTCACGCAAACGAACCTGGGAACCATCCTGATTTACTTTCAGCAGAATTTTGCTGAACTCATCGGCGGAGGTCAGACGGGTCTGCGCGATGATCGACGCGTTAAGCTGCTGGCCTTTCACCGGCGGCGTACCACCTAACTGACCGGCTGCAACCTGGGCGTTTTGCGCTTTGATTGCGTTGATGACATCAACCGGTGTCAGCTGGAAATTGTTCAGTTTGTTCGGATCCATCCAGATACGCATTGCGTACTGCGAACCGAACAGCTGAACGTCGCCCACGCCTGAAGTACGGCTAATGGCATCCTTCATGTTGGCGCCAACGTAGTCGGAAATATCCTCCTGCGTCATGGTGCCATTGGTGTTGATAACACCGACGACCATCAGGAAGCTGCTGGATGACTTCTCAACGCTAACCCCTTGCTGCTGTACTTCCTGCGGCAGTAACGGCATAGCCAGCTGCAGTTTGTTCTGCACCTGTACCTGCGCAATGTCCGCATCAGTACCAGACTGGAAGGTTAGGGTGATCTGCACGGTACCCGTGGAGTCACTGTTTGAGGACATGTACATCAGGTTATCGATACCGTTCATATTCTGTTCGATAACCTGCGTAACAGTATCCTGTACTGTTTTGGCATCAGCGCCAGGGTAGGTCGCGGAGATCGTCACTGCTGGCGGTGCAATAGTCGGATATTGCGCTACCGGCAATTTGAGGATCGCGAGCCCCCCTGCCAACATGATGATAATGGCGATCACCCACGCAAATATTGGGCGATCGATAAAGAAATTAGGCATGTCTTAACGGCTCCTGTTTAAGTTAAGACTTGGACTGTTCAGGTTGGCTACCGCTTGCGGCTTGCTGGTTATTATCCGCGGTAATCTCCTGGGCTTTTACCTGCGCGCCAGGACGTACTTTTTGCAACCCAGTGACAATCACGCGGTCGCCCGGCTTAAGTCCATCAGTGACTAACCATTTATCGCCAATCGCTTGTGCGGCGACAATTTGACGCATTTCAACTTTGTTATCTGCACCGATAACCAAGGCACTGGCATCACCACGCGGTGTGCGGGTAACGCCTTGCTGCGGAACCAGTAATGCAGTTGGGTTAGTCCCTTCTTCCAGACGAGCACGGACGAACATTCCCGGCAGTAAGGTGTGATCCGGGTTAGGGAAGATTGCGCGTAACGTAATCGAACCGGTGGTTTGATCTACCGTAACATCGGAAAATTCCAGCGTACCGGCCTGCGGGAACTTAATGCCGTCATTGGTCACCAGCTCGACTTTCGCTTTACCGTTCTCTTGCTTCAGCGTGCCGTTGGCCAACTCTTGTTTCAGGCGCAGGAAGTCGTTACTTGACTGCGTCACGTCCACATAGATAGGGTCCAACTGCTGAACGGTAGCCAGTGCGGTCGCCTGACCGTTTTGCACCAGAGCACCTTCCGTAACGGATGACTTACCAATGCGGCCACTGATCGGCGACGTCACTTTGGTATAGGCCAGATTGATGCGTGCAGTTTCTACTGCGGCTTTCGCGGCGACGACGGCGGCGTTCGCCTGCTGTGCGTCTGCCAGCGCGCTATCGTAATCCTGTTGACTGATGTACTTAGTACCCAACAGTTTCTGATAACGTTTAACCGTCAGTTGAGCGATATTTGCTGCGGCTTGTGCTTTGGCCAGATCGCCTTTTGCGCTCTCATAAGCGGCCTGATAAGTCGCAGGATCAATCTGATAGAGAGATACACCCGCTTCGATGTCACCACCTTCCGTGAAATTACGTTTCAGGATGATGCCGCTAACCTGAGGACGAACTTCAGCAATGCGATACGCACTGGTGCGACCCGGGAGTTCGGTTGTTATCTGTAGAGGTTCAGTTTTGAGCGTAACAACTCCAACCTCTGGCATCTGCTGGCCCCCTTGTTGGGCCTGTTTGTCGTCACATCCTGTTAGCGCTAAGCTGCCTGAGAGCATCAGAACGACTGCCAGAGGCGTTAACCCTCTGTTTTTGTTCATATGTAAACCTCGAGTGTCCGATTTCAAATTGATCAATGGCTTAAAGCCCATAAACCCATTGCTGCGTTTATATTATCGTCGTGCTATGGTACATACATTCACAAATGTATGTAAATCTAACACCTGTAAATTCACTGACCTATGGCACGAAAAACCAAACAACAAGCACAGGAAACACGACAGCACATTCTCGATGTTGCTCTGCGTTTGTTTTCGCAACAAGGGGTATCATCCACCTCGCTTGCGGAGATCGCAAAAGCCGCTGGTGTCACGCGCGGCGCAATCTATTGGCATTTCAAAAACAAATCGGATTTATTCAGTGAAATTTGGGAGCTAGCAAAACCTAACATTGATGAGTTAGAGACTGAGTATCAAGCAAAATTCCCCGACGATCCACTATCAGTATTAAGAGAAATTTTAATTTACGTTCTTGAAGCTACCGTGACAGAAGAACGTCGACGTTTGTTGTTGGAAATTATATTCCACAAATGCGAATTTGTCGGGGAAATGGCCGCTGTTCAGCTAGCTCAACGCAGTCTGTGTATTGAGAATTACGACCGTATCGAACAAACATTGCGGCACTGCATGAATGCCAACATGCTGCCGGAAAATCTGAACACGCGGCGCGTGGCGGTGCTGCTGCGTAGCTATGTTACCGGAATTATAGAGAACTGGTTATTTGCCCCTGAATCTTTTGATCTGAAAAAAGAAGCGCGTGAATACGTCGCAGTGCTGTTGGAGATGTGTCTTCTCTGCCCAAGCCTGCGGGTTAATGTGGCGAAATCCTGCTAACTTTTGCGGTCTGAACCAGGAATTATCCTGGTCGTTTTGCCTGCTGCTATTCTGCCGCTCACAGCCGTGATATTCTTGCCGCTTGACTATTTCCGGTCACTTTTCCGGTTCAGAAACGTTCATTCTCATGACTATGTTGCAGCTCTATAAACGTTCACAGCATCTTATTGCTATTACCTTTCTTTTCTTCATTCTATTGCTTTCTTGCCAGTCGTCAGCATTTGCACGGGCGCAACAGAGTGGAGATCTGCCGACGAAAGCGGATATTCAGAGCCAACTGGACGCGCTGAATAAACAAAAAGATCTCTCCGCGCAGGATAAGCTGGTTCAGCAGGATCTGACCGATACCATCGCCACGCTGGATAAAATCGATCGAGTGAAAGATGAGACCGTACAGCTTCGGCAGAAAGTTGCCGAGGCGCCGGAGAAAATGCGTCAGGCGACGGATGCGCTAAATTCGCTCAGCGATGTTGATAATGACGATGAAACGCGAAAAACGCTGAGTACGCTCTCCTTACGCCAGCTGGAGTCGCGCGTGGCGCAGGTATTGGATGACCTGCAAAGCGCGCAAAACGATTTGGCCGCTTATAACAGCCAACTGGTATCACTGCAGACTCAGCCAGAGCGCGTGCAAAATGCGATGTACACCGCGTCGCAGCAAATGCAGCAAATCCGCAATCGGCTTGATGGTAATAACGTGGGTGAGGCGGCGTTGCGCCCCAGCCAGCAGGTCCTGCTGCAGGCACAGCAGGCGCTCTTGAACGCGCAGATCGATCAACAACGTAAAAGCCTTGAAGGTAATACGATTTTGCAGGACACCTTGCAAAAACAACGCGATTACGTGACGGCAAACAGCAATCGTCTTGAACACCAGCTCCAGCTCCTGCAAGAAGCGGTAAACAGCAAACGACTGACGTTAACCGAAAAGACGGCGCAGGAAGCGGTATCGCCTGACGAAGCTGAGCGTATTCAGTCTAATCCGTTAGTGAAGCAGGAACTGGACGTCAACCATCAGCTTAGCCAGCGTCTAATCGCCGCGACCGAAAACGGCAATAACCTGATGCAGCAAAACATTAAGGTCAAAAACTGGCTCGATCGCGCGCTGCAATCCGAACGCAATATTAAAGAGCAGATCGCTGTCCTGAAAGGCAGTCTGCTGCTGTCACGTATTCTGTACCAGCAGCAACAAACGCTGCCGTCGGCAGATGAGCTTGCCGATATGACTAACCGGATCGCCGATTTGCGTCTGGAGCAGTTCGAGGTCAATCAGCAACGTGACGCCCTGTTCCAGAATGATGCGTTTGTCGCCAAACTGGAAGAAGGGCACAGCAGCGAAGTCAACGGTGAAGTTCATGATGCCCTGCTGCAGGTCGTGGATATGCGCCGGGAGCTGTTGGATCAGTTGAATAAGCAACTGGGTAACCAGTTGATGATGGCGATTAACCTGCAAATCAACCAGCAGCAGTTGATGAGCGTGTCGAAAAACCTGAAAGGGATCCTCACCCAGCAAATTTTTTGGGTTAACAGTAACCGCCCAATGGACTGGGACTGGATCAAAGCCTTCCCGCAAACGCTGAAAGACCAGTTTAAGTCGATGAAAATCACGGTGAACTGGGAAAAAGCCTGGCCAGCGGTATTTATTGCCTTCCTCGCAGGGTTGCCGCTGCTGCTCATCGCCGGGTTAATCCGCTGGCGTTTGAAATGGCTGAAAGAATATCAGGCGAAATTAGCCGCTGCGGTAGGCAACCTGCGTAATGACAGTCAGCTCAATACGCCAAAAGCGATACTGATCGATCTCATCAGAGCGCTGCCGGCCTGTCTGATTATCCTCGCCGTGGGTCTGATTCTGCTTACCATGCAGCTGAATATCAGCGACCTGCTGTGGGCGTTCAGTAAGAAGATGACCGTCTTCTGGCTGGTGTTTGGTCTGTGCTGGAAGGTGCTGGAAAAAGATGGCGTGGCGATACGCCATTTTGGCATGCCTGCAAAGCAAACCAGCCACTGGCGTCGTCAGATTGTGCGTATTAGCCTGGCGTTGTTACCGCTTAACTTCTGGTCGGTTGTTGCTGAACTGTCACCGCTCAATCTGATGGACGATGTGCTTGGTCAGTCCGTCATTTTCCTCAACCTGTTGCTGATCGCCTTCCTGGTATGGCCAATGTGCCGTGAAAGCTGGCGTGACAAAGAGTCGCATGGTCTGCGTCTGGTCACCATTACCGTGCTGTCTATTATCCCTATCGCATTGATGGTGCTGACGGCGACAGGGTATTTCTATACCACGCTGCGCTTGTCGGGGCGCTGGATTGAAACGGTTTATCTGGTTATTGTCTGGAACCTGTTGTATCAGACGGTACTTCGCGGGTTGAGCGTAGCGGCGCGGCGTATCGCCTGGCGTCGTGCGTTAGCGCGTCGTCAGAACCTGGTGAAAGAAGGGGCGGAAGGCGCGGAACCGCAAGAAGAACCGACCATTGCGCTGGAGCAGGTTAACCAGCAAACCTTGCGTATCACCATGCTGGTGATGGTTGCCCTGTTTGGTGTTCTGTTCTGGGCAATTTGGTCCGATCTGATCACCGTGTTCAGTTACCTCGACAGCATTACGCTCTGGCATTATAACGCGACAGAAGCGGGGGCCGCAGTGGTGAAAAGCGTCACCATGGGCAGCCTGCTGTTTGCGATTATTGCGTCAATGGTCGCGTGGGCGCTGATCCGTAACTTACCCGGCCTGTTGGAAGTATTGGTGCTCTCGCGACTGAAGATGCGCCAGGGGGCGTCGTATGCGATCACCACCATTCTTAACTATGCGATCATCGCCATCGGTGCGATGACGGTCTTCGGATCGCTCGGCGTCTCGTGGGATAAACTACAGTGGCTGGCCGCAGCTTTGTCGGTTGGTCTTGGTTTTGGTTTGCAGGAGATTTTCGGTAACTTTGTTTCCGGTCTGATTATTCTGTTTGAGCGCCCGGTACGCATCGGCGATACCGTGACTATCGGAACATTCTCGGGAACGGTCAGCAAGATCCGTATTCGTGCCACCACCATTACCGACTTTGATCGCAAAGAGGTGATCATCCCGAACAAAGCCTTTGTGACGGAGCGTTTGATCAACTGGTCGCTTTCCGATACCACTACGCGTCTGGTGATCCGCATTGGCGTGGCCTACGGTTCGGATCTGGAGAAAGTGAAGAAAGTGCTGTTGCAGGCTGCGATGGAACACCCGAAAGTAATGCACGATCCGGAACCAGCGGTGTTCTTTACCGCCTTCGGCGCCAGCACCTTGGATCATGAGCTGCGTTTATACGTGCGTGAACTGCGCGATCGTAGCCATACGGTTGACGAACTTAACCGTGCGGTCGATCGTTTGTGCCGTGAAAATGACATTGATATCGCCTTTAACCAGCTCGAAGTGCACCTGCATAATGCGAAAGGGGACACTGTGACCGAGGTTAAGCGTGACATCATCAAGGGTGACGATCCGACGCCTTCGGTAGGTTAATAGAAAAAATCATCAGGCCTGCGAGCTTTCATTCATTCGTAGGCCTGATAAGTGCAACGCTATCAGGCATTTCAGCTATAGCGCTTTTTTAGAAGAAGAGAGCTGCTTCCTTTCGTAATCCCGTTTAATAATCTCTAGCGCCTTCAGCACGGTCTCAGGCGCAACCTGATTTTCCTCAAGTAAAACAATCAGGTCGACGGCCAGTTTGACCTCGTCCGGGGCGTTCTCTAATGACATAAATTCTCCGGGGATTAGCGGGTTAAACGCGCCAGCACATTTTCTATTCTTGCCAGTGCATGACGACAGCGCGCGAGTCGCGCTTCGAATGCTTCTACTTCACGATGCAGCTTTTGCTGTTCTTCAAAGCCAGTAGCCTGAGCCAGGCGCTCTTTGCGTTCACGCGTCATTTCAACCAGCCGGCGTTCAAATTCCTGGTGTTGAACCCGCTTGCGCTGCCAACGCGCCAGACCGGGAGAGGCGCAGTCCCACTCTCTGAGCGACCAACTGGCTGTTTCGCGTGAAATCGCCTCTAACTGTGAAGCAAGGTGTTCCGCAAGCCAGCTAATTTGGGGGAGTTGTTGCTGATCCACCGCGCGGCGTAGGGCCGTGAGATTATCTTCTGCTTCATCCAGACACGCCTGCAGCAACGTGCTGCGAGTGTGAAACAGATGCCTGTCAAAGCGGGCGCTCAGCGTTGTATGATGCGCCAACGGGGCACAACGCTGGCGCAGGCGGTTAAGCTGGTTTTCGAGCGTCTGTAGCAGCATGACGGTTTTCACGACAACACTCCGATGAAAATGAGAACTGTTATGCTAAAGTAGCGATTCTCTGTGTTAAGTACTCATATTATGCAACGCATTATTCTAATCATCATTGGCTGGCTAGCGGTAGTATTAGGAACGCTGGGCGTTGTATTGCCGCTATTGCCCACGACGCCGTTTATCCTGCTGGCTGCCTGGTGTTTTGCCCGCTCATCGCCGCGTTTTCACGACTGGCTGCTGTATCGTTCGTGGTTCGGCGGGTATCTGCGCCATTGGCAAAAACACCGTGCGATGCCGCCGGGAGCAAAGCCGCGCGCTATTTTGCTGATATTGATTACGTTTGGTATTTCACTGTGGCTGGTCAATATGATGTGGGTACGCGGCCTGCTGCTGGTTATTCTCGCCTGTTTACTGATTTTTATGTGGCGGATCCCGGTGATTGATGAAAAACAACAAAAGCAATAAAGCGCAATAATCGCTGTTGCAATTGTCGCTCACAGCCAGTAAATTCGACCGTTTTCGAGCACAGGCGCAGGTGGTCAAAGGTTAAGCAAATGTAACCCTGGCCCTTAATATAGACACAAAATCATTCAAGACACGTCGAGGATGAAGTGTATAGTGCGCCGTGAAGTAATACCGAATTAATCAGGCACAAACTTATGACCGCGACTGCACAGCAGCTTGAGTTTCTCAAAAATAGCATCAAAAGCATCCACGACTACCCGAAACCGGGCATTCTTTTTCGCGATGTCACCAGCTTACTGGAAGACCCGAAAGCCTACGCCCTCAGCATTGAATTGCTGGTTGAACGCTACAAAAATGCGGGTATCACTAAAGTGGTTGGCACCGAAGCGCGTGGCTTCCTGTTTGGCGCGCCGGTAGCATTGGGTCTGGGCGTCGGCTTTGTTCCGGTACGTAAACCCCGTAAGCTTCCGCGTGAAGTGATCGCCGAGAGCTATGAGCTGGAATACGGCACCGATCAGCTGGAAATCCACGTTGATGCCATCAAACCGGGCGATAAGGTACTGGTTGTGGACGACCTGCTGGCAACCGGCGGCACGATTGAAGCCACCGTGAAACTGATCCGCCGTCTGGGTGGCGAAGTGACCGATGCTGCTTTTATCATTAACCTGTTTGACCTGGGCGGCGAACAGCGCCTGGAAAAACAGGGGCTGACCTGTTATAGCCTGGTTCCGTTCCCGGGCCACTAAGTCGGCTATCTCATCTCGGCTGAAGTAATACCGAGACACACAACCTCGCCGTCGCTGCGAGGTTGTGTTAGCATTATTCTCCTGTGAATCCACCCTCCAGCCTTTCAGAGCCTGCCAATGAGTTATCAGGTCTTAGCCCGAAAATGGCGCCCCCAAACCTTTGCTGACGTCGTCGGCCAGGAACATGTGCTGACGGCACTGGCGAACGGCTTGTCGTTAGGGCGTATTCATCATGCTTATCTGTTTTCCGGCACCCGTGGCGTCGGGAAAACCTCTATCGCCCGTTTGCTGGCGAAGGGACTAAACTGTGAAACCGGCATCACCGCCACGCCGTGCGGCGTGTGCGATAACTGCCGTGAAATCGAGCAGGGGCGTTTTGTCGATCTGATTGAAATCGATGCCGCCTCACGCACCAAAGTCGAAGACACCCGCGATCTGCTGGATAACGTTCAGTACGCGCCCGCACGCGGTCGCTTCAAGGTCTATTTGATCGACGAAGTGCACATGCTGTCGCGCCACAGCTTTAACGCCTTACTGAAAACGCTCGAAGAGCCACCTGCGCACGTTAAATTCCTGCTGGCGACCACCGATCCGCAGAAGCTGCCGGTGACTATCCTGTCGCGCTGTCTGCAATTCCATCTTAAAGCGTTGGATGTTGAACAGATTCGCCATCAGCTTGAGCATATCCTCAAAGAAGAGCATATCGCCCATGAGCCACGCGCCTTGCAACTGCTGGCCCGCGCCGCGGACGGCAGCCTGCGCGATGCGCTGAGTCTGACCGATCAGGCGATTGCCAGCGGCGATGGTCAGGTGTCGACCGACGCAGTGAGCACCATGCTCGGCACATTGGACGATGACCAGGCACTCTCGCTTGTTGAAGCGGTTGTCGCGGCTGACGGCGAACGCGTTATGACGTTGGTGAACGATGCCGCCGCACGGGGTATTGAATGGGAAGCGCTGCTGGTTGAGATGTCGGCTTTGCTGCATCGCATTGCTATGGTACAACTTTCGCCCGCTGCGCTCGGCAGCGATATGGCCGCCATTGAACAGCGTATGCGCGAACTGGCGCGAATCGTGCCGCCAACCGATATACAGCTTTACTATCAAACCCTGTTAATTGGGCGCAAAGAACTGCCGTATGCGCCGGACAGACGAATGGGTGTCGAAATGACGCTACTGCGTGCGCTGGCTTTTCATCCGCGCATGCCGCTGCCGGAGCCTGAAGTCCCACGCCAGTCGTTTGCCCCCGTCGCGCCCACTGCGGTGATGACCCCGACGCAGATATCACAGCAGCCTGCGCCAGCGCAGCAGCAACAGAATGTGCCGCTCTCTGATGCCACCAGCCAGGTGCTGGCGGCGCGCAGCCAGCTGCAACGCGCTCAGGGAGCATCCAAACCAAAAAAGAGTGAACCGGCAGCCGCTTCCCGCGCGCGGCCGGTGAATAATGCTGCGCTGGAAAGACTGGCTTCGGTGTCGGAACGCGTTCAGGCGCGCCCTGCAGTTTCTGCGCTGGAAAAAGCGCCAGCGAAGAAGGAAGCGTATCGCTGGAAAACGACCAATCCCGTAGCCGAAGTCAAAGAAGTCGTTGCCACGCCGAAAGCGCTGAAAAAAGCGCTTGAGCATGAAAAAACGCCGGAACTGGCGGCAAAACTGGCGGCAGAAGCCATTGAGCGTGATCCCTGGGCTGCTCAGGTGAGCCAGCTTTCGCTGCCTAAACTGGTGGAGCAGGTGGCGCTGAATGCCTGGAAAGAAGAGTATGGCAACGTGGTTTGCCTGCACCTGCGTTCCACACAACGGCACCTTAATTCCAGCGGCGCGCAGCAAAAACTGGCCGAAGCATTGAGTACCTTAACGGGGTCAACGGTTGAATTGACCATCGTTGAAGATGATAATCCAGCGGTGCGCACGCCGCTGGAGTGGCGTCAGGCCATTTATGAAGAGAAACTCGCGCAGGCGCGTGAGTCGATTATTGCGGATAATAACATTCAGACGTTGCGTCGTTTTTTCGATGCAGACCTGGACGAAGAGAGTATTCGCCCCATTTGATCGTCAGCCTGATGGTTGGACGGTCGTCATCCCTTAACGTGATTGAGAGAGAAGCCTATGTTTGGTAAAGGCGGTCTGGGTAACCTGATGAAACAGGCCCAGCAGATGCAGGAAAAAATGCAGCAGATGCAGGAAGAAGTCGCCAAGCTGGAAGTGACCGGCGAATCTGGTGCGGGTCTGGTAAAAGTGACTATCAACGGCGCGCACAACTGCCGTCGCGTGGAGATCGATCCAAGCCTGCTGGAAGACGACAAAGAGATGCTGGAAGACCTGGTTGCTGCGGCATTCAACGACGCGGCGCGTCGCATTGAAGAGACGCAGAAAGAGAAGATGGCTTCTGTTTCTTCCGGAATGCAGCTGCCGCCTGGCTTTAAGATGCCGTTCTGATGCAAACCAGCCCGCTGTTAACTCAGCTTATGGAAGCACTGCGCTGTCTGCCGGGCGTTGGCCCGAAGTCTGCGCAGCGCATGGCGTTCACGCTACTTCAGCGCGATCGCAGCGGCGGGATGCGTCTGGCGCAGGCGTTAACGAAGGCGATGTCGGAAATCGGCCACTGTGCCGATTGCCGCACCTTCACAGAGCAGGACGTCTGTAACATCTGTTCGAACCCGCGTCGTCAGGAAAATGGTCAGATTTGCGTGGTGGAGAGTCCGGCGGACATCTATGCCATTGAGCAAACCGGCCAATTTTCTGGACGTTACTTCGTGCTGATGGGGCACCTGTCACCGCTGGACGGTATTGGCCCTGATGATATCGGGCTGGATCGTCTCGAACAGCGACTGGCGTCTGAGCAAATCAACGAACTGATCCTCGCGACCAATCCCACGGTCGAAGGAGAGGCGACCGCCAACTATATTGCTGAGCTTTGCATGCAGTATGGCGTTGAAGCCAGCCGTATCGCCCATGGCGTACCGGTCGGCGGCGAGCTGGAAATGGTCGACGGCACCACGCTGTCGCACTCTCTGGCCGGGCGTCACAAGATTAAATTCTGAACAAACGGAGGCCGCGACGGCGGCTTCCGCTTGAAATCTTTCCCGCTTGTCCCCATTTCACCCTCAACGTGTTTTTACCATTGAAAATGGCATTGTTGAGGTAGATCTACATGAAAGGACAAGAAACTCGTGGTTTTCAGTCAGAAGTAAAACAGCTTCTGCACCTGATGATCCATTCTCTGTATTCCAATAAAGAAATCTTCCTGCGTGAGCTTATCTCTAACGCCTCAGATGCAGCAGACAAGCTGCGTTTCCGTGCACTGTCTAACCCGGATCTGTACGAGGGTGACGGTGAACTGCGCGTGCGTGTTTCCTTCGATAAAGATAAGCGTACGTTGACCATTGCTGATAACGGCGTGGGGATGAACCGTGATGACGTCATCGATCATCTGGGGACCATTGCGAAATCCGGTACCAAATCTTTCCTCGAATCCATGGGCTCCGATCAGGCGAAAGACAGCCAGTTGATCGGTCAGTTCGGGGTTGGCTTCTACTCGGCGTTTATCGTGGCTGATAAAGTGACCGTACGTACCCGCGCGGCGGGCGACAAGCCTGAGAACGGCGTGTTCTGGGAATCTGCGGGCGAAGGCGAGTACACCGTTGCCGATATCACCAAAGACGATCGCGGCACCGAAATCACTTTGCATCTGCGCGAAGGTGAAGACGAGTTCCTGGATGACTGGCGTGTACGTTCCATCATCAGCAAATATTCCGACCATATCGCGCTGCCGGTAGAGATCGAAAAATCCGAAGAGAAAGACGGCGAGACCGTGGTTTCCTGGGAAAAGATCAACAAGGCGCAGGCGCTGTGGACGCGTAACAAGTCGGAAATCAAAGACGACGAGTACAACGAATTTTACAAGCATATCGCCCACGACTTTACTGACCCGCTGACCTGGAGCCACAACCGTGTGGAAGGTAAGCAGGAGTACACCAGCCTGCTGTACATTCCGTCGCAGGCGCCGTGGGATATGTGGAACCGCGATCACAAGCATGGTCTGAAACTGTACGTTCAGCGAGTGTTCATCATGGACGACGCCGAGCAGTTTATGCCGAACTATCTGCGCTTTGTGCGCGGTCTGATAGATTCCAACGATTTACCGCTGAACGTTTCCCGCGAGATCCTGCAGGACAGCACCGTCACCCGTAACCTGCGCAGCGCGCTGACCAAACGCGTGTTGCAGATGCTGGAAAAACTGGCGAAAGATGACGCCGAAAAATACCAGACCTTCTGGAAACAGTTCGGCCTGGTGCTGAAAGAAGGTCCGGCGGAAGACCACGCCAATCAGGAAACTATCGCTAAGCTGATGCGCTTCGCGTCTACGCACACAGACTCCTCCGCACAGACCGTGTCGCTGGAAGACTATATCTCCCGCATGAAAGAAGGGCAGGAGAAAATCTACTACATCACTGCAGACAGCTACGCGGCGGCGAAGAGCAGCCCGCACCTGGAACTGCTGCGTAAGAAAGGCATTGAAGTCCTGCTGCTTTCTGATCGCATTGATGAGTGGATGATGAACTACCTGACCGAGTTCGACGGCAAGCCGTTCCAGTCCGTTGCGAAAGCCGACGAGTCCATCGATAAACTGGCGGATGAAGTGGACGAGAGCGCGAAAGAAGCGGAAAAAGCGCTGACACCGTTCGTTGAACGCGTGAAAACCCTGCTGGGCGATCGCGTCAAAGAAGTGCGTCTGACCCACCGTCTGACTGACACGCCGACCATCGTCACCACCGATGCGGACGAAATGAGCACCCAGATGGCGAAACTGTTCGCTGCTGCGGGTCAGGCCGTACCGGACGTGAAATATATCTTTGAACTTAACCCGGACCACGTGCTGGTAAAACGCACGGCGGATACCCAGGACGAAACGCAGTTTAAAGAGTGGGTTGAACTGCTGCTGGATCAGGCTCTCTTCGCCGAACGCGGCACGCTGGAAGATCCTAACCAGTTCATCCGTCGTATGAACCAGCTGCTGGTGTCCTGATCGTCATCATCTAATGCCGGATGGCGCTAACGCTTATCCGGCCTACGATTAAAAAGATATTGTAGGCCGGATGAGGTGTTTACACCGCCATCCGGCAATTTCACTCCTTATTTTCAATTTTCCCTCCATTAACCGTTTCAGCGTCGGGCGTCTTCCTTGAGCCAATTGCGTGATGGTGGTATCGTTTAGCGCTTTTTAAAAAATATCGACAACCTTTAAGGGGATTTTCGTAATGCGTATCATTCTGCTTGGCGCTCCGGGCGCGGGTAAAGGAACTCAGGCTCAGTTCATCATGGAGAAGTATGGTATTCCGCAAATCTCCACCGGTGATATGCTGCGTGCCGCCGTGAAATCTGGCTCCGAGCTGGGCAAACAAGCGAAAGACATCATGGACGCCGGTAAGCTGGTGACTGATGAGCTGGTGATCGCGCTGGTAAAAGAGCGTATTGCTCAGGAAGACTGCCGTAATGGTTTCCTGCTGGATGGCTTCCCGCGTACTATTCCGCAGGCTGACGCCATGAAAGAAGCAGGTATCAACGTGGACTACGTTCTGGAGTTTGACGTACCTGACGAGCTGATCGTTGACCGTATCGTGGGCCGTCGCGTACACGCTGCTTCTGGCCGCGTTTACCACATCAAATTCAACCCGCCTAAGGTTGAAGGTAAAGACGACGTGACTGGCGAAGAACTGACTACCCGTAAAGACGATCAGGAAGAGACGGTGCGTAAGCGCCTGGTGGAATACCATCAGATGACCGCGCCGCTGATCGGCTACTACTCTAAAGAAGCGCAGGCGGGTAACACCAAATACGCGAAAGTAGACGGCACTCAGGCCGTGGCTGACGTGCGCGCAGCGCTGGAAAAAATCCTCGGTTAAGTTTTAGCGCAGTCAATGCCGGATGGCGGTGTAAACACCTTATCCGGCCTATGATTTTTTTGTAGGCCAGATAAGCGCAGCGCCATCAGGCAAATTCATGTCTTACCTCTCGCAGCAATTAGTTCTTCTTCATCACTTTTCCGCTACAATTATCAACAATTTGAATCGATAAGAGGCGGTAATGCGTCAGACGAAAACCGGTATCCTGCTGGCAAACCTCGGCACTCCCGATGCCCCCACTCCTGAAGCTGTTAAACGCTACCTGCGCCAGTTTTTAAGCGATCAACGTGTAGTCGATACTTCCCGCCTGCTGTGGTGGCCGTTGCTGCGTGGGGTGATCCTGCCGCTGCGTGCGCCACGCGTGGCAAAGCTGTACCAGTCAATCTGGATGGAAGACGGTTCGCCGCTGATGGTCTACAGCAAGGCACAACAGCAGGCGCTGGCACAACGCCTGCCCAATACGCCTGTTGCGTTGGGCATGAGCTACGGCTCGCCTTCGCTTGAGTGCGCAGTCGACGAACTGTTGGCAAGTGGCGTTGAACACATTGTCGTGTTACCGCTGTACCCGCAATATTCCTGTTCGACGGTGGCGGCGGTGTGGGATGAACTCGCGCGTATCCTGGCGCGTAAACGCAGTATTCCCGGCGTCTCTTTTATTCGTGATTACGCCGATGACAGTGCCTATATTGACGCGCTGGCAAAAAGTGCCCGTGACTCCTTCGCCAAACACGGCGAACCCGATTTACTGCTGCTCTCCTACCATGGGATTCCACAACGTTACGCCGACGAAGGCGATGACTACCCTCAGCGCTGTCGCGATACGACACGTGAGCTGGTCTCTGCGCTTGGCCTGCCGCCGGAAAAAGTGATGATGACCTTCCAGTCGCGTTTTGGTCGCGAACCGTGGCTGACGCCGTATACCGACGAAACGTTAAAAATGCTGGCGGAGAAAGGGACCCGACATATCCAGGTTATGTGTCCGGGCTTTGCGGCAGATTGCCTTGAAACGCTGGAAGAGATCGCGGTGCAAAACCGGGAGATTTTCCTCGAGGCTGGCGGCCAGCAATATGAGTATATTCCGGCGCTGAATGCCACACCGGAACATATTGAAATGATGGTCAAACTGACCGCTGCCTATCGTTAAAGTTGTGCTTTGAAGTAACGCGCGCCCTCCCGCAACGCATCGTCGGCGGTTTTCATCATCCGCGAGTAGTGCAGGAAGGCGTGCAGCGTGCCGGGGTACATTTTGTACTGGCAGGGCTGCTGATGCGTCTGTAACGTCTGAA
The DNA here is from genome assembly GCF_019584005.1 of Citrobacter sp. EC_71. NCBI lineage: Bacteria > Pseudomonadati > Pseudomonadota > Gammaproteobacteria > Enterobacterales > Enterobacteriaceae > Citrobacter > Citrobacter sp. EC_71. The sequence continues at coordinate 115,466 of NZ_VDAY01000012.1, forward strand.
ATAATAAGCGGCTGTCGTCAATCAACGGATCGAACTCCGCGCCGGCGATAAAACATGGCGGCACGTCGCGCGTCAGGTCGTTATTGAATAAGCAATAATACGGCGACTCGCGATCGTCGGCGCTACGCAGGTACGCGTTTTCGTACATCTGCAGATCCTCCCGCGATAAACCATCCCATGCTCCGCCCATCAGCCGTCGGCTGGGCGAATCCTGCAGGCCGTAAAGTCCATACCACAGCAGTACGCCTGCGACCTTGCCGCAGGCAATCTGTTTGTCCCGCAGCCACAACGCGCTGGCAAGCGCCAGCATCGCGCCAGCGGAATCACCGGCAAAACCAATATGATCCACATTCAGAGAATAGTCGCCCGCGTGCTGGTGATAATACTGACAGACGGCGACAATCTCCTCGATGGCTTGCGGGAAACGAGCCTCCGGCGAGAGCGAATAGTCGATGCCAATTACCGTGCACTGCGTGTAAAGCGCCAGTAAGCGCATAATGCGATCGTGAGTATCCAGATTACCAAGAATGAAACCGCCGCCGTGCAGATAATACAGCGTGGCCTGACTATGGGGTTGCGGAGAATAAATTCGCGTGGCAACGGGGCCGCGCGCGGTAGAAATGACGCATTCCCGGGTGTTCATCTGCGGGGCATCGGCATTCCACAATTGTCGTTCGTGGATATAGTGTTGGCGTTGGGCCACGATGTCATCGGCGGCGGGCCAGGGCGGCAGATCGTCGCGATGAAAATTCACCACGGTTTTCATTTCGTCTGAAATTCTGTCGAGTACGGGGATCTTATTTTCCGGCTTCATAAACGCTCCTTGTGAAGGTGATTTATTGTAGAAATTACCCCCGTATAAACTGCGATCCCACCGTCCGATATTGAAACTCAGCGCCGCATCGCATGCAAAGCAGGGAATGTGCTACCATGCACCGCTCAGCTAATCACCCGTAAAATCGACCATGAAATTTCCCGGTAAACGTAAATCCAAACACTATTTTCCTGTCAGCGCGCGCGATCCATTGCTGCAACAGATTCAGCCTGAAAATGAAACCAGCGCAGCCTGGGTGGTGGGTATCGACCAGACGCTGGTAGATATTGAAGCCAAAGTTGATGATGACTTTGTAAAACGTTATGGATTAAGCGCCGGGCACTCTCTGGTGATTGCAGACGATGTCGCCGAAGCGCTCTACCAGGAGCTGGTACGTGACAATTTGATCACCCATCAGTTTGCCGGTGGAACTATCGGTAACACGATGCACAATTACTCCGTGCTGGCGGATGACCGTTCGGTGCTGCTGGGCGTGATGTGCAGCAATATCGAGATTGGTAGCTACGCGTACCGTTATTTATGTAATACCTCCAGCCGTACCGATCTGAACTACCTGCAGGGTGTTAATGGACCGATTGGCCGCTGCTTTACGCTGATTGGCGAATCCGGTGAGCGCACGTTCGCTATCAGCCCCGGACATATGAATAAGCTGCGGGCGGAGAGCATCCCCGAGGCAGTTATTGCCGGGGCCTCCGCGCTGGTGCTGACCTCCTATCTGGTGCGTTGCGAACCGGGCGAGCCGATGCCGGAAGCGACCATGAAGGCGATCGAATATGCCAAAAAACACAATGTGCCGGTGGTTCTGACGCTGGGTACCAAATTCGTTATTGCCGATAACCCGCAGTGGTGGCAGGCATTCCTGAAAGAGCATGTCTCTATTCTGGCGATGAATGAAGAAGAGGCCGAAGCGCTGACCGGCGAGAGCGATCCGCTGCTGGCCTCCGACAAAGCGCTGGATTGGGTGGATCTGGTGCTGTGCACTGCGGGTCCGGCGGGTCTGTATATGGCGGGCTTTACGGAAGAAGAAGCCAAACGTAAAACTCAACATCCGCTGCTGCCGGGGGCTATTGCCGAATTCAACCAGTACGAATTCAGCCGCGCCATGCGCCATAAAGACTGTACTAATCCGCTACGCGTGTATTCGCACATCGCACCGTATATGGGCGGGCCTGAAAAGATCATGAACACCAACGGCGCTGGCGACGGTGCGCTGGCGGCATTGCTGCATGATATTACCGCCAACAGCTACCACCGCAGCAACGTGCCTAACTCCAGCAAGCACAAGTTCACCTGGCTGACCTATTCATCGTTAGCCCAGGTGTGTAAATATGCTAATCGCGTGAGTTATCAGGTGCTGAATCAACATTCACCACGCCTGACGCGCGGTTTGCCAGAACGTGAAGATAGTCTCGAAGAGTCGTACTGGGACCGCTGAGTTCTTGCCCGATGGTGCTGCGCTTATCGGGCCTACTCTGGTGTGGGAATACGTAGGTCGGATGGCGTAGCGCCATCCGGCACGTAATATTAACTGGCAGTAGCAACGTCACCGGCAGGTGGCGTTTCAATCAGCTCCAGCATAGTGCGGGCGATTTCACGCTCGCCCATGACGACCTGATTGGCACCGCGGTCGGTAATATATTCCACTTCATCGTCATAATGCGCGCGGGCGATAATCTCAATCGACGGGCACTTTTCGCGAGCGGAAGCGACGATTTCACCGGCTTCATAGCCATTTGGAATCGTCAGTAGCAGCCAGCGTGCGCAATCCAGATGCGCCAGATTCATAATCTCTTCGTTGGCGGCATTTCCCAGCACCGCGCGGATCCCGCGCTCACGCAGTTCATCCACCCGCGTACGTGAGGTTTCGATAACCACCAGCGGAATCCCGGCAGCCATCAATTTTTCACCCAGCAGACTACCGACGCGGCCAAAGCCTACCAGCAGAGCGTGATTGCAGATATCCACCGGAATTTGTTTCTCTTCTTCGATGGCTTCTTCCAGCGTCTGTTCTTCCAGCGTTTCGGTTTTCGCGAGATATTTTTCTAACACCGCGAACAGTACCGGATTGAGCATAATCGACAGAATAGCCCCCGCCAGCACCAGATTTTGCCCGGCCTGCGGTAGCAGGTTTAGCGCCATTCCCAGACCCGCCAGGATGAAGGCAAACTCACCAATCTGCGCCAGGCTGGTGGCAATGGTGAGCGCTGTACGTTGGGAGTGACCAAACAGGCGCACGAGGAAATAGGCGGCAACAGATTTACCAAAGACGATTATCGCCAGCGTACCCAGTACCGCCAGCGGCTGCTGGATCAAAATTAACGGATCAAACAGCATACCAACAGATACAAAGAACAATACGGCGAACGCATCGCGCAGCGGCAGGGTGTCATGCGCCGCACGGTGGCTCAGTTCGGATTCATTCAGCACCATGCCAGCGAAGAACGCGCCCAGAGCAAAGGAGACATCGAATAATTCCACTGCGCCAAACGCGATACCTAATGCCAGGGCAAGGACTGACAGAGTAAACAGCTCTCGTGAACCGGTGGCGGCGCTACGCGCCATGATCCACGGCACCAGGCGACGGCCAACCAGCATCATAATGGCGATAAACGCCACCACTTTACCGATGGTAATGCCCATATCGACGGCCAGCGAGGCAAAGCCGACATCTTCTTTTTCCAGCATGCCGGCGACGGCGGGCAGGAGAACCAGCGTCAGCACCATCATCAGATCTTCAACAATCAGCCAGCCTATCGCGATTTGCCCGCGCTGGCTGTCAATAAGCTGCCGTTCTTCAAGCGCACGCAGTAGCACAACGGTACTGGCGGTTGAAAGACACAGTCCAAAGACGATACCCACCATTAGCGACCAGCCCATCACCGCTGAAAGCGCCATACCCAGTAGCGTCGCCACAGCTATCTGGGCAATCGCGCCGGGAATGGCGATGGACTTTACCGCCATCAAATCCTTCAAGGAAAAGTGCAGCCCCACGCCGAACATCAGCAGGATTACGCCAAGCTCCGCCAGTTCGGGCGCGAGTTTGGTATCAGCAACAAAACCAGGTGTAAATGGACCGGCCAGAACGCCCGCTAACAGATATCCCACCAGAGGAGAAATACGTAGTTTATTGGCAATCATGCCTAATATAAAAGCGAGCACAAGGCCGCCGACAATGGTGGTGATAAGCGGGGTGGCGTGATGCATTCCGTCTCCTTTGGTTGCTGTGATGATCCTGAAAACCTAAATTCCGAGTAATAGTTTATGACAATTTTAATGTTTATGTTTATGAATAATTATTGAATTTTGATGAAAACGGGATTTTAGGCGTAAAAAAGCACGGATCGGAAAACTACAGGGGTATGCGGGGAGTAAAGGCTGATGGTCTCTGTAACTGAAGACGGCCAAAGTTTACTTTTGGCCGTCAGAAAATCAGGCTTTATGTCGGTTATCAGGTAAGAATATAGTGAGTATCCCCAGAAGTGGCAGGAAAGCACATATTTTATAGACCAAATCAATACTGGTATGGTCAGCAATCAGCCCTAATACCGCGGCTCCCAAGCCGCCCATGCCAAAGGCAAACCCGAAAAATAGCCCAGAAACCATGCCGATACGACCCGGAAGCAGCTCCTGCGCGTAGACCAGAATGGCAGAAAAGGCAGATGCGAGGATAAAACCAATTATCACGGTTAAAATCCCGGTCCATTCCAGTGTTGCATAGGGTAAAACGAGGGTAAATGGCGCTACACCGAGGATAGAGCCCCAAATAACATATTTTCTGCCAATCTTATCACCTAACGGTCCACCAATTACGGTCCCGGCCGCAACGGCAAACAGGAAGGCAAACAGGTGAAACTGGGCGTTTTGTACCGATAATCCGAATTTTTGCATCAGATAAAAGGTGTAATAGCTGCTGATACTCGCCATATAGAAGTATTTGGAGAAAATCAGCACCAGCAGAATGCTAACCGCCAGTACCACTTTATTACGCGGTAATGGATTAACGATCGTGACTTTCGGTTTTCCTTTGCTCATCCGATGCTGCGCAGCATACCAACGACTGATTTGTGCCAGAACCACAATCGCTAATAACGCGGCCAACACAAACCAGGCCACATTACCTTTACCATATGGCGCGATGATGACAGCCGCCAGCAAGGGCCCGAGAGAGCTGCCGAAGTTGCCGCCAACCTGGAAAATTGACTGGGCGAGGCCATGACGACCGCCGGAAGCCATACGCGCCACGCGGGATGACTCCGGGTGAAACACCGATGAGCCCGTACCGACCAGCGCCGCCGCGAGTAATACCATATGGAAACTGCCTGCCATGGCCAGCAGCACTAGCCCGCTTAGCGTGAAGCACATACCAATGGGCAGCGACCACGGCATCGGATATTTGTCCGTCCAGTAGCCGACGACTGGCTGAAGCAGCGAGGAGGCGAGCTGGAAGGTTAGCGTAATCATCCCGATCTGCATAAACGTCAGAGAGAACTCTGACTGCAAGAGCGGATAAATCGCCAGGATCAGCGACTGGATCATATCGTTTAGCAGATGAGAGAGACTGATCGCCCCTAAAATGCCAAATGAGGTGCGCGCTTTAGCAACCGACGCTGACGCGCCAGCCACTGGCGGGGTTGGTTCACTTATTGCCATAGAAAGTCACTTCTGTTTGGGTTGCGATTATGAGGGTAGTCTATTTTGTTATTATTACCTGACTAACATACCTGCGGAAGGTGTTTGAAGGAAGTCTCATTTCTGAAAACATTTTCGACTATTATTTCATATCATTGTAATTTCAGTCGTTGATTTTGGCTCAGGGAGAGAAATATGAAGTTTTTAAAACGGGGCGTGGCGCTGGCGTTATTCACCGCTTTTGCGCTGGCAGCTCAGCCTGCGCAGGCGTACGAAAAAGATAAAACCTACAAAATTACCATTCTGCATACCAACGATCATCACGGTCATTTCTGGCGCAGCGAATATGGGGAATACGGGCTGGCGGCGCAAAAAACGCTGGTGGACGGTATTCGTAAAGAGGTGGCGGAAGAAGGGGGAAGCGTACTGCTGCTTTCCGGCGGCGATATTAACACCGGCGTCCCAGAATCCGATCTTCAGGATGCGGAACCTGATTTTCGCGGCATGAACCTGATTGGCTATGACGCGATGGCGGTTGGCAATCACGAATTTGATAACCCGCTAACCGTGCTGCGCCAGCAGGAAAAATGGTCCAAATTCCCGTTTCTCTCAGCCAATATCTACCAGAAAAGCACTGGCGATCGTTTGTTTAAGCCGTGGGCCATCTTTAAGCGTCAGGATTTAAAAATTGCCGTACTTGGTTTAACCACTGACGATACGGCGAAAATTGGTAACCCGGAGTTCTTCACCGATATCGAATTCCGTAAACCTGCCGATGAAGCCAAACTGGTCATCCAGGAACTCAATATGGGTGAAAAGCCAGACATCATTATTGCGACCACCCATATGGGGCATTATGACAATGGCAATCACGGTTCGAACGCGCCTGGCGACGTAGAAATGGCGCGTAGCCTGCCGGCGGGTTCGCTGGCAATGATTGTGGGTGGTCACTCACAGGATCCGGTGTGTATGGCCTCGGAAAACAAGAAGCAGGTTGATTACGTACCGGGTACGCCGTGCGCGCCAGATAAGCAAAATGGCATCTGGATTGTGCAAGCGCATGAGTGGGGGAAATACGTGGGCCGGGCGGACTTTGAGTTCCGTAACGGCGAAATGAAAATGGTTAACTACCAGCTTATCCCCGTCAACCTGAAGAAAAAAGTGACCTGGGACAACGGGAAAAGTGAGCGCGTACTCTACACCCCGGAAATTGCTGAGAATCAGCAAATGCTCTCGCTGCTGACGCCATTCCAGAATAAAGGTAAAGCGCAACTGGACGTGAAGATTGGTAGCGTCAATGCGCGCCTCGAAGGTGACCGCAGCAAAGTTCGTTTCGTACAGACCAATATGGGACACCTGCTGTTGGCTGCGCAAATGGCGCGGACCAGCGCTGACTTTGGCGTGATGAGCGGTGGCGGTATTCGTGATTCCATTGAAGGCGGTGATATTACCTATAAGAGCGTGCTGAAGGTGCAGCCGTTCGGCAATATTGTGGTGTATGCCGACATGAGCGGGAAAGAGGTGATTGACTACCTGACCGCCGTGGCGCAAATGAAGCCGGACTCCGGGGCCTATCCGCAGTTTGCCAACGTCAGCTTTGTGGCGAAAGACGGTAAACTTAACGATCTGAAAATCAAAGGCGAACCGGTTGACCCGTCTAAAACCTATCGCATGGCAACGCTGAGCTTCAACGCCACCGGCGGCGATGGCTATCCGCGAATTGATAACAAGCCAGGTTATGTGAATACCGGGTTTATCGATGCGGAAGTGCTGAAAGAGTACGTGCAGAAAAACTCACCGTTGGATGCCAGTGCGTATGAGCCGAAGGGCGAGGTGAGCTGGCAGTAACAGGGCGGAGTGCCGGATGGCGGTGCTGGCACCTTATCCGGCCTACAGATCAGTGCGGTTTGTAGGCCTTAAAGCTGCGCGCCATCAGGCCTACATTCTAAAACCGCTTAATCCCGGCGGGCGATGTCGGCGAACTTCGCATCCAGAATTTTCGCCAGATCGCCGGCTGCCAGTTCGATATCCAGCCCGCGTTTGCCACCGGATACATAAATGGTGTCAAACGTCTGGGCGGGGGCGTCAATTAGCGTCGGCAATCTTTTTTTCTGTCCCAGCGGGCTGATACCGCCCACCAGATACCCCGTCGTTCGCTGCGCAACCAGCGGATCGGCCATATCAACCTTTTTGGCCCCTAACGCTTTGGCGACTTTTTTAAGATCCAATTGACCCGCCACCGGCGTGACGGCAACGGCCAACTGCTTCATATCGCCATTCACGGCAACCAGCAGCGTTTTATAAACCTGGTCCGCATTCAGACCTAACTTGCGCACCACTTCATCACCAAAGTTTGTTTCGGACGGATCGTGATCGTAGGTGTGGATCTGGAAAGAAATCTTGTTTTTTTCGAGTAATTTAACGGCGGGTGTCATAGCAATTTTTCCTGGCCCAGACAAAATACGACACAAGCATACGCCTGATGGCGGTCTAAAAAATAGTACCATCTTGCGCAATAGTATTGGCAGGATGATGACTTTGAGCGACAATCGACCTACACCGATGCTTTAAGCATCGGGATTATAATAATGATGAAATTCCTCTTTGACGGGCCAATAGAAATATTGGCCATTTTTTTACCGTAACATCTCCGGCAAATTACCTTCTCCGTACAGATGCAGTGCGCCTACGGCCACCACATAATGGCCAGCTGGCATCGCCCTGAGTCGATCGCGCCAGGCTACATTGCGCTGATGCATCAATACGTCATATAACGACTGGCTGAAAGTATTAGGAAGCGTCAATTCGCTATCGCGCGGCGGCGTTTTAAGCCACCAGCCCATCATTTGTTGTAGCAACCTGGCGTTGGTATGCCAGTGCGTCAGGGTATCGTCCAGAAGAGCCTGACCATTATCGGGTAACTGACATAGCAGCTCGATTTGACTGGATGAACCTTCCAGCTCGATCACCGGTTTGTGTGCTTGTTTTGCCGCTTTCAGCAGTTGGTAATCAATCCCGTATTCCGCCCGCAATCCCAGCTGTTGTGCCTGTGTCGCCTGTAATACCATGGCTATTTGCCACAAAGGTTGTGTCGATAACAGAGAAGGGGAAATGCCCAATTCATCGGTGACTTTACGCAGATTATCTAATTGCTCTTCACTGATGCGTTCTTCCAGGGCAGCAAATGTCGGAAGATTAGCAAATGGCGCATCATCGCCGGAAACATCGGCTTCGACAATCAGCGCATCGGCACGGTTGAGCTTTTTGAGTAATTTGGCAGGCAGAGGCGCCATATCGCGGCTACCCATGTGAATACTGCCAATCAGATGAAAATGGCGGTTGCCGGGTAAAGAGATATCAATGGCGGGCCAGGTATAGTGGTTGCCGCGCAGTGCAGACCATAATGTTTTTACCCGGTACAACAAATCCATACGACCTCCCTAAGTGGACTTCCATGCTAGCGTGTGGCCCGGGAAGGTGCAATGCGTGAATTGCCGGATAGCGCGGTTGATGGCGCCATCCGGCAAAGGTTTACTCTTTCGGTTTGAAGCGCAGCAGACGGTTAGCGTTGCTTACCACGGTAATGGAGGAGAGCGCCATCGCCGCGCCGGCAACCACCGGGTTGAGCAGCGTTCCGGTGAACGGCCACAGGATCCCGGCAGCAACAGGAATACCGATGCTGTTATAGATAAATGCGCCGAGCAGGTTCTGCTTCATATTGCGCAGCGTTGCCCGTGAGATAGACAGCGCATCCGCAACGCCCATCAGGCTATGACGCATCAGCGTAATCGCGGCGGTTTCAATCGCCACATCGCTGCCGCCACCCATGGCAATCCCTACATCGGCCTGCGCCAGCGCAGGCGCATCGTTGATACCGTCACCAACCATGGCAACCTGACGTCCCTGGCTTTGCAGACGCTTAATCGCCTCGGCTTTACCGTCCGGCAGAACGCCCGCAATCACCTCATCAATACCAGCCTCTTTAGCAATGGCGTTGGCGGTCGTTGGGTTATCACCGGTGAGCATCACCAGACGATACCCGGCGCGATGCAGACGCTGCAGGGCCGCCACGCTGTCACTACGCAATGGATCGCGCACTGCTAACAGGGCCGCGGCTTTACCGTCAATCGCCAGCAGGACTGGAGTTGTCCCTTGAGAGGCTTGAGCGGTAATCTCAGCTTCCATTTGAGTGGTATCTACCTGCTGTTCATTGAGCAGCGCCTGGTTTCCCAGCAACAGCGTATGGCCTTCCGTTTCACCACTGACGCCCAAACCGCGCAGCGTACGGAACCCGTTGACCTGCGGCAGCGTGACATCACCGGCTTTGTCCAGAATCGCCCTGGCCAGCGGGTGGCTGGAACCCTGTTCAAGGGCCGCAGCCAGACGAATCGCCAGCGCTTCATCGGTATTGCCAAACGTTTTGATGGCGACAACCTGTGGCTTACCTTCAGTCAGCGTCCCGGTTTTATCAAACACAATGGTATCGAGCGTACTGGCGCGCTGCAGCGCATCGGCATCGCGTACCAGTACCCCAAACTCAGCGGCGCGACCAACACCGGAAATAATCGACATCGGCGTCGCCAGGCCCAGTGCACAAGGGCAAGCAATAATCAGAACAGTGGTGGCAATCACCAGCGTATAGACAATTTGTGGCGCCGGTCCGAAGAAATACCAGATAGCTGCGCTAACCAGCGCAATAACGACCACTACCGGAACGAATACCGAGGAGATGCGGTCAGCCAGTTTGCCAATCTCCGGTTTACTGCTTTGCGCCTGGCGCACCATACGAATAATGCGCGACAGCGTGGTATGGCTGCCTACGGCGCTGGCGCGGAACAGCACGCTGCCGTCCTGTACGACCGTACCGGCGTGGACACTATCGCCTTCGCCTTTTTGTTGCGGAATCGGCTCCCCGGTTAGCATGGCTTCATCCAGCCAGGCTTCGCCCTGAGTGATTTCGCCATCGACCGGAACGCGGTCGCCGGTGGTCAGGCGCAGCAACATTCCTGCCTGAACATCTGCCAGCGGCACATTTTTTTCACCTTCATCGGTGACGACACGTGCGGTTGGTGGCGTCAGATCGAGCAGTTTTTCCAGCGCTTTGGACGAGCGTTGGCGAGCCCGCGCTTCCAGCATATGTCCGAGGTTAATCAAACCGATAATCATCGCGCTGGCTTCATAATAAAGGTGTCGTGCTTCCATTGGGAACCATTGCGGCCAGAGGTTGACGCTCATGGAATAGAGCCATGCCACCCCCGTACCCAGCGCCACCAGCGTATCCATGGTCGCGGTGCCATTCATCAGGCTTTTCCACGCATTGCGGTAAAAGTGACCGCCCGCGAAAACCATCACGGCAAGCGTTGCCAGACCAATCGCCAGCCACAGGCTACGGTTGTCGTCACTCACCATCATGTTATCGCCAATCATTCCCCACACCATGACCGGTATACCCAGCAGCAGCGCGACGGCTGCCTGCCAGCGAAAACGTTTCATGGTCGCGACGGCGGTTTCCTGCTGGCGCTCGCGGCGCTTCGCATCATCTTCTATGGCTTCAGCACCGTAGCCCGCTTTTTCTACCGCCTGCACTAAATCTGCGGCGGACGCACTGCCCATTACCAGCGCAGTGCGTTCCGCCAGGTTTACCCGTGCCTGAGTGACGCCCGGTACGCTTTGCAGGGCATTTTGTACGCGGGTTACACAGCTGGCGCAGCTCATGCCGTTTAACAGCAACTGTTGGCTGTCATCATCAGCCGTAGCTGCCGGAAGCTCGGAAGGGACCGCTGCCAGTGCTTCCGACGGGATTGATGACTCCGTCAGCGGTTTAGCCTTTGGGTGGCTTAACTCCGCGCCGTAACCGGCTTGTTTGATGGTTTCAATCAGTGCTTCAGCACTGGCGCTCCCGGTGATGTGCGCTTCAGTCACGGTGACATCCGCTTGTTCAACGTCCGGGCGTTGTTCCAGACTCTCTTTAACGCGTTTTACGCAGTGACCACAGGACAGGCCGTCCAGGGTTAGATCGATTGTTTGAGACATAACCAACTCCTTTATTGCAGGATTTACTGACTGTGATAAAGGGTAAACCTTCCATCTGGGGGAAGGTCAAGCCCGGAATCCGCATTTGTATATGGGATCTCAAGCCATTCACCGTACTGATGAATGTTTCTTGATTTTTATCAAATAATTGTCGCTGTTTTCTTCTGGTTAGCTGACTGTATTTTGACACCTCTAAATATGCTGAATGTATTTCTCTTCAGATGGCCTTTTAAATGTGATGAAGGTCTCTTTATTTGGCTTAAAGTATTAGTAAGCATAATGATTTAATAAATGTAATTAATTTTTGTATAAGTCGATTTAATGGCTTCATTTGTTGACAATTAAAGGTGCGATTTTGTACTCTGAAACTGAACTCAAACCGATTATCTGGCAATTTGACTATTCTGTAACAATTAAGCTGGAGGCTTTATGTCTACAAAGTTATGGGGCGGGCGTTTTGATATGCCAACAAATAAATTAGTTGAATCCTATAATGCAACTATTATGTTGGAGCAACGTTTATGTCCTTTTGATATTAAGGGAAGTATTGCTCATGCCACCATGTTGGGGCGTCAGGGGATTATTACGCAAGATGAAGCAAATGCCATTATTGGCGGATTAACACAGGTAAATAAAGAAATTGAAGCAGGTCAATTCATTTTCGATACTGTCGATGAAGATATTCATATGGCTATTGAAAGAAGAATGACTGAAATCATTGGCCCTGTCGGGGGGAAACTACATACCGGTCGCAGCCGTAATGATCAGACCACCGTAGATTCTAAAATGCATATGCGAACCACTATTCGCGAAATTCAACAGGACATTGTTAATCTACAAGAAATTATAGTAAATAAAGCAGAAAATAATATTGATGCGATAATGCCGGGCTATACGCATTTACAAACCGGTCAGCCCATTCTTTTATCGCACTGGATTATGGCTTATTACTGGATGTTACGTCGTGACTGGACCCGATTTGAAGACCTGTATCACCGTATGGGAGAGTGTCCTTTAGGCGCGGCAGCTCTCGCAGGAACAACTTTTCCTATTGACCGTGACTTCACTGCCCGAGAGCTTGGTTTTGATAAACCGACTGAAAACAGTATTGATTCTGTCAGCGATCGTGATCATATGGTTGAATTCACCGCAGCTGCAGCGATGTGCTTTATGCACCTCACTCGTCTTTCAGAGGAACTGGTTTTATTCTCCAGCCAGGATTTTAAATTTATTGAGCTTTCTGATGATTTCTGTACGGGCTCCAGCATTATGCCGCAAAAGAAAAACCCCGATGTAGCTGAAAAAATGCGCGGAAAGGGGGGGCGTATGTACGGAAATCTAATGGCCATGCTGACTATCATGAAAGGAATACCGCTCGCTTATAATACGGATATGAGCGAGGATAAAGAGCAGGTCTATGATTCAATGGATACGTTACAGGCCAGTCTGAAAATTATGGCCCCGATGCTCGATAAAATGGTCATTCTTGCAGAGAATACCCGTGGCGCGGCGGCCAGAGGGTTCTCGAATGCGACTGATATGGCCGATTACCTTGTGCGTAAAGGTATTCCTTTCAGAGAGGCGCACCATGTAGTAGGTAGTGCGGTTAATTACTGTATTAAACACAAAAAAATGTTAGAAGAACTTTCTATGGATGAGTTCCGCTCATTTGATAATAAAATTGAAAATGACATCTATGAGAATATTTCTTTGGAGGCATGTATTAAAGCCAGAATGTCCTATGGTGGAACCGGACCGGATGCTGTTAGAAAACAGATTGATATAGCCAGAAAATATTTAAAATAATTCTGAATATAATAATCAATATCTCCCGGATGCAATGTCCGGGAGCTTCTTTAAGGTGAAAAAAATGGACGTTTTATTCTTTATACAATTATTTATTGTACTCGCCTGTATTGGAATTGGTGGAAGGTATGGCGGAATGGGGCTTGGTGCTGGTGGGGGATTAGGGGTCGCAATACTCGTTTTGGGTTTTGGGCTCAAACCCTCCTCACCATCCATTACGGCAATGTTAATTATTATTTGTGTTATTGGCGCTGTTAGTATATTGCAGGCTGCCGGTGGGTTAGATTATCTGGTCAGAGTAGCTGAAAAGTTACTTCGTAAAAAACCGCAGGCGATTACGTTTTTTGCGCCAATATTAACGTCGGTATTTACGTTATTCTGCGGAACCACTTATGTTGCGTTTTCCCTGTATCCTGTTATCGCAGAGGTTGCCGCTGAAGCCAAAGTCCGTCCCGAACGAGCATTATCCGCAACGGTCATCGCGGCCAGCGTTGCGGTTGCTGCCAGCCCAATGAGCGCGGCAACCGCCGGGATGCTGGCTATCCTGCATGAATATGCTGGGATCACACTGGGACAAATATTATCCATCGCCCTCCCTTCATTTTTTATGGCGGCAATCGTCACCAGCTTTTCAGTCTACAAGCGTGGGAAAGAGCTGGAAGACGATCCTGAATTTCAGCGGCGTGTTGCAGCTGGTGAGTATGAGTTCATGCATTCCGAGCAGAAACAGGAATATGTTGCGTCACCTGGCGCCAAAAAAGGTGTGGCCATCTTTGCAATCGGGGTCGTGCTGGTACTCATTTTGGGATCTTTTACAGAACTACTTCCTTCCTGGGATGGAAAGCGACTTTCAACCCCAATGGTTATTCAGATGATCATGCTAACCGCTGCATTATTCATCATGATTGTCGGCAGGGTTCCCAGCAGTACTCTGAATAGTGGTTCGGTATTCCGTGCCGGTTTGATGGGGGTCGTGGCAATACTCGGTGTGTCCTGGATGACAGCAACTTTTTTTGATGCTTACCAGTCAGAACTGATCAACGTTTTTGGTGGTCTCGTGAATGGTGCGCCAATGCTGTTTGGTATTGTGGTATTCCTGTTCTCCCTGGTCATCATGAGTCCGGCTGCGACGGTAGCGGCAATCATGCCCTTAGGCGTCACACTGGGTATTCCTGCTCCGTATCTCATCGCTATATTTGCCTGTACCTGCGGTGATTTTATTATCCCTGGGGCGAATCAGATTGGTTGCGTGGCGTTTGACAGAACGGGCACAACCAAAATTGGACGTTTTGTGGTTAACCATAGCTATATTCGTCCTGGTTTCGTCATGGTTATCTCACAGGTCATTTTTGCCTACCTGATTGCGCAGGTTGTTCTTTAGTTGCAGGTGAAGAGAGATACAGTGATTGTGCTTTGACCTAAATGAGCGGCATCCCCTCTGTTTTATGCAGCAGGGGATGTCGTAAGGATAATATTTCGGCACTATATGATTTTGGCAAAGAGGAAGCAGAAAAGGGTCGACGCCACAACGGTGACCAGACCTGGTAACATATAACTATGATTTACCACATACTTACCAATACGGGTTGTTCCGGTCCTGTCAAACGCCACGCATCCAATCTGTGCCCCACCTGGAATAATAAACGATCCACACGTGACCGGAAGTAATGCTATCAGCGTTTCAGCCGGGTATCCCATTAATACGCCAGCAGGTAATAACGCCACCGCAGTTGCTGCAGGGCTATAAATCACGGCGGAAAGACCAAACACAATTATGCCGAATAGCACGGGGTTGTGAAAACCATGAAAAGCCGTATTAAATAATTCGTGCCAGGCTTCAAAGAAAGAGTTCATCATCCATGACAGACCAAATATGGCAACGACACCGACCAGGCCCGCTTTAAAAACGGAACCTGAATCAAGTTTCGAAGGAGAAATTCGACACACCATCATAATAATACACGCCGTTGTTAGCATGATTATTTGCAGCGCGGTTGGGATGCTCATGCGCTCTATGCCGGAACCAGTGTTCCATACTGGTCGTAATTGAGGAATAGATCCCATAACAACAACCAAAATGATGCCGGTAAGAAAAATCAGCAATCCTCTCTTCGCTTCTTTGGTCACGATGTTTGCTGTACGATCTTCAGCTTTTACTGACTCAAATTCACCTTCAGCAACCCGGCGTTGAAATTCTGGATCATTTTCAAGCTCATGGCCTCTTTTAAAGACAAAAAGACAGCCAACCAGGCAGCCAAGAAACGTTCCGGGAACGGTCACTAATAAAATATCTAAAGCAGAAATATGTAACCCGGCAAGGACGGCAATTGTTCCTGTTACGACGGCACTCACCGGGCTGGCAATGAGTCCAAAATTGGCGGCAATAACTGACATCGACATTGCTCGTTCCGGCCGTACTCTGGCATCTGCTGCTATTTCTGCAATCACCGGGTAAACGGAAAAGGCAACATATCCTGTTCCGCATATAGCTGTAAAAAGATAAGCGACTGCTGGCCCCAGAAAAGTGATTGCCCCAGGCCACTTTCTCAGAATTCTTTCAGCCATCGTAACGAAGAGATCCAGACCACCTGCCGTCTGAAGGATAGTGATACAAGTGATAACTGCAAGAATAATAGAAATGACCGTAATAGGGGGAGAGTCAGGAGGGAGGCCAAAGCCAAAGGTCAGAATAGCGAGCCCTAATCCGCCTGCGGCGCCTAAGCCAATTCCCCCAAAGCGCCCCCCTATACCAATACATGTAAGAACTATCGCAAACTCAATTACGAATAACACCATAATTAATTCCTTTTTGTTAACAAATATTTTAATATTATTCTAATAATGATGGGTTATAATTTTATCACGATGGTATATAAAGTAACCTAATTTATTATATTATTTATACTTATGAATGCAGCCATACTGTAATCAGAGAACGTTATGGATAAAAAAAACGAACTGTTTGAAAGTATTAAAGATTATCTACTTGATGATGCTAACCGTAAAGCCGACGGACGTATTGAAACAGAAACTGAACTCGCGGCTCGTTTTAATACATCTCGCTATAAAGTCCGTCAGGCGCTCAGCACTCTGGTACAGATGGGGATGCTTGAACGCGCCCCTCGCCGAGGCAGCGTGTTGAAAAATATGGGACAAAGCAGCATTAACAACCAACTGCTGATGCAGTTCGATCTGTCTGGTTTTGACATTACGGAATTTACAGAGGCCAGGATCCTGATTGAATGTGCGATCATTCCCCTGGCAACCCGGCGAATCTTTCCGGCCATGCTCTCGAAACTCGAAAATGAACTGAGGCTTATAGAAGAAAACGCAGACAATCCGCAAGAAGCCGATCAACACGATCGGGATTTTCATCTGCTCCTGCTGCAGGCAAGCGGCAACCGTGTTCTGCAGGTTTTCTCTGATGTGTTAATTACTTATTTTGAGAAAACAAGAGAGTCGTTACCGGCAAATGATCGCCAATATTTCCTGGATACCGCGACAAAACAAAGGGAAATCCTGTCATACATTAGAAAAGGTGATGCTCAAATGGCTTCAGAACTGATGCGCACCCATCTGCTCGAGAAGAAAATATAAGATATTGATGTTGCTAAAACCGGGGAGCGGGTTTGAGTATTTCTTTATTTATCGCCCCGTTCTCCAGTGGCTTTCCTGCTGCGTGGTGGATCTGGATCGTTTCGGATCTATAAGAGAGAAGGATGTGCGTTATAATGAGATTCGGCTCTTCAATGATCTGATGGGGGAAATGTGAATATTAGCGATGTAGCGAAAAAAACCGGTTTAACCAGCAAAGCGATACGCTTTTATGAAGAAAAAGGGCTAGTGACGCCGCCGCTGCGTAGCGAAAATGGCTATCGTACATACAACCAACAGCATCTGAATGAACTGACGCTGCTGCGCCAGGCGCGGCAGGTTGGTTTTAATCTGGAAGAGTGCGGTGAGCTGGTAAATCTGTTTAACGATCCGGCGCGTCACAGCGCGGACGTAAAAAAACGCACATTAGAGAAAGTAGCGGACATTGAGCGGCATATCAGCGAGCTGCAGGCCATGCGGTTGCATTTGCTGGCGCTGGCGGAGAGTTGCCCCGGCGATGACAGCGCCGAATGCCCGATCATGGATAATCTTTCTGGCTGCTGTCATCACAAAGCGAAGGCTTAACGGCGAGAGGGATTAAGCATAAACACCACCGTGCCGCGGTACCACGGGGATTTCTCCAGCTGCGCTTCTGCCTGCAGATCCCGGCTGCCGTTTTGCACCAGTCCCAGCTTAAATGGAATACGCAGGCGGCTGAGTGCGGGCAGATACGCCTGGTAATTCGTTACCGTGCGCCGCCCCTGATAGCTCTGCACCACCAGTTCATCAACCGCCAGCGTGTTCAGTGTGGCGACATCGCCTGTTTTTGCCCAATCCAGTAGTCCGGTCACGCCAAGCGCAAACTCGGCCGGTAGCTGTTGGCGTAGCTGCTGTAGAAAACGGGCGTAATCGGTTAGCTGGTGGGTCGCCGCGTCAAAATCAACCTGCAGGCCGACGACGTGGTTACCAGCGTTCTGCCAGCGTTGCATCAGCCGTATGATACGGGCAGGAATCACCTCCGGTACGTCGAGCGTGGTAAAGCGTACGGTCAGCCAGATTGAGGGAAAAGTCAGTCGACTGACCGGCAGTCCCAAGCGCTGGAAAACCACGTTACCCGACCGAACCAGCACCTCGCCCTGATGCAGATAGACCGTTTGCGCGTTTTTCAGCTCGTCACTGGCCTTTACTCCAGACCACAGCCAGAAAGCCGGATGTTCACGAGCGGCAACAACATCCGCCGCCTGTGCCTGGCCCATCAGTAGCGCGGTTACCAGTAATATTTGAGTTTTTGCGCCCACGGACTTCCCGGATACTGCGTTTTCAGTTGGGTGAACCAGCCCTTACGCTGCACTTTATCCACGTCCTCACCGCCGCATTCGTTAGAGCCTGAAGGCGCATAGCACATGATGGCGCGGTACAGCGCGAAGCTCTTATCTTCGACTTCGGCGGTGGGCGAGGTGATTACCTGCTGATAGTAGCTTTGTCTGTCGAACTGGCCAAACGGCTCCTTACGAGAAATGGCTGCTTCAAGCACGTCGTTGCCAGCGCTGTTTTTCCACAGATCAACATGCGTTTGCGTGGTACGGAAAAATTCGCCTAAACAGTTCAGCGCGTGGGCATCATCCGCTTTTTTACTCAATACCGTTACCGTTTCATTGAGGCTGCGGCAGGTATATCCGGCCTGAGCCGTATCGCCGTTCCAGTCAAAAGTGCTCAGGTTCACGTCATTAAACGCCTCGCCAATGACCGGCGGTGCGATTTCGCTGACAAGCTTTTTATCTTTCAACCAGTCGCCAAAACGATTCTCGGTAAGATCCCGTACCAGCAGCGTATGCAGGGCGATGGTACGTTCTTCGTTATTCGGTCCATGGATGGCCTGCTGACGCAGTTGTTCAAGTGTGGCCTGTGTTTTCAGCACCTGCGAACGAAAACGCAGGTTAGTCACCGCGCTATCCGGAGCGAAAACCGCAGCCACGTCACCGCTATAAACCAGCGTTGCGGCGAGCTTAGCCTGCACATACTGCCGCTGTTCGTTGTCCTGGCTGAGTTTCAGCAACTGCTGCCAGAAATCGCGTGCCGCGGTCCAATTCTTCTGGCCCATCAGCGCTTCGCCGTACAGCACCTGTTCGCTGAAAGCCAGCGTATCGCGCGGTGCAAGTTTATGCGCTGGCGTTACCGCCTGGATAATCGCCGCATAGTTGCCTGTCGCCATCCACAAATTCAGTTGCAGATCGTGCCACAGTGGCATTTTTTGGCTTTGCTCAAACACCGGCTTGCTGGCATCGAGTTGCGCCTGGGTCAGCGTGGGGTTGTTATTGCTATCCAGACGTAACGCGCGTAGCAGTTCGATGTAGCTGACTCGCGGCGCATCGGGGAAGGCTTCCAGCACGGATTGATCGTAGAACGCCATGCCGTAGACATTATCGTATTCGATGACGGTTTCACGCAGTTGCTGTGCGTCAGCCGACTGCTGGAGCGTCTGCTCATACAACCCGGCCAGCTGCGGCCACGCCTGTAAATACCAGTTAATTCGGCGCAACATGCCGCGCGTGGAGGCGGCGTATTGCCCCTGCGGAAAGCGTTGCAGATAGGCTTGCGCCAGAATCTGAGCCTGAGAGGCGTCCTCGCGGTTAATTTTAGCGATATCAAAATCGCCATATTCGCCCACGCTGTTCTGACTGCTCTTGTTCAGCGCCGTACGCATCAGCATGTATTGCGCGGTCTCCGCCAGCCACGGGCGATCGCTTTTAGCGAGCTGAGTGAAATCCCGTTCGGCGCTGGCATAATCACCCGCATAGAAGCTGGCGGCTGCCGCGAGGTAACTTTTGTACTGTTGAGCTGGCGAATCCGTTGGGAGAGTGGCGAGAGATGACTCAATCTGTTCTCGGGTCGCGTCAGAGAACAGCCCCATACGCGCTTGCGCTAAGGCCTGGCGTTGCTCTGCTGTTAACGCGGTATCGGCCAGCAGTGCAGCAAAAAACTGGCTGACGCTGGCGGTATTATTCGAAACATAACGGTTCTCATGCTCGGCGTCGTTGAGGTTGGCTTCATCCGCATTAATGTTCAGCTCGGCCATCTGTCGGGAGAGGGGGCTATCTTCAGCGGATGCCGGGGCAGAGGCTGGCTGCGGGGCTGTTTCATCCCACTGCGGGTGATATGCAAAATAGAAATCGCGGGAGCGGGTGATATCTTCAGGCATCGACTGCACGGGCAGATCAAATGCTTTTTCCTGGCTCAGCAGCCGCAGCAGGTTGTCGCGGCTGTCGTTTGCCGGGTTAAAGGTCGGCGTACCTTTCAGCAGGCAGCTGTCGTCGCTCCATTTGCAGTCTTCCATATCGAAGGAGGCGAAAGCCTGAGGCGCGCCAGCCAGCAAAGAATAAAGGGCAACGGCGAGAGACGTCTTCCTGATCATAGTCTGAATTCCTGTCTGTTTTAGTGTGGTACCGCTTTGATAATCAGGGTAATTCCCTCAACGGCAATGACTTCAACCTGCGTTCCCGCGCTCAAATCGTCGCGGGCGCTGACGGGCCACGAACTGTCGCCGACGCGCATATGTCCGCGACCATTGACCAGGGCGCTTTCCAGAATAAATCGACGGCCAACCAACTGCTGACCGCGCTGGTTAAGATGGCTGTCGGCGGGTTTCTGCTCTTTCACGCGTTTTGCCAGCCACTTCCACCACAGCCAGGCCGCCAGCAGCGTGAGTACAGCGAACATCGCTCCCTGCCACGCCCAGTCGAGCGGGAGGAGCCAAACCACCAGTCCGGTTATTACCGCTGCCATGCCGCTCCATAGCAAATAACCGTTACCGCCCAGCATCTCGGCGGCGAGCAACAGACCGCCGAGGCTGAGCCAGAAGATGTGCGGATGGACCAGAATCATCGCTATCATGATTTTTTCCGCTCGCTGGCGCTGTCCTTAACCAGTTCGGCGATCCCGGCAATGGAACCCATCAGGCTGCTGGCATCCAGCGGCATCATCACCACTTTGCTGTTATTCGACGAACCGATATGCTGCAACGCTTCGGTGTATTTCTGCGCCACGAAGTAGTTCACGGCCTGGATATCCCCGGCGGCAATGGCTTCAGAAACCATCTGCGTTGCGCGGGCTTCTGCTTCTGCGGAACGTTCACGCGCTTCAGCCTGTAAAAACGCGGACTGGCGTTCACCTTCCGCTATCAGGATTTTCGACTGCTTCTCACCCTCGGCCTTGACGATTTCCGCCTGGCGGATGCCTTCGGCTTCCAGAATGTAGGCGCGCTTGGTACGTTCGGCTTTCATCTGCGCGTTCATGGCCTCAATCAGTTCCGCCGGTGGACGCACGTCACGAATCTCAATACGGGTGATTTTGATGCCCCAGGGATTGGTGGCCTCATCAACAATATGCAGCAGGCGCGTGTTGATGTTGTCACGCTGGGAGAGCATTTCATCAAGCTCCATTGAACCGAGAACGGTACGAATGTTGGTCATGGTCAGGTTGATGATTGCCAGTTCGAGGTTACTGACTTCATATGCCGCTTTCGGCGCGTCGATCACCTGAATAAAACACACAGCATCAATCGAGACGTTGGCGTTATCTTTGGAGATGACTTCCTGAGAAGGGATATCAAGCACTTGTTCCATCATGTTGATCTTACGACCAATACGATCCATGAAAGGCACAACAAGGCTTAACCCAGGTTGCAGAGTTTTGGTGTAACGCCCGAAACGCTCCACCGTCCACTGGTATCCCTGAGGGACGATTTTGACGCCTGCGCCGACGATGACCAGCGCGACAAAAATAAGAATAGGAATAAAAATGAGCATTGATGAAACCTCCTGTTGTGCTGTCCTTTACTGCCTCATTAGTCAAATTATACCCGATTAATCAAGGTGGCTCCCCTATAATAAATTACAGGAATATACCCTTCATACTTCAAGCTGCATGTGCGTTAGCTACGTTCGTTCACTCCAGTCACATAGCTAGCTATGTGACTGGGGATTTACTCACTTGCCGCCTTCATGCAACTCGAATTATTTTGGGTATAGACTGTCTGCACGAAAGAGGTAAAAAAGGATCGATAATGGAAGAAAGCAGCATTTTGCTTCAGTTGAAAAATGTCGCCTGGCAGGCGGGGGCGACGCAGGTTCTCAATAACATCTGTTTTAATCTCGATGCCGGAGAATTTAAGCTGATTACCGGTCAGTCCGGCTGCGGTAAAAGTACGTTACTGAAAATTGTGGCGTCGTTAATTAGTCCGAGTTCCGGTGAAATCCTTTTTGAGGGTAAGGAGATATCAACGCTTAAGCCTGAAGCTTATCGCCAGCAGGTCTCTTATTGCGCGCAAACGCCCGCTTTGTTTGGTGACACCGTCTACGACAACCTCATTTTTCCCTGGCAAATCCGCGATAAACGCCCGGAACCGGATGTGTTTCTGGAAGACCTGGCCCGTTTTGAGTTGCCCGAAAGTATTCTCAAAAAAGGGATCAATGAACTGTCCGGCGGCGAAAAGCAGCGCGTCTCGTTAATTCGTAATTTACAGTTTCTGCCCAAAATCCTGCTGCTTGATGAAATCACCAGCGCACTGGATGAGTCCAACAAACGTAACGTGAATGAATTAATTCACCACTATGTTCGCGACAAGAATATTGCCGTGCTGTGGGTGACGCACGATAAAGATGAGATTAATCACGCGGATAATGTCATCACTCTTCAACCGCACGCCGGAGAAATGCAGGAAGTCAGCAATGAACGAGCATAATATTACCAATGAATCACTGGCGTTAGCGATGATGCTGGTGGTGGTCGCCATACTGATCAGTAACAAAGAAAAACTGGCGCTGGAAAAAGATATTCTCTGGAGCGTTTGCCGGGCTGTGGTTCAGCTTATTATCGTCGGCTATGTACTGAAATATATTTTCGGCGTCAATCACAGCATTCTGACCTTATTGATGGTGCTGTTTATCTGTTTTAACGCCGCCTATAACGCGCAAAAACGCAGTAAATATATTGATAACGCTTTTCTCTCGTCGTTTATTGCCATTACGGTTGGGGCGGGGTTGACGCTGTCGGTACTGGTGTTGTCCGGCTCTATTGAGTTCACGCCGATGCAGGTTATTCCAATTTCCGGGATGATTGCAGGTAATGCGATGGTGGCGGTGGGGCTGTGTTACAACAATCTGGGGCAGCGATTTAACAGTGAACAGCAGCAAATCCAGGAAAAGCTCAGCCTCGGCGCGACGCCGAAGGTGGCCTCCGCGCCGCTGATTCGCGACAGCATTCGCGCCTCGCTGATCCCGACGATCGATTCTGCCAAGACCGTGGGATTGGTGAGTTTACCGGGGATGATGTCTGGGTTGATTTTTGCCGGTATTGACCCGGTAAAAGCGATTAAGTATCAGATTATGGTGACGTTTATGCTGCTTTCGACCGCCAGCCTGTCAACCATTATTGCCTGCTACCTGACCTATCGGAAGTTCTATAATTCACGCCACCAATTAGTCGTAACGCATTTGAAGAAGACGTGATGTGATGCCGGAGGGAGCGGTATTTGTTGAATTTCCAGGCCCGATAAGCGCAAGCACCATCGGGCCAAATCAAACGGATTAGTACAGCAGCGCGTACAGCTGGCGGCGGTATTTCGAAGCCAGCGCATCGCCGGTTCCCAGTGCGGCAAGGATCTCCTGGAAGGTCTTACGCGCCTGACCGTCGGCAGCCGTAAGATCTTTCTTCAGGTGGCTGAACAGCAATTCCAGCGATTCTTCGTTACGTCCGACCTGATGGAGTTGGATGGCTAATTGCGTGGCCAGCGCGGCATCCTGCGGGTTGCTGGCAACCTGTTGCTGCAACTGTTGGATTTCCGGCGTATCCGCCGCCTGCTTCAGCAGTTCAATCTGTGCGACCAGCCCCTGATAACGGGTATCCTGATCCTGCAATGGAATTGTTTTCAGCACCGCTTCGGCATCGTCAGAACGATTGAGGGCGATTTGCGTTTCCGCCAGCAGCAGGCCGATTTCGCTGCTCTGGTTGGAGAGTTGCCAGGCTTCTTTCAGCAGCGGCAACGCATCCGCGTGATTACCGGCTTCGATAAACTCGATAGCCTGGCGTGCTTTCAGCTCTTCTTCGCTCGGCAGCACTTTCTCCAGCAGCGCACGAATAACCTCTTCCGGCTGCGGACCCTGGAAACCATCTACCGGCTGACCGTTCTGGAACAGATAAACCGTAGGGATCGCGCGCAGACCAAACTGGGAGGCGATCATCTGTTCGGCGTCGCAGTCGAGTTTAGCGAGAATAAACTGACCATTATACTGGGCGGCAAGGCTCTCCAGCACCGGCGTTAATTGCAGACAATGCTGGCTGCGCTCAGACCAAAAATAGAACAGGACCGGCGTGGTCATCGACTGTTCAAGGGTCTGCTGCAGGTTCGATTCATTAATATTAACAATATTCTGTGTGGACATGGAGTTACTCTCTTTTGTCGATTTCTTGTTACATGGGGGCTGACGCGCGAGCTTCAACTCAACCCTGTAAAATTTTGTCCATTATGCGGCCTGGCAGCAGGCGTTTAAGCAGCATAACTGCCCAGGTCACCAGCGTAACCGGATAACGTAGCTTCGGTTTGTCGCTCTCAAATGCGTGACGCACTTTGGCGACAACCGCTTGTGGTTCCAGCGTAAACCGCGCGGCAATGCCGGGGTTTTCGACGGGGGCATCGCTCTGCGTCTGGTTAACGTTTTCGGTAAAGCGGGTGCGGATGGGGCCTGGTTCAATCAGGCTGACCTTAATCCCACTGTGACGCAGCTCCATACGCAGCGCGTCGGACCAGGCTTCCAGCGCATATTTACTGGCGGCATAGGCACCACGTCCCGGCGTTGAGATCAATCCCATTACCGAGGAGGTCATCACGATGCGCCCTTCGCCGTGAGGTTGCATGGCGGGCAACAGGCGCATGGTAAGCTGATGTGCGCCAAAGAAGTTGGCGGAAAACTGCTGCTCCATCTGCTCACGGCTAATCGTGGGCAGTGGGCCGTAGACGCCGTATCCGGCGTTGTTAAAGATCCCATATAAACGATTATCGGTCAGGGCGATCACCTCATCGGCGGCGCGATCCACGCTTTCGGGTGAATCCAGATCCAGCAATACGCCGGTGAATCCCATGCTGTTCATACGCGCGACATCGTCAGGTTTGCGGCAGCCAGCCAGAATTTGAAAACCCTGGCGCTTTAGCTCAAGCGCGCTTTCCAGGCCGATTCCGCTGGAACATCCTGTTATTAAGACCGATTTTTGCATAACTTTACCTGTCGGGATCTCCGTTGAATTACGAGTCGTGATTAACTAGAGGAGTGAGATGTTGCGCCATCCAGTCGGCAATAAACGGCTGGGCGTCACGATTAGGATGAATACCATCATCCTGCATCCACTGGGGTTTCAGATACACCTCTTCCATAAAAAAGGGCAGCAGAGGGATATCAAACTCCTTGGCGAGCTTTGGATAAATCGCGCTAAAGGTTTCATTATAACGGCGACCGTAGTTTGCCGGCAGACGAATTTGCATTAATAGCGGTTCGGCATTTGCCGCTTTCACGTCCTGCAAAATCGTGCGCAGGGTTTGTTCGGTTTGCGCAGGCGCAAAGCCCCGCAGGCCATCGTTGCCGCCAAGTTCGACCAGTACCCAACGCGGCTGGTGCTGCTTGAGTAATGCAGGCAGACGGGCCAGGCCCTGCTGCGAGGTGTCGCCGCTAATGCTGGCATTCACCACTGGCGTTTTGGTTTGCCATTTATCATTAAGTAGCGCAGGCCACGCGGCGCTGGCGGACATACGGTATCCGGCGCTCAGGCTGTCACCCAGAATTAATAACGTGTCCGCAGCGGCGGCGCGGAAAGTTAACAGGACCAGGAACAGGAAAGGCCAATGCCAGCGGAAAACATTGTTGAAGTTCATCATCTTAAGAAATCCGTCGGTCAGGGTGATCATGAGCTATCCATCCTTACCGGAGTTGAACTGGTTGTCAAACGCGCCGAGACCATTGCGCTGATTGGCGAGTCGGGATCGGGAAAATCCACGTTGCTGGCGATCCTCGCCGGGCTGGACGATGGTTCCAGCGGTGAAGTGAGTCTGGTGGGGCTGGCGCTACATACCATGGATGAAGAAGCCCGGGCGCAGCTGCGGGCAAAACATGTGGGATTCGTTTTCCAGTCATTCATGTTAATCCCGACCCTGAACGCACTGGAAAACGTCGAACTGCCCGCGCTGTTGCGTGGTGAAAACAGCGGAAAAAGCCGCGACGGGGCAAAAACGTTGCTCGAGCAACTTGGGCTGGGAAAACGTCTGGATCATCTTCCGGCCCAGCTTTCCGGCGGGGAACAGCAGCGCGTGGCGCTGGCGCGGGCATTTAACGGGCGTCCGGATGTGCTGTTTGCCGATGAGCCGACAGGCAACCTCGATCGCCAGACCGGAGACAAAATAGCCGACCTGTTGTTTTCTCTGAACCGGGAACACGGCACCACCCTGATTCTGGTGACGCATGACCCGCAGTTGGCGGCGCGTTGCGACAGGCGCTTACGTCTGGTGAATGGACAGTTGCAGGAGGAGGCATGATTGCACGCTGGTTCTGGCGCGAATGGCGCTCGCCTTCACTACTGATTGTCTGGCTGGCGCTGAGCCTGGCGGTGGCCTGCGTTCTGGCGCTGGGGAATATCAGCGACCGTATGGAAAAAGGGTTGAGCCAGCAAAGCCGCGAGTTTATGGCGGGAGATCGTGCGCTGCAAAGTTCACGCACCGTGCCGAAAGCATGGATTGACGAGGCGCGGCAGCGGGGTTTGAAAGTCGGCGAGCAACTGACTTTTGCGACCATGACTTTTGCCCATGACACGCCGCAACTGGCGAACGTCAAAGCGGTAGATGACGTGTATCCGATGTACGGCACGTTACAAACTAATCCACCGGGGTTGAAACCACAGCCGGGCATGGTGTTGCTGGCCCCGCGCCTGATGGCGCTGCTCAATCTAAAAATCGGTGATTCTATTGACGTCGGTGATGCCACGCTGCGCATCGCTGGAGAAGTGGTGCAGGAGCCGGACTCCGGTTTTAATCCGTTCCAGATAGCACCGCGCCTGATGATGAGCATGGCGGATGTCGAAAAAACGGCGGCGGTCCAGCCGGGAAGCCGCGTGACCTGGCGCTATAAATTTGGCGGAACGCCGCAGCAACTGGACGCGTACGAAAAATGGCTGTTGCCGCAGCTAAAGCCTGAACAGCGCTGGTACGGGCTGGAGCAGGATGAAGGCGCGCTGGGGAAATCTCTGGAGCGTTCGCAACAGTTCCTGCTGTTGTCGGCGCTGTTAACGCTGCTGCTGGCGGTCGCCGCGGTTGCTGTGGCGATGAGCCATTATTGCCGCAGCCGTTACGATCTGGTGGCTATACTGAAAACCCTCGGCGCGGGCAGAGCGCAACTGCGTAGGCTGATTGTTGGTCAATGGATGATGGTGCTGGCGCTGTCTGGTGTTACCGGTGGGCTTTTTGGGCTGTTGTTTGAGCACGCACTGGTGGTGTTACTCAAGCCGGTCCTGCCCGGCGAGCTGCCGCCCGCCAGCCCCTGGCCGTGGCTGTGGGCCTTAGGCACCATGACGGTAATTTCGCTGTTGGTCGGGTTGCGTCCTTATCGGCTACTGCTGGCGACGCAGCCGCTACGTGTGTTACGCCGTGACGTGGTGGCAAACGTCTGGCCGCTGAAGTTTTATTTGCCGGTAGTATTGGTCGTTGTGGTCGTCCTGCTCGCTGGACTGATGGGGGGAAGCCTGCTGTTATGGGCCGTGCTGGCCGGGGCGGTGGTACTGGCGCTGGTGTGCGGCGTGCTCGGCTGGATGCTGCTCAATGTGCTGCGTGGTCTGACGCTCACCTCGCTGCCGTTGCGTTTGGCGGTCAGTCGACTGTTGCGCCAGCCGTGGTCAACGCTCAGCCAGCTGTCGGCATTTTCACTTTCCTTTATGCTGCTGGCGTTGCTGCTGGTGCTGCGTGGCGATCTGCTTGACCGTTGGCAGCAGCAAATGCCGCCAGAAAGTCCCAATTATTTCTTGATCAACATTGCCAGTGAGCAGGTTGTACCGCTGAAGTCATTCTTGTCGGAACATCAGGTGATCCCGGAATCGTTCTATCCGATTGTACGGGCGCGTCTGACAGCCATTAACGATAAGCCGACCGAAGGCAATCAGGATGAGGCGCTTAACCGTGAGCTTAATCTGACCTGGCAGGATACCCGACCAGATCATAACCCGATAACTGCCGGAAGCTGGCCGCCAAAAGCGGGTGAAGTATCGATGGAAGAAGGGTTGGCGAAGCGGTTAAACGTGAAGCTCGGCGATCGGGTGACCTTTATGGGCGATACCCAGGATTTCAGCGCCACGGTCAGCAGCCTGCGTAAAGTGGACTGGGAAAGCCTGCGGCCTAACTTCTTCTTTATTTTCCCTTCCGGGGCGCTGGACGATCAGCCCCAGAGCTGGTTAACCAGCTTTCGTTGGGAGAACGGCAACGGCATGTTGACGCAGCTTAACCGCGAATTCCCGACCATCAGCCTGCTGGATATAGGCGCCATCCTCAAACAGGTGGGCCAGGTGCTGGAGCAGGTAAGTAGGGCGCTGGAGGTGATGGTGGTGCTGGTTACCGCCTGTGGCATGTTGTTGCTGTTGGCACAGGTTCAGGTGGGGATGCGTCAACGTCATCAGGAACTGGTGGTCTGGCGCACGCTGGGAGCAGGCAAGAAATTGCTGCGTACTACGCTGTGGTGCGAGTTCGCCATGCTCGGGATGGTCGCCGGGCTGGTGGCGGCCATCGGTGCGGAAACCGCGCTGGCGGTATTGCAAACCCGCGTATTTGATTTCCCGTGGGAGCCAGACTGGCGGCTGTGGGTTGTGTTGCCGCTTTGTGGGGCATTGCTCCTCTCTCTATGCGGCGGATGGCTCGGTTCACGTCTGCTAAAAGGTAAAGCGCTGTTCCGTCAGTTCAGTAGTTAATTCCTGTCAGTGATGATTACGCACCGGTTTTTAAATCGGTGCGTTTTTTTATCTATGTAGCACAAATTGATAACTCCTTGATATTTAACAGCACAGAACAATAAAAACCCGACAACACGAGTGTATTAATAAACGTTAATATTTGTATGCTGAATAATTGGCAGGCTATCTATCAAGGTACAAATAATGACTATAAAAAAAACGGCGCTGGCGGTATCGATCGGCGCAGCAGTGGCATTAACGACTTTCGCTTCCCAGGCGGAAATCACGGTCCTGAAACAAGATCCGCAGGCGGGCGATCCGCTAAGCCGTCTTAACTTCACCGTCGGCGGTAGTATTCGTCCGCAGTTCCAGAATATGGCCGGTGACGATGGTAAGAATGGCTACAAACGTAATGGTTTCGACGGCGGGACCCGTTTCCGCTTCGCCGCAGACTACTATCTGTTTGATGACATCAGTTGGGTGAGCTACTACGAGCTGGGCGTTAACTTCCCGGCCATGTTCAACTGGGATAATCACTACGCTGACGGCGCCAACGACACCACGCGTCGTATGCTGTACACCGGTCTGAAGAGCGCGACCTGGGGTACGCTGACCTTCGGTCAACAGAACAGCATTTACTATGACGTGGTCGGGGCGAAAACGGATATCTGGGACTACGATATGATCGGTCAGGCGCCAGGTAACGGTATCAATGGCGACTATGACGGTTCCTATCGTACACGTAAATCGCTGAAGTATAAGAAAACGGTGGGTGATGTTGATCTCTATGCATCTTATTTGTTCAGCGATGATTACAACCCGAACAACGGCCTGCGCTACAAGCGTAAAGGCGGCGGCTCGTTGGGTGTGGATTATCACATCACCGATGACCTGACCTGGGGCACCGCGTGGAACTATACCCGTGCGGAAATGCGCGGCGACGGCAACAAAACCTACGATCAAAACATCGTCGGTACCGCACTGAGCTGGAAACCGGACAACTGGACCTTCTCAATGGGCGGCGGCTGGTATCAAAACTTCATGACCACCAAAAAAGTTTCGGTTAACGACTACTTTGCCGGTGATGCATGGGGTCTGGAATACTTCGCAGGTTACACCTTCCCGGTTGGTCAGTATGCGCTGAAATCTGTTCAGCCTTACTTTATGGGCGATCGTATCGAGTACGTGAATGGTCGTAACTATCTGCGTACCGACAACGGTGTGGGTATCAGCTTCCAGCTGGATTACGGTTTCCGTGTGGATTACGAACACGTCTTTACCTCCAGCACCGACAACCTGGGCGATATGAACCTGGTGCGTTTGCGTTACGACTTCTAAGTCAATTTTCCTTCCAAAGCCGGGTAACCAGGGCGTTATCCGGTTTTTTACTCTCCCTTGCCGAAAAACGCATAAGCACCTTCCTTGCACATTCAACGACATACTTCGCAACATCATGAAATAATTTCAAGGACAGCGGGTTGTGATCTGTGTCATGTTAGAAATCTGCCTGTTATCAGGCCAACGAGAACAACGCCGCATGAACGGCGTGAGACATGACACCACAACGTTAAAATGGAGAAAATATGGGATTGCGTCAGAGTTTACGCGTCGCGACCGGGGCGCTGTTACTGGCCTGCGGCTTACAATTTGCTCATGCGAACAGTGACCCGCATACCATCGTGTTTGGCGTCGCGCCTGGGCCGTACGGCGATATGGTGAAACAGGCCATTGCCCCTACGCTGAAAGAGAAAGGTTACAAGGTGGTGGTGCGCGAATTCAGCGACTACGTGCAGCCGAATATGGCGCTTTCCAACGGCAGCATTGATGCCAACCTGTTCCAGCACTCGCTCTATTTTGACAAATTCACCGCCGATAAAGGGCTAAAGCTGAGCAAGCTGATTGTGGTCCCGACGGCTGGGATGGGGTTTTACTCGCACAAAATCAAAAGCCTGGATGAGTTAAAAAAAGGGGATGTGATCACGCTGTCCAACGATCCGACCAACCTGGCCCGCGGTCTGCGTTTCCTGCAATCCATTGGTCTTATCACCATCAAAGACAATATCGATCCCACGAAAGCCTCCGAGCGTGATATCGCCAGCAACCCGAAAGGGCTGGTGTTTAAACCCCTGGAAGCGGCACAACTACCGCGCACTTTGGACGGTGTGACCGGCGCGCTGGTCAACGGTAACTTTGCCGTGGCGGCAAAACTGGATCTTTCCAGCGCCATCAAGCAAGAGCATCTGGACGAAAATCTGAAAAATATCATTGCGGTACGCAGTGAAGATGCGGATAAACCGTTCGCGAAAGATATTGTTGAAGCGGTGAAGTCCCCGGCGTATCGCGCGGTGATCGACGATCCGCAAAACATCTACAGCGCCTTCCAGAAACCGGAATGGATGTCGGCAGCCCAATAATCGCTGCATGCAAGGGTTAACAGGGGCAGCGGCGACTGCCCTTTTCGCATTTCTGAGGTGGATATGATTGAGATAGAAAAGGTTTGCGTGGATTTTACCGCAGGCCGTGGACCCTCAACCCGGGCGGTTGATGATGTCAGCTTGCACATTGGCGCGGGCGAGATATTTGGTATTGTCGGAACCAGCGGCGCGGGGAAAAGTACGCTACTACGCACCTTGAACGCTTTAACGCGTCCGAGCCAGGGAAGCGTGAAGGTAAACGGCGTAGAAATTTCTGCGCTGGAAGGAACGCAGTTACGTAAAGCGCGTCAGCGCATTGGCATGATTTTTCAGCACTTTAATCTGATGCATACTCGCACCGTGGCGCAAAACGTTGCCTTTAGCCTGAAGGCTGCCGGATGGGAACGCAGCAAGATTGCTCCACGCGTCACGGAGATTCTGGCGCTGGTCGGACTGTCTGATAAGGCGAACCGTTTTCCGGTTCAGCTCAGCGGTGGTCAGAAGCAGCGCGTGGGCATTGCCCGTGCGATTGCCAATCACCCGGATGTGTTACTGTGTGATGAACCCACTTCCGCGTTAGATCTCGAAACCTCGGCCACGATTCTGGCGTTGCTTAAGCAGATCAACCAACAGTTGGGGATCACGATCGTGCTGATCACTCACGAGATGAACGTGATCAAATCGATTTGCGATCGCGTGGCGGTGATGTCAGGCGGCAAGGTGGTGGAGTCCGGTGAGGTGTTTGACGTTTTTGCTCACCCGCAGCATGCCTTCACCCAGCAACTGGTGTCGCATACCCTCAATCTGACGTTACCTGAACGTCTGCGCCAGCATCTTCCCGGCCAGTTGCTAAAAATTCTTTTTATCGGCGATTCGGCGGAACAGCCTGTGCTGTCAGAAGTTGCCGTTAAATTTGGCGTGGCGGTGAACATTCTGCACGGCAAAATTGAATATATCGGCGAACGCGCGCTGGGGATTCTGGTGGTGCAACTGACCGCGCCGCATAACCCTTCTGCGGTGGATGTCGCCGTGGAACATATTCGTCAACGTACTGCTCAAGTGGAGGTGATTCGTGGATGATTTATTGCCTGATTTGACGCTGGCGTTTAATGAAACCTTCCAGATGTTGAGCATCTCAACGGTGCTGGCGATTATTGGCGGTTTGCCGCTCGGTTTTCTTATTTTCGTCACCGACCGGCATTTATTCTGGCAGAACCGTTTTGTGTATCTGCTCAGCTCCGTGCTGGTGAATATTATCCGCTCGGTACCGTTTGTGATCCTGCTGGTGCTGCTGCTACCGCTCACCCAGTTTTTGCTCGGGAACACCATCGGGCCGATTGCGGCATCGGTCCCGCTGTCGGTGGCGGCGATTGCTTTTTATGCCCGGCTGGTGGATAGCGCGCTACGTGAAGTGGATAAAGGCATTATTGAGGCGGCGGAAGCTTTTGGTGCCAGCCCGATGCGCATCATTTGCACCGTTCTGTTACCTGAGGCGAGCGCGGGACTGCTGCGTGGGCTGACGATCACGCTGGTGAGCCTGATCGGTTACTCGGCGATGGCCGGGATTGTCGGCGGCGGCGGGGTAGGTGACCTGGCGATTCGCTTTGGTTATTACCGCTATGAAACCCAGGTCATGATCGTCACCGTTGTCGCGCTGATTATTCTGGTGCAGGTTGTCCAGGTGCTGGGCGACTGGCTGGCAAAACGCGCGGATAAGCGCGACAGACACTGATCACTGCGCGTTAAGCCATCCGGCCACGTCCTGCCATGTGCCGCGAAAGACGATTTTCGCGGCTTTCTTTTCCAGTTGATAGCGATACATCGGGTCATAATACTCGTTGAGTAACGGCACCAGCCAGCCCATGTGAGCGTCGGTACAGCCCGTCGACTGCTGTTCGCGCAGAGCCACGTCAAGCAGGGCGGTCAGCTCGGCAAAACGCTGTAACCCCAGACGACGGCGAATAGCGAACAGGCCGTGGTGCAGATACTCACTGTATTCCTGCCAGCCCTGGCTCTCACCATAAGCGTGGGTAAAATCGTGGTGCATGCGCACGAAATATTCCTCGCGCAGGCGCTCCAGACGCAGCTCAAAAGGATCGTCCACTACCGCAATGGATGCCTCGGTCATGCGCTCGCGCAGGCATTCGGGCAGATGGTTAGCACCGATCATCCGGCCTTCATCTTCCAGCACCCACTGGCGCAAATCCTGTCGGCTGTCCGTTTTGAGCATTTCGACCGCCAGCAGGTTTTCAAAACTCGCCTGGCTCAGCTGCGGTTCCACGGTACGTCCAAACGAGGAACCACGATGGTGCGCCAGTCCTTCGAGATCCACACCGTTCGGCTGCTGTTGTACCAATTGCGTTTTACCGTTCCCGGTACAGCCGCCAATTAAGACGATCGGTTTTTGCACCAATTCTTCCGTTATCCGTATGACCGCCTGGCGCAGAGCCTTATAACCGCCCTGTATCAGCGGATAGTCAATGCCGGACTCGTGCAGCCACTGCTGCACAATATGCGAACGCTGACCGCCGCGCGCGCAGCATAAATATCCTTTTGGGTGTTGACGACAGGCATCCTGCCAGGCGTACATGCGCTGTTGGCGGGTTTCACCCGAGACCAGTTGATGGCCCAATTCCAGGGCAGCCTCAGGCCCCTGACGTTTATAACAGGTACCGACGGCGGCGCGTTCGTCATCGTTCATTAAGGGGAGATTGACTGCGCCCGGCATCGCGCCTTGTTGAAATTCGACGGGGGCGCGTACATCGATAATAGGCGTACCGGCGAGCAGAATCGCGCGATAGTCCGTTCCATCGTTCATATTTGATCCTGAGAATACAAAACAGCAATGGAGGGGATTTTACGCGCCAGAAGAGGGGCCGGGGAAGGATAAAATCAACTCCCCGGCATTAATGGCTTATTTCAGCTTTGACTGCGCCCAGATGATACCGCTGGCATATTCCGGCGGCAGCAGGGGAATGAGCGCTTCCAGCGTGGCGCTAAGGCGCGCGGTATCGCTGTCGCTCAGGTTCAGGTGTCCCACCTTACGCCCTTCGCGTACCTCTTTGTCATACCAGTGCAGATGCACCAGCGGCAGCTTCAGCCAGTCGTAGTTCAGGTCGCTGCCGATCAGGTTTACCATCACCGAAGAATTGTTCACCACCGGCGTCGGCAGCGGCAGGCCGGTAATGGCGCGCAGATGCAGTTCAAACTGGCTGATGCTGGCGCCGTTTTGCGTCCAGTGCCCGCTGTTGTGCACGCGCGGAGCCAGTTCATTAATCAGCAGACCTTCCGGGGTGATGAAACACTCCATCGCCATCACACCGACATAGCCCAGCTCCTGCATGATGGCAGAGAGCATCGCTTCGGCCTGCGCCTGTTGTTTAGCGTTAGCCTGCGGAAATACCACGCTGGTGCGCAGAATGCCGTCCTGATGCAGGTTATGGGTCAACGGATAGAAGACGGTGCTGCCGTCGTGCGCACGCGCGCCAACCAGCGAGACTTCACCGGAGAAGTTGATTCCTCGCTCGACAATGCACTCGCCGTAGCAGTCGTCTGGCAGTTGTGCGGTTTCATTTGCGCGTAAACGCCACTGTCCACGACCGTCGTAGCCGCCGACGCGACGCTTCACAATCGCCAACTCGCCGAGTTTGTCGAACACCGCAGACCATTCGCTTTTATCCGCCAGCAGTTGCCATGGCGCAGTCGCCAGGTTGAGTTTGTCAAAAAGCTGTTTTTGCGTCAGACGGTCAGCAATAATCGGGAAGACGTCGCGGTTAACAAACGCCGGATGACGCGCCAGTTCGCGGGTGAGCGCCGTTTCCGGCCAGCGCTCAATCTCAGCGGTGATCACGCTTTGTTGAAAAGGAACGGCAGCGGGTTCGGCGTCCAGCCCGACGGGCCAGACCGCAATCCCCAGCGGCTCACCGGCCTGACGCAACATGCGTCCTAGCTGACCATTGCCGAGTACGCAGACCTGCTTCATGCGACACCTCGCGGGTCCGGGTTCTCCAGCACCTCGTCGGTTTGCGCTTTACGCCACTCAGCCAGACGCTGATGCAATTCTTTGTCGTGTGTTGCCAGAATTTGCGCGGCCAGCAGGGCCGCATTGGCCGCGCCCGCTTTGCCGATCGCCAACGTGCCCACCGGAATACCGCGAGGCATCTGTACGATGGAGTAGAGACTGTCTACGCCGCTCAACGCTGCGCTTTGTACCGGAACGCCTAAAACAGGCACCAGCGTTTTCGCCGCAATCATACCAGGCAAATGTGCAGCACCACCGGCACCGGCGATAATCACCTGATAACCGTTCTCTTCAGCGCCTTCGGCGAAACTGAACAGTTTGTCTGGGGTACGGTGAGCAGAGACGACCTCAACATGATGTGGAACGTCCAGCATTTCGAAGATTTCGGCGGCGAACTGCATGGTAGCCCAGTCGCTTTTGGACCCCATCACGATGGCGACACGCGCCGGATTATTGCGGGAAGACATGCGTCTGAAAACTCCTGTGGTGCACTACACTCGACTTTTGAGGCCACAGAGAATAGCATAATTCACCGTCAAGGAAAACGATTGCGTAGCCTGTGTAGCAAGCGTTTTGACGGGGGAGTTAAAATGGAAATGCGATCAGTTCAACGTCGTGTGGTGTGACTTTGATCATCGAACCTTCGCTGTGCCAGGCGCCTAATACTACGCGGAAGGCGGGTTGCCCATTGGCCGTAAGTTCGTGTACTGCCGGACGGTGGGTATGACCGTGAATTAACCACTGGACCTGATGATTTTCCAGCTCGGCAATAACGGCCTGCTGATTCACATCCATGATCTCCAGCGACTTACTGCTGTTGGCTGCTTTGCTGTTGGCGCGCATTTTCGCGGCAATACGTTGGCGAATGAATAATGGCAGGGCGAGGAATAGTTTTTGTAACCAGGATTGATGCACTTTTGCGCGAAACGCCTGATAGCCGGCGTCATCGGTGCATAACGTGTCGCCATGCATGATCAGTACCTTGCGACCATACAGGTCGAGCACTTTCTCTTCGGGCAGTAAGGTCATGCCGCTCTCACGGGCAAAACGTTTGCCGAGCAGAAAATCACGGTTGCCGTGAATAAAAAAGCAGGGAACGCCGGAATCAACCAGTGCTTTTATCGCTGCGGCTATTTGATGATGCAGCGGATTAGGGCCGTCGTCGCCAATCCAGGCTTCGAACAGGTCGCCGAGAATGTACAGCGCATCGGCTTGTCGCGCATCACCGGCTAAAAAACGCAGAAAACCGGCGGTGATCGCCGGTTCTTCTGTGCAGAGGTGAAGATCTGCAATAAACAGTGTCGCCACGATTACTCGCTGACGGTCACGTTTTCGATGATGACGTCTTCTTTAGGCACATCCTGATGCATACCGCTGCGACCAGTGGAAACGCCTTTGATTTTATCAACCACGTCCATGCCTTCAACAACTTCAGCAAACACGCAGTAACCCCAACCCTGCATGCTTTCGCCGGAGAAGTTCAGGAAGTCATTGTCAGCAACGTTGATGAAGAACTGTGCGGTTGCGGAGTGCGGAGCCTGAGTACGCGCCATTGCCAGCGTACCGCGGGTGTTTTTCAGACCGTTGTTCGCTTCGTTTTTGATCGCTTCTTTCGTGGCTTTTTGCTTCATGCCTGGCTCGAAACCACCGCCCTGGATCATGAAACCGTTAATAACACGGTGGAAAATGGTGTTGTTATAAAAACCTTCGCGGCAGTAGTCCAGGAAGTTTTTAACTGTTTCAGGCGCTTTATCATCAAACGTTTTGATTACGATATCGCCGTGATTAGTGTGGAAAGTAACCATTTTTGCATCCTGTTCCGATAGATTGGTGCTTCGACCCTGTCAAGGGTCAGAGTTAGGGGTGTGTTATAGCATAACCGCAAGCTGCGATCACCTCGCAAAGTGTGCTGCTTCCGGTCTAAATTATGGGTATTATACAGACTTTACTATCCACACACGTCTACACGGAATCTTCGATGTTAAAAATCTTTAATACACTGACGCGCCAAAAAGAGGAATTCAAACCTATTCATGCCGGGGAAGTCGGCATGTACGTGTGTGGTATTACCGTTTACGATCTCTGTCATATTGGCCACGGACGTACTTTCGTTTCTTTCGATGTCGTTGCGCGTTATCTGCGCTTCCTCGGCTATAAGCTGAAATATGTGCGTAACATTACCGATATCGACGACAAAATCATCAAGCGCGCAAATGAAAACGGCGAGAGCTTTGTCGCGTTGGTTGATCGTATGATTGCGGAAATGCATAGCGATTTCGATGCGCTGAATATTCTGCGCCCGGATCTGGAACCTCGCGCTACGCACCATATCGCCGAGATTATTGAGATCACCGAACAGCTGATTGCCAAAGGTCACGCTTATGTTGCCGATAACGGCGACGTGATGTTCGACGTTCCGACTGACCCGAACTACGGTCAGCTGTCACGCCAGGATCTGGATCAGCTGCAGGCGGGCGCTCGCGTTGACGTGGTTGACGTGAAGCGCAACCCGATGGACTTCGTGCTGTGGAAAATGTCCAAAGAGGGCGAACCGAGCTGGCCGTCTCCATGGGGCGCAGGTCGTCCGGGTTGGCACATCGAGTGTTCGGCGATGAACTGCAAACAGCTGGGCAATCATTTCGATATTCATGGCGGTGGCTCGGACCTGATGTTCCCGCACCATGAAAACGAAATCGCGCAGTCCACCTGTGCGCACGATGGCGAATACGTGAACTACTGGATGCACTCCGGGATGGTGATGGTTGATCGCGAGAAAATGTCCAAATCGCTGGGCAACTTCTTTACCGTACGCGACGTGCTGAAATACTACGACGCCGAAACCATTCGCTACTTCCTGATGTCGGGTCATTACCGTAGCCAGTTGAACTACAGCGAAGAGAACCTGAAACAAGCGCGTTCCGCGCTGGAACGTCTGTACACCGCGCTGCGTGGTACCGACAAATCCGTTGCCCCTGCGGGTGGCAAGGACTTTGAAGCGCGTTTCATTGAAGCGATGGACGATGACTTCAACACGCCGGAAGCTTACTCCGTGCTGTTTGATATGGCGCGTGAAGTTAACCGCCTGAAGGGTGAAGATATGGTGGCGGCTAACGGTATGGCTGCGCATCTGCGCAAGCTCTCCAGCGTGCTGGGCCTGCTGGAACAGGATCCGGAAGCGTTCCTGCAAAGCGGCGCGCAGGCGGATGACGGTGAAGTCGCCGAAATTGAAGCGTTAATTCAGCAGCGTCTGGACGCGCGTAAGGCCAAAGACTGGGCGGCAGCTGACGCCGCGCGTGACCGTCTCAACGAGATGGGCATCGTGTTGGAAGATGGCCCGCAGGGCACCACCTGGCGTCGTAAGTAACTCTCTATTGCCGGATGGCGTCTAACGCCTTATCCGGCCTACGATGGAATGATCGGTAGGCCGGATGCGTCGTTAACCTCATCCGGCACTCGGGATCACGCCACGACGTTAATGCTGTGGCCTTCAAAGCTGACGGTCTGTCCGGCAACGATTTTACAGCGTTTGCGCGTTTCAACAGCGCCATCGACCTTCACTAAACCTTCGCCAATAGCAATCTTTGCCTGGGCGCCGCTTTCGCTCCAGCCTTCCAGCTTCAGCAAATCGCAGAGTTCAACGTGAGGGTGTTTACCCAGTGAAAATGTGGCCATCTTAAACGTCCTTTACATCATGATATTCAACACACGCCTGTAGCGTGTTTTCGATAAGTGTGGCGACAGTCATTGGGCCTACGCCGCCCGGTACCGGCGTGATATATGACGCACGCGCGGCAGCATCTTCAAAGACCACATCGCCAACAACCTTACCATTCTCCAGACGGTTGATGCCGACATCAATCACAATCGCACCTTCTTTGATCCACTCGCCGGGAATAAAGCCCGGTTTGCCGACAGCAACAATCAGCAGGTCCGCATGTTCTACGTGGCGACGCAGATCTTTGGTGAATCGGTGGGTGACCGTGGTGGTGCAGCCAGCCAGCAGCAGCTCCATGCTCATCGGGCGTCCGACAATATTTGAGGCGCCAATCACTACGGCATTCAGACCATAGGTATCGATGTTATAACGCTCAAGCAGAGTGACAATCCCGCGCGGAGTACATGGACGCAGACGCGGCGCGCGTTGACACAGACGACCAACGTTATACGGGTGGAAACCGTCTACGTCTTTATCCGGTGCAATACGCTCCAGCACTTTAACGTTGTCGATACCTGCCGGTAATGGCAGTTGTACCAGGATACCGTCGATGGTGGTATCTGCATTGAGCGTATCGATCAGCTCAAGAAGCTCCGCCTCGCTGGTGGTTTCAGGCAGGTCATAAGAGCGGGAGACAAACCCCACTTCATCACAGGCTTTGCGTTTACTCGCGACATAAATCTGCGAAGCCGGGTTGCTACCTACCAGCACAACAGCCAGGCCTGGGGCGCGTAATCCAGCCGCTAAACGCGCCTGAACTTTTTGAGCAACCTCAGAGCGCACCTGCTGCGCAATCGTTTTACCGTCAATAATCTTTGCTGCCATCAGAGAGAGGATTCCGTCTGTTACGTTAAATCGAAGGGGATGTCACTATTTTGTCAGAAGCAGAACGTGCTGTCAGTTTTCGTTTGCGTTTTTACGTGCGATTGCGGGGAACGCGGTCAGCGGGCAGGGTCGGTTCAGACGCTGAGACCGTTCACATAACTCATGATCATGCTAATTAAATTTAACGTCAATGAAACAACTCATCACCTTGGTGTTTTCAAGGTTAATGCACCGTAAACCAGTCTGTTACGTCTGATTATGGTGTCTTTACCTCATTTTTACCCAGACTTTTCCTGGATCCCAATAAGAATTAGCCAGGAGCATTAAAAGGATTTGCAGGTATTTTTCATTAATTGAAATGTTTAATTTAACGCTGTGACGAATAGTCATATTCGCGAAGATTAAATAGCTGCGCCTAATACCGCTACACTTTTGCCTGGCCATGTTTTCCTCCGGGGAATGGGCTGGCGGTTTCCATAAAATGGCGGACCTTTTTCAGTAACTGCCACATTGAGCG